>DATDFT010000026.1:0-6842 GCA_036522475.1 Pyrinomonadaceae bacterium | reverse complement strand
GAGTGCCGCCCCTACAACACACGACCTGATCAAATCAAGCAGAGAGAAACCCGGTATAGGGATAGAAAAATGAGTGAGATACGTAACCTGCGCGTACCGGATTCATCTCAATGTAAGTAAGACTCTCCGCGAGATCCTGCTCATTTCGAATAACGTGATCATGGAATCGCGTTTGCCACAGATTCTTTTTAAGAAAATGCCTGGTCTCCACGCGCGGCCAGTTTTTTAAGTCAACGCCTTCGGGCCGCAGCACTGCCCGAGCATCAATCAACGCGGCAATCAATGAGCGACGCTCCTCGCTACTGGATTTAACTGCATTGGCAGAAGGGAGGCTCACCTCTTGAGTATCGGCAATCTCCCGACCGCGTTTCCAATACAGTTGCGTGGTGTAGCTTTTGAATTCGCCGATAAGACGCGGCAGATTCCGGCTCGGGTCTCGCACGCCGGCCAGAAAGTGAAGATGATTAGGCATGAGCGTAAACGCGCGCAAACGCATTTGCGCCAGTGTTTTGTCACTTAACAAGCAGGTAAGTACGGCCTTGGCGAGTAACATATCTGCAAACAGCGGACGACGTGAACTGACGGCCATCGTGATTGCGCAAAGTTGATAAATGGAATTGTAGTTGTAACCGAGAAGGCGAAGCGTGTTGTATCTACGCGGGTGAGGAAAATCTTCGAAATGAGGCATAGTGAGGTACTCCAAGAAGGCGTCTTTGAATCTTGCGCACAATACCTAATTTCATTTGTTAAAGGCAATTGTGTCGCGCCGTTTTCTGCAAGGGCGTGATTCGAGCGAATGGGGCGGCCACGGAGTGCCGCCCCTACAGTCATGCGCGAAGATTTTCGTTAGCCCGTCAGGATGTGGGCGAGTTTCGTGGGATCGAGGTTGCCGCCGGAGACGATGCAGACGATTTTGCCGGGGCCGGCGTTGCCGGAAAGGGCGCAGGCAACGGGGCAGGCACCGGCGCCTTCGGCGATGATGTGGTTGTGTTGGACAAGATGACGCAGAGCGGACGCCGTGGAGGAGAGATCTGCTACGAGGGCGCCGTCCACTAACTTGCGCGCGCGCTCGAACATCTGTGGAAAGACGCCTTTCGAGCCGATGCCGTCGACCCATGATGGTTGATAGTCGACCGTCGTCGGAATACCGGCTGCCATCGACGCGGCAAACGGCGCCGCAGTCGCGACTTCCGCCGTGAACACTCTGCACGCGGGCTTCAACTCACGCAACACGGAACCAACTCCGCACGTGAGCCCGCCGCCACCCCACGGAATGATCACAGCTTCGACATCCTCGAGATCCTCAAGGATCTCCAACGCAATCGTCCCGTTTCCCGCCATCACATGCGCATCGTCGAACGCGTGAATGAACGTCCCATCAACACCCGGAAACGATCGCTGCTCAAACGCGCTCCACCACTCATCAAACGTAACCCTGATCACACGCCCACCGAGAAGCTCAATCGCACTGACTTTCGCGTCGGGCGCAGTCGACGGAGCGATGACCGTGCAGGGAACGCCGAGCTTGCGTGCACACCACGCGACACCCTGGGCCATGTTGCCCGCCGACGCCGTGACCACACCACGCTCGAGCTCCTCCGGTCGCAGGTGCGCAATCGCATTCGCGGCGCCTCGGATCTTGAATGATCCAATCGGTTGGAGATTCTCCAGTTTCAAGTAGATCTCGGCCGATGTGTCCGCAAAATTGAGTCGGATAAGCGGCGTGCGGATCGCAGAATCAGCGATCACGCCACGTGCTTCCTGCACTGCGGCTAACGAGATCCGGTCCATAAGGTTTCGGAGCTTACAATGTTATTGACTTTCGGGCCACTCACGAGTAAAAGTTTTGCCACCTTCGATTCCAACTCCAGGAGAACGATCATGAAAACTCTCGCCACAGTTCTGACCCTCGTCGTCCTTTTTGTCGTTACCGCCAACGCGCAAACATGGGATCCGGAATTACAACTCAAGTTGAAAGCCGTCGGCTCACCGAGAGTTTCTCCGGATGGAAAGAAGATGGTCTACACCGTCAACGAAGCCGTGATGACGGCCGACAAGAGTGAGTTCGTCACTCAAATCTGGATGGCTGATCTCGCGACCAAACAGAACATTCAACTCACGTATGGCGAGAAGTCGTCAAGCAATCCGAAATGGTCGCCTGACGGAAACTGGATCGCGTTCACGTCGAACCGCAAGGACAACCGAAGCAATCTCTACGTGCTGAGCACGAGCGGCGGTGAAGCAGAACCCCTGACGGATCTGAAGAGCAGCGTCAGCAACTTTGCCTGGTCTCCAGACGGACACTCGATCGCGTTCACCATGAGCGATCCGAAAACGGAGGACGAAGAAAAGAACGATAAAGGCCGCAACGACTGGCGCTGGGTCGATGAGAATATAAAAATGTCGCGGCTGTACGTGTTGTCGATTCAAAAAGACGCGAACGGCAAACGCGAACCGCGCAAACTCACCACCGAAAACTATCAGGTTGAGGACTTCGATTGGTCCAGCGACGGCTCACGCATCGCTTTTGGTCACGTCAAATCACCGCTCGCGAACGATTGGACCACCTCCGATGTCTCGATCATTGAAGTCGCAACGGGCAAGGTCACCGATCTCGCAACCACACCGGCGGCGGAGAGCTCGCCACTCTATTCACCGGACGGAAAGTCGATCGCGATTCTCGCCAGCGACAATCCGCCACGTTGGGCGCAGGCCGGAGTGATTCAAATCTACCCGGCCAGCGGCGGACAGCCGAAAACACTCGTCACTTCGTTCGACGCTCAACCCGACATCGCAGGCTGGTCAGCCGACAGCAAGCGCCTCTATTTCAGTGAGCCAAAGGGAACCGGAACGCAGATCTATTCGCTGGACATCAACGCAAACAAAATCAACGAGATCAAAACGACGCCCGCGGTCATCAGCGCCTTCGATCTTAACCAAACGGGCACGACGTTCGGTTTTGTCAGACAAACTCCCGACACCCCCGCGGACGTGTTCGTCGCGACCGTCAACGATTTCAACCCCGTGCAGATCACGCACGTAAACGCGGACTTGAAGATACCGGCGGTCGGACGCACCGAAGTCATCAGTTGGAAATCAAAAGACGGTAAACAAATCGAAGGTCTACTCACTTATCCGGTCGGTTACCAAACGGGACAACGGGTGCCTTTGATTCTCAACGTTCACGGTGGACCAGCGGGAGTTTTCCAACAGACGTTCATCGGCGGCCGCGGCGCATATCCGCTCGCGACTTTCGCGGCGCACGGGTTTGCGATCCTGCGTCCGAATCCGCGCGGCTCGAGTGGTTATGGAACGGACTTTCGCCGTGCGAACGTGCGCGACTGGGGCGTTGGCGACTACCAGGATCTGATGACCGGAGTCGACCGAGTGATCGAGATGGGCGTTGCCGATCCGGATCGTTTGGGAGTGATGGGTTGGAGCTACGGTGGTTTCATGACGACGTGGATCGTTACTCAAACAGCGCGATTCAAAGCGGCTTCGGCAGGCGCGCCGGTCACGAACCTGATGAGCTTCAATGGCACCGCGGATATTCCGTCGTTTGTTCCTGACTACTTCGGCGGGCAGTTCTGGGAAGCGATGGATCTCTATCAGAAGCACTCGCCTATGTTCAACGTCAAAGCCGTGACCACGCCGACGATGATTCAACACGGCGAGGCGGACGTGCGCGTGCCCATCTCGCAAGGCTACGAGTTTTATAACGCACTCAAGATGAAGGGTGTGCCGACGCGAATGATCGTGTTGCCGCGCCAGCCTCACGGACCGAACGAACCGAAAATGCAGTTGGCCGCGATGAAAGCGAACCTCGAATGGTTTGAGAAATATCTCGGATCGAAACCCGAGACCTCGAGGAATTAAACTAATGGCATATTAGTTGCTCCATTCCAACCTCAACCCTGCGCGTTGTTCAACTTTGAGCCACGCACGGAGGTTGGAATGGGCAAGCTGGTCCCGGCAGTTCTCGCCGTATTGATCCTCACTGTGATCGTTAACGCACAAATTCAGAAGACCGCACACAACCGCGTCTTCCTCGACGAAGATTACGACTACACCGAACGACTTCGCGTTAACCGGAGTGTTAACGAGCTGCTCGCAAAGGGATTGAACTCTTACAAAGCCGGAGATTATCACGCCGCTGCGACTGCGTTCAGCAACGCCGTAAACCTCGATTCAACTGTCTTCAGAGCACAACACAATCTCGGTGTCGCGCACCTTCACCTCGATGATTACGAAGCCGCGGTGAATGATTTTCGCAGCGCACTCGCGCTAAATGAGCAGTCAGCCGTCACCTGGCATTTTCTGGGTTTTGCGTATTACCACTTGAACCAGGTGCAGGAAGCCACGAATTGTTACCTGCGGGCGCTGCAACTCGATCCGCAATCGAGTGTTACATGGAACAACCTCGGCCAGACGTATCTGACTTTGGAAAAACCGTCGTCGGCGGTCGATGCTCTTAACAAGGCGCTCGCCTTAGATCCGAACTCAGTCGAAACCGTTAGCGGGTTGTGTTTTGCTTACGTGCACTTGAACCAATCGGAGCAGGCGGTCTCGTTCTGTAACAAAGCTCGTGCGGGGACGCAATCATTTTTGGCGACTTACTACCTCGCGTGGAGCTATCTCCAACTGAAGAAATATCCCGAAGCCATCAAGACATTGCAGGACTGTGCACGTTTGGATCCACTCAAGCCGGACACGTACATCGCACTCGCCGAAGGGTATTACCACTTGAACCAATTTCGAGAGGCTGTTGCTAACTCGCAGAAAGCGATTGAGCTGAGTCCGAATTCATCACCGGCGTACGCAGGTCTGGGTTTCATCTATTTTCAGATGAAGAAACCGAAGGAGGCTAAAAGAGTTCTCGAGAAAGCCCTCGCGCTTGCGCCCAAGTCCGTTTCCGCGCGTTACAACCTGGCGATGACGTGCCTGGCGTTGAAACAAAAAGATTGCGCGCGCGAACAGTATGCAATATTGAAGACTGTGGATTCCGGTTTGTCTACGCAACTGCTCGACCTCATGTACAGCAGTAAAGTAGTGCGATTGATGCAGTGAAGATCCATGTCGGCACTTCCGGATGGCATTACAAACACTGGCTGGGTGTTTTCTATCCCGAGCGCACCTCAGGCGCGGAGATGTTCCGGTTCTATGCGCGACACTTCGATACCGTAGAGATCAATAACAGTTTTTACAGGCTGCCGACCGCGAAGACTTTCGACAACTGGCGCGAATCCTCACCGCGCCGGTTTTGTTTTGCGGTCAAAGCCAGCCGCTTCATCACACACATGAAGAAGTTGAAAGATCCGGAGCGTTCGTCGGAGAAGTTTTTTCTGGTGGCGGACAGGTTGGAAGAGAAGCTCGGGCCGATACTCTTTCAACTCCCGCCGCGTTGGAAGTTGAATGTTGAGAGGTTGCGGGAGTTTCTGGAGACGCTGCCGCGTGAACACAAGTATGTGTTTGAGTTTCGAGAGGCGAGTTGGTTTGTGCCGGAGGTGTTTGAGCTCTTGCGGAAGTATAACGTGGCGCACTGTATTCACGACTTCGCGGATATGAAGGTGCCGCACGAGCTGACGGCGAGGTTTACTTACATTCGCTTTCACGGGCCGACGAGTGCGAAGTATGCAGGATGGTACTCGACAAGCGAGCTTAAAGATTGGGCGAAGCGAATCAAGAACTGGCGAGTTTCAGAGGTTTACGTCTACTTCAATAACGATCCTGAAGGTGCAGCGGTCAAAAATGCGCTGGAGTTGAAAAAGTTATTAGCCACAAAAAGGCACATAAATCACAAAAACTGATTCATTTGTGTTTTATGTGCCTTTTTGTGGCTAATGAACGGAGATCCGTATGCCGCCCCGGACGAGCACTGGCGGGCCGACGGTGAACACGGGCGTGCTGCTGATCTCGTACCGGCTGCCATTCAGATTCTGAAACGCCACAAACAGTCGCACACGCTCCGACATCGCACGCGACGCCTCCGCATCCATCGTAAAGAACCTCTCGAGCGGCAACGTGTTCTGATCGTCATCAAACTGCCTGCTCACGAACCGCCCCTGTGTTCCCAAAACCCACTTCCCACTCGCATAAGCAACCTGAAAATTAAACTGATGCCGCGGCACCTGCGGCACCAGCAAACCTTCCAGAGTTCGATTCGCCGGAAAACTCAGCACCGTGCTGTCCGTCAACAAATACTCACCCGCAACTTCCCAGCGTCTCGCAAACTTCGTGATCGCCGACAACTCCATCCCGCGCGCTCGAATCGCACCCAGGTTTTGCCGTTGGCGCGTGATGAGCGCCGGTGTCGTCGACAACGTCACATTCGCAATCGAATCATCGATCTGGCTCCAGAAAAAGTTCCCACGCACAAAGAGTCGCTCACCAAACTTCTGCAACCCCACGCCAGCCTCACCGCCCGTCAACCTCTCCGCAGTCAACGCTGCATTCGCGTTCGTGACGACATTGCCAACGCGAAAATTTCGATACAGCTCATTCAACGTCGGCCCCCGGAACGCTCGATACGCCGAACCAGTTAAGGAAAAGCCCTGGTTGAATCGCTTGATCACTGAGAACCGCGGGCTAAACGCAGTTTCGGATCGATCCGCGAAGTCATTGAGTGAAGGCCTACCGACAACAGGAGTCCGATCCGAGAACCCACGGCTATTCATCCAACGATCCACCCGCGCCCCAAAACTGAAAAACCACGATTGAAAGCGCACCGAATCAGCGCCGAAGACGCCAAACGATCTCTGTCTGCCGCCCGCGTCCACAAACGCAGTGATCCTCGAATTGTTGAATGTCGTTTCCGCGCTGTGACCCCGCACATCGCGTCCCTC
>DATDFT010000025.1:0-2260 GCA_036522475.1 Pyrinomonadaceae bacterium | reverse complement strand
AGGATCGCGGAAGATCTCCACTGGTCCAAGCGTGCGTATCGTCAAATCAGTGATAGGGGCAGGCGGTTCTAACTGAGATTGGACGCGCGCCGGCCGCACTTCCGCCTTCAGTTCCTCGCGCAGATCTACGGGCAGCCGATCGGCTATATCCTCATGTCCGAATATCCCCGGATTTCGCCGAATCTCACGCCGCAACCAGTACTCGTAATCGAACCGATTCGAAAGATCCAAAGCGCGCCGTACGGACTCGATCATGGCGTTCGTGTTGCCCTGAGCGAAGTACGTCTCGGCAAGAAGCATCGCTGTCAATGCTTCGTCGTAGTAGTGATTGTCGCGATTGAAATAATCGAGCAGTTCACGGAGGTGCATGTCCAGCCCAGCCAATTTGCCTTCCGCAAAATCAAGTTGATACAGACGCAGATGCGCGGTGCGTACCCCGTGTTCGTTGCCCTGTAATTCACGTGCTCCGATTAAAGCTTCCAATAAGACACGTGCCTTCGGGAGTTCACCACGCAGGCGGAAGAAGGCTGCGCGTTCTTCGTTCAACTCCTTCGACGCGATGTCGATCTCGGCCTCATCATATGCGTTCGCGGCGCGTTCGTAGAATTCCTCAGCGTGAGCGAAGTCGCCTTTCTCGCGATGAAAGTTCGCGTACGCTTCGAAGATTTCGCCGCGCAAAAACCGAAGGTTATAGAGCTGGCACAGCTCCAGCGAGCGGCTAAGATGTTTCTCAGTATCTTCGAATTCGCCGCGGTAAAGATGCAGGCGTGCCACGTTCAAGTGACCGATCGCTTCCTGCGGCAGTTGCTTATCGGGCTGGCCCTCGCGAAAGATGCGTCTAAACCACCGCAAAGCCTCGCCAAAATCTCCGCGGAAACCCGGCGCCAGCGCAAGATTGTGCGTCACCAGGCGAACGTATTGATCATTTCCGAGTCTTTCCGCGAGTTCGAGGGCGATCCTGAACTGCTGTTCCGCCTCGCTCCACTTGCCTTGCACAATGAGGCACAAACCGCGTGTGTTGGCGCACTTCATGAATGTTTCCGAAGTATCCGATACGAGAGTTTCGGCACGCTCGATCAGTGAGAAGGCCTCGACATATCGACCGCGGCGACGCGCGAGACTGGCAAGAGAGTGGAGCGCTTCGCCTTCTCCGGTCGAATCCCCGGTTTTGTTTAGCAGTTCGACGGCGCGGTTCAGAAGTTTGGACGATTTTTCAACCTCCCCGTGAAGCCGTGCGACCTCAGCCTTGTGCAGCAGCGAGCGAGGATGTGTCTCGAGCGCTCGATTGGATATCTGTTCGGCAAACAACCCAAGTGAAGTGAACGCACCGGCCGCGATCCACTCGTTCCCTGTCTCTGCGATCACCGACGCTGCGCGATCGAAGTTTCGGGCGCTAAGCAGGTATGGCAGCGCCATCTCCCACTGTCGATTTTTGAGAAAGTGATCGGCGATCCGGTTCCGTTCTTCGGCGACCCGGGCGTGGCCGATATCGGCTCGAAGGCGCCGGACTAGAAACTCGCGAAAGAGAGGATGGAATCGATATTCTTCCCCGGTTTGACGATCACCGGCAACGGTAAGAAAAACGTTCTTCTGCGCGAGTTCAGGTAGTGCCGCCGAGCAGCGCAGCTCCGGAAACAACGCGCTGCAGAGATCAAGCTGCAGCGATTCAAGCAGGGAAAGATTCATCAGCAGTCTCTGCGTTTCCGCTGACTCACGCGAAAAAACCTCTTCGGCGAAATAATCGAAGATGTCGCGTTCCGACTGCCGCAGAATCTCGTGCAGGTCCAACACCGCCGGCCCGTTTGCCGAATGCATCTCCTGTTCGGCAACTTGACGTACCAGCTGAAGTGCAGTTATCCATCCCTGGGTTCGCCCGCGATACTCCGCTATCTCTTCGTCTTTCAGCGCGACGTTGAGCGTTTGTTTGAACAACTCTTTCACTTCTTCGTCAGTAAAGAGCAGATCGTCGCGCGTGATCACCAACGCAGCGGACTGCGTTTTTCGCCGCATGGTCGCGAGCGGAGGAAGGTCGCGGGTCGTTATGATCAGATGGACAAGGTCCGACGAATATTGCAACAGCCGATCGACGAGCTTGTGAACGATGGTGTCCCGGCCGATGTGGTGATAGTCATCCAGAACAAGAATAAATGGCTGCTCGACCGACTGCAGAATCTCGTTTATCAGCAGGTCGGCCGATCGTTCAGGAAAGCGAAGCACCTCCTGGTTAGCTTCGCTCAAGTATGGAAAGATAGCTTTGCCG
>DATDFT010000024.1:0-10641 GCA_036522475.1 Pyrinomonadaceae bacterium | reverse complement strand
AGCGAAGTGATTTGATCGACTTGCGAAATGATCTCGAGATCATCATCACCGCAGCGGTGGAAAGACGGCGTGGAGCTGAAGAGAAAAGAATCGCGCACAAGAAATAATAACTTGCCGTTTCTCAACGGAGCAATCACTTGTTTCCGCAAAGGCCGTCGTCAGTCAATTCGGTCCCTTGACGAACTTGAACGACCGTTCGATCCGACATTGAAAATTCAAAGACGCGCACTCAAAGGCATCAACGACTTTTCTCCCAGTCGTACATACAACCCGGAGGATCTGCTGGAACTTGTAAACAGCGATGCCAACGCGCCAGACATCTGAAGTAAAATTCTCAGAGACTTTGCACTCACCAGCCGGTGGCAAACAAGCCTCGCGCGGCTTTGAGGCCGCAGTTTTGGTACCTGTTGTAGGCGTCTGCGGCGTGGAGACGGACTTGTTCGTCGGATTCTTTTTTCATCCAGCCGTCGATAGCGGCAGACGCGTACGAACAAATGCACAGCGGCCGCGTGCGTTTCCGCGTCGTATTGACAATGGGCGGAAGCGCGGCAGCGCTTTGCGCCTTTGCGTGAAAAATTTTCTCAAACAGGTAGCTCAATGATGTTCGCCTTGACCTTCTCACCAACAACACGCAAATGCGCCACGCTTACAGGCAGCGTGAACCTTCTCGGTCCGGCACTCCCAGGATTGACATAAAGAACACCACGCCGCTCCTCAATCGCAGGCTTGTGTGAATGCCCACTCACGACCACTTGAAAACTTCCGGCGGGACTAATGTCAATCTCCTTCACATCATGCAACATGTATATTGACACGTTCCCAACCTCCACGACCTCCCAATCAGGAAGCGACTCCGCCCACTCGCCCTTATCATTGTTTCCTCGCACCGCGACCACCGGCGCGATCTCGTTCAACGTATCGAGCACTTCCTGATTTCCAACGTCGCCTGCATGAAGAATCATGTCGACACCCTCGAGTGCCTCAATCGCCTGGGGACGCACGAGCCCATGAGTGTCGGAAATAACTCCGATTAACTTGCGCGCAGCCTTATTCATCGATCATTTTTTAACACGCATGCCGCGCGCGACGTTAATTAGCAAACGGTGAATCTCCGTGGTCGCATGTAGATCAGTTTCAATATAATTGACGAATTCGGGAATTATTGAGCTTGCAAGTTGGGCCGTGCATAAGCCATCATAACCGCCGTTTAATCCTTCTCTCGCGCATCGACGGTGATGCGCCCGCGCACAAACGATTAGCGCCGGACGTTTGGATGGTTCGAGAGCAGGTTTGTTTCACACATCGAAGCCGCTCTTGATTGAGAGCATCCGAACCTGATTCTTCGAACGCTGCCGTTCGCCGAAGCCAAATCCGATTCGCAGCTTCTTTTCATTTCCTAAACGAGGAAGGGATTTGTCAATGGGAAAAAAACTTTATGTTGGGAACCTCGCTTTCCAAACTACCAGTCAGGATTTGCAAGAATTGTTTAAGCAGGCCGGAACGGTCGAATCAGCTAGTGTGATTGAAGACCGCGACACGGGGCGCTCGAAGGGTTTTGCTTTCGTCGAAATGTCTACCGACGACGAAGCGGCGGCGGCGATCGATCAATTCAACGGCAAGGAACTCGCCGGCCGGATGTTGAAGGTCAATGAAGCTCGGCCACGCGAGAGTCGCGGCGGTGGTGGCGGCGGTGGACGTGGGTTCGGTGGTAATCGCGGCGGCGGTGGCCACGGCGGCAATCGCGGTGGCGGCGGACACGGACGCCGCTCAGAGCCACGCTGGTAGTTCTAGTTTTCGTACTCGACACATTCGGTAGTGTCGCAGTTTTGTAATTTTCGTTGAGCAACAGTCTGTTCTGAGTGTCTCTGTGTTTAGATAGACACGGAAGAGGTTGCGAAGCGAGATTCAAGCGGCGACCTACCGAATGTTGTTTTAAAGGACTATGAATGAAATTAGAACTACCCCGGGGCGCGCGAGAAAAGCTCGGCATGAATTGGGCCAACGGAATTTTCCTGCTCTTTGCACATGTTGCTGCGGTTGCAGCGCTCTTCTTCTGGAGCTGGCCGGCTGTGATCACCGCGGTCGTACTTTACTGGGTGGGTGGAAGTCTCGGCATCGGCATGGGCTATCACCGGCTGTTGACTCATCGCGGATATAAAGTTCCGAAACCGGTTGAATATTTTCTTGCGACGTGCGGCACGTTGGCGCTCGAAGGCGGACCGATTCAGTGGGTAACGACGCATCGCATTCATCACGCGCACGCCGACCACGCAGGCGATCCGCACACGCCGCGCGATGGTGGTTGGTGGGCGCACGTCGGCTGGATCTTGTGGGGCACGGCTCAGAATCACGAGCCCGCGATCATCGCTCGCTACGCGCCCGACTTAGTCAAAGACCGTTACTATCGTTGGCTGAATCGTTTCTACTACGTTCCGCTTTTGGTAGTGGGAGTTGCACTCTTTATATTTGGAGGCTGGGGCGTGTTGCTGTGGGGAGTTTTTCTTCGGCTTACGCTTGCACTGCACGCGACGTGGCTCGTGAATTCGGCCACTCATCTGTGGGGTCGAACACGATTCGAAACCGGCGACGATTCGCGCAACAGTTGGTGGGTTGCGTTGTTGACGTTTGGTGAGGGTTGGCACAACAACCACCACGCACATCCGACCTCCGCGCGTCATGGTTTGCACTGGTATGAGATCGATTTGAACTGGCTGGGGATTCGTGCGTTGCAGCTTCTCGGTCTCGCGCACGGCATCAAGCGCCTCCGCTTCAACCGCGCCGCCTCCGCCTGGCAGCTCGTCTGCAGCCGCGTGCGTTCTCACGTCGAACGCGACAAACCCCTGAGCAGCGAGATTTAATCGTCAAGCCACCCGAGCAATGCCCGCATTTGTTGAAGCTCGTACTCTAACTCTCCAACGTCACCAGTTTTTTATCTCTTCTTGGATCCCGATTTCTTCGAGCCGGATCGCGCACGGGTTTTAGATCCTGAGGACTTCGACCCGGACGATTTCTTGCTCCCCCTTGCCCGCTTAGCTGCTGTCGATCTCGCGGTCGATTTGGAAGCCGACTTGTTAGATCGCTTGCTGCTCGTAGCCCTGCCAGTCCCACCACGTTGCTTACGCTCCTTCTCAGATTGGAGCTGCTCGCCCAAGGTCTCGATTTCTTGCTGGCCCAAAGCCTTGCTGGCCTTTTTAAAAAGCTCGCCTTCCTCTTCCTCAACGTGATGCTCGACGTTTTCGCGCAACACTTTCGCTTGCGCTTCCCACCCGTCGTTCACCGACTTGGCCCTGCTCAACTCCTTCAGCAGTTTCTTGACCACGTCGTGCTCTTCGTAGGCTTCGAGCGTCAGGTCATGCGTTTCCTTCGGCTCTTCGAGTGCGGGGTAGAAAACCGTTTCTTCGATGTGCGTGTGCAGCTCGAGTTCCTTCTTGATCTGCTCAAACACACTCAACTTTTGCTTTCCGGTGGCACTCTCCAGTTGATCGAACAGTTCAGCAACTTTCCTGTGATCAGCTTTGAGTAAACTAAAGGCGTCCATAAGTCCTCCCATTGTTCGTTCTCTCGGTTTGGAGAAAGCCTAAGCAAAAGCAGGGCCGCTCAGTACCCTTGCATTTACGGTGAAAAAGCGACAGGTACTTTGAGGCTTGGTCAGACAGTGTATGCGCTTGGTACAACCGCGGACAAATTAACTCTTCGGCTTCAGCGCCGCGAGCTCTTTCTCCAACTTCTGAATCTCTTCCTCGACACCGGCTTTGAAGTCCGGATCCGGCACTGTCGTAACCGACTTCTTGAGCGCCATCAGGCGTGCGACCAGCAACGCCTGATCCGCGGGAACGCTGATGTCAGGTGTAACGCCCGTGCCTTCCCAATTCGTTTTTGTAATCGGACTTATCGCGCGTCCCATTGGAACAAACATTCCGAAGTGCTCGGTGATGCGGAAACCGCCGCCGGGATGAGCGCCGCCGCCCGTCGTCTCGGCGATGATCGTCGCGCGCTTGAGGTTCTTCAGGTTGTAAGTGAACTCTTCGGCGCCGGAGAAAGTGCGATTGCTCGTCAGCACGTACACGTCTTTGTTCAGGTAACGTTTTCCGGGCAGCTCTTTTTTCGTCCAGAACTCCTCCGTGCGGTTACCTTCGCGCCAGTAGAGATCGTTCAGGTGCACCGGCTCGGGACCGAACAAGTAAGAACAGACGAGTGCGACCATCGCAGGATTTCCGCCGCCATTCTTTCGCATGTCGATGATCAGCGCGTCAGTGCCGTTGATGAAATTCATTGCTGCGGCAACTGTGTCGGCGCCGAGTTCCTCGTCAGCGAAGTTGAAAAATTCGAGATAGCCGATGTTGCCGGGTAGACGTTCAACTTTGCCGAAGCCATGATTGAGCCACGTCAAGGCGCGCTTGCGTTGTTCGCGTTCTTCGGCCGTTGGCTCCTGCCGCGGCACGCGTTCGGGAATCGACTGAAACGAATAACGCACGCGAAGATGCTTGTCGTGACTGACGGCTTGCAAATCATTCGTCAACGTCGTCGCAAACTGCTTCGCACTCGTAATCTGATCGTATTCCTTTTTCGCAACGCGTTCGCGAATTGACTCTTCCATCTTCTTCGCCGTTTCGGGAAACACGTAAGAGTCGTTGAGTCGTTTGAGAATTCCATCGATTACCTGTGTGCGCGTGGCGGCGTCGATGGTGAGGTCGGCTTGTTCCGCCTGCGCGCAGCCAATCGCAACGACCGAGGTTGCGAGCAGGCAAAGGAGCGCCAGACGGAAGATGACCTTGGAGGCTGTTGTGCTAAGCATGAGTTCTTCTCCTTGTGTAAAAACTATTTGCGACTGAGCAGGCCGCGCACCATCAAGTTGGCAACGTCGGCAGTTCGCTGTTCGACTTCTTCACGTTCGCCCAATTCGGTTGTGCTCAGGCTGTAAGGCAACAAACCGTTTGTGGCCTGGAGTAGCGCGTGTGCGGTGACGTGCTCGTCTTCGAAATTCAATTCGCCCGATTCGCGCCCGGACGCCAGCACTTCCGAAAATATTTGTGCCTCGGATTCGAAATACTGTGCGCGGCGCGCCAGCAAACGCGGCCGCAGCACCGCTAATAGGTCGTTCAGACTCTGCGTGTAGTGCTGGATGCTGTCGAAACGAAACAACACGCGCGTCAGCAGCATCTGGCGGAGACGTTCCGCAGTCGTCGCATTGGAACGGGCAATTTCCGTTAACTGACCGTTCAGCCGATCGACAATCCGGTCGATGTGCGAGAGCACCACTTCTTCCTTGCTGGTGAAGTGCAGATAGATGGTGCCCTTGCCGATGCCCGCCTCGGCGGCGATGTCCTCGACTGTCATTTTCCGGTAGCCAAACCGAGCGAGCAGGCGGTCAGTGGCATCCAAAATCGAGTCTTTTACGGCTTCTTTCGGTGCAATTGCGGCCATTTATCGGAGTTTGACTGTTGACCAGATTCGAATTTCAGTCAACTAAGACGTACGGGAAAGGAAAAAGTTCCGAAGAATTTCGCTTTGGATACGGCAGGTCAGCCTAAGACTTCATGCATGACCACGGCGAGATCGCGTATGGCCTGTGCTCCGTCGCCGGCGTAAGCGGAGCCGTGCATTGGGGCGAGCGTTTGCGGATTAAGCGTCGCGAGCCGTTGCATGATGCCGTCGGTATGTTTCGTGTAAGGCATGTAGTTCGCGAACGGTCCCGCTTGATAAGCGATGAGGGTTTTTCGGGCGCGATCGATGACGTCTGATTCGGTCAACGGTTCAACGTCGCCCATCTGGTGAAAGAGGTCGGAACAGAAGAACGTTCCTTTGGTTTCTTCGAACAGCATGCCGGCTTCCCAGCAATGCGGCACGTGCGGAGTTTGAGCAAAGCGGAAACGATGTTGCCCCGTGTTGAGAACTTCGCCGTCGTTCATGCCCTTTGCCGGACGAAGCGCGAAGTCGTTGATGCTCACGAGCGCGCCCACCGTACTGCACACCGGCTGCGCATTCGGAGCGATTTGCAGCCACTCGTTGAGCGACCCGCACTCGTCCGCCTCGAAATGACTGAAGCTAATCCAACGTATCGTCGACGGATCGATGATGCCGGCAACCGCCTCGCGCACTGCGGGGAACAACACTCGCATCCCGGTATGAAACAGGAGCGGTTCTTCGTCTTTGACGAGGAATTGATTGAACTGAAGATCGATTTCGGGGATGTAGGTTGATATGCGGTAACAGTCAGCGGCAATCTCTGTAACAGACACCTGAGTTCTCCTCTAAGTTAAGCCTGACTATCCTAACATTGTTAACGGCAATTCTCCTCTCAGGGTCATCCGTGGTAAAAACAATGTCGATTTCGGCACTCCCCGTTCGACTACTATTTTAAAGGAGTCGAATTTTGCCCAGCAATTACAAAAGAGGAACGAAAAGATGAGCAATGTACGAGTACTCGTAGGCACCCGTAAGGGCGCATTCATTCTAACTTCCGATGGAAAACGTCAAAATTGGGACGTGAGTGGCCCCCACTTCGCCGGTTGGGAGATCTATCACGTGAAAGGTTCGGCCGTGGATCCGAACCGCATTTACGCGTCGCAAACCAGCGGCTGGTTCGGACAGATCATTCAACGCTCAGACGATGGCGGCAAGACGTGGTTTCAACCCGGCACACCTGCCGGTGAGTCAACGACTACGCCCGAAGGCATGCCAAAAGGCGAGAGCAATAAGTTTGTTTACGACACCTCCGAGGAAACTGGCAAACCGCTCACGACGCACCAGTTTTATGACGGCACTCTGAAGCCGTGGGAGTTCAAGCGAGTTTGGCACCTCGAGCCTTCACTCGACGATCCTGACACGGTCTATGCCGGTATCGAAGATGCCGCGCTGTTTCGCTCGACCAACGGCGGCCAGACGTGGCAAGAACTTCCCGGACTGCGCGGTCACGGCACGGGACCTCAGTGGCAGCCCGGCGCCGGCGGCATGTGTCTGCACACGATCATCCTGGACGCTGCGAATCGCGACCGGATCTTCATTGCGATTTCCGCTGCTGGTGCGTTTCGCAGTGACGACGCAGGCGCGACGTGGAAACCGATCAACCAGGGACTGCACTCGCAGTACATTCCGGATCCGACTGCGGAAGTGGGCCACTGCGTGCATCACATCGCGAAGCATCCTTCGAAATCAGACGTGCTGTTCATGCAAAAACACTGGGACGTGATGCGCAGCGATAACGCAGGCGACTCATGGACCGAGGTCAGCGGAAACCTGCCGACGGATTTCGGGTTTGTGATCGACGTTCACGCGCACGAGCCGGAGACGATCTACGTTGTGCCGATCAAGAGCGATGGCGAGCACTACCCGCCGGATGGCAAGTTGCGCGTTTATCGGAGTCGCACGGGTGGTAACGAATGGGAAGCGCTCACGAACGGTCTGCCGCAAAGCAACTGTTACGTAAACGTGCTGCGCGATGCAATGGCGGTCGACTCGCTCGATTCGTGTGGCATCTACTTCGGCACCACGGGCGGCCAGGTTTATGGCTCGGCTGATGCGGGTGACACGTGGGCTCCGATTGTTCGAGATCTACCGCCGGTGCTTTCAGTGGAGGTCCAGACACTGACATGATCGTGGTTGTTTTGCCGGCACACTTGCGCGCGCTTGCGGGTGTCACGGGAGACGTTCAACTCGAGCTCGATGGTCCAGTGACACGACAGTCGATCCTCGATGCTCTCGAAGTTCGTTATCCAATGCTGCGTGGGACCATTCGCGATCACGTCGCAGGTGAGCGCCGGCCGCTGTTGCGGTTCTTTGCGTGCGGTGAGGATGTGACACACGAACCCCCGGACGCTCCGTTGCCGGATGCAATCGCATCCGGAGCGGAACCGTTTTTCATCATCGGTGCAATCGCCGGAGGTTAACTTCGTCTATGACCAGAACGCTCATCTTTTGCCTGCTTCTGCTTTCGCTTGCAACTGCATGTCAGAAGCAGGCAACGTCCGATGAAGCGACGTTGCGGAAATTGGACGATGAGTGGTCCAAGGCCGCCGGAGCGAAGGACGTTGACAAGACGATCTCGTATTACTCGGATGACGCGGTGGTAATGCCGCCGAACATCCCGACATTGACAGGTAAAGAGGCCATCCGAACGCTTTGGAAAAGCATGCTCGACTCGCCCGCGTTTTCTGGTGGTTGGAAGGCAACGAAGGTTGACGTCGCGCGCTCGGGAGATTTGGCCTACGTGAGCGGGACCTATGAGTTCAACGAGAAGGACGATAGCGGCAAACCGATGACCGACAAGGGCAAGTTTTTAGAGGTGTGGAAGAAGCAGGCGGATGGTAACTGGAAGTGTGTAGCAGACATGTTCAGCTCTGATCTGCCGGTTGCGGGACCATAGAAACGCAACTCGTTTACGTCAGTACACTGGCCGGACTCGCTTCCATAAATCATCAAAAGCGATCGGATCGTAGATGGCGGTGGCGCTGACGATCTTTCCGTTACGCATCTTCAAGTACCAGGAATATGTGTTCTCGTACGACTTGCCGTCACGAGCCATTGCGGCGCCATCCCACAATACGATGACCATATCGCCATCAGCATAGATGCCGCGCACTGTCGGCACGAGCGGCGTCGAGAGTCGGGAGTTGAAAGGAATAACGACCTGGTCCATGAAATCGCGCCGACTTTGATATGTGCCCGAAGCCGCAGACCGCCCGACGATGGTCCATTTTGCGTCCGACGCGAGTAGATCGAAAACGGTTCCCGCCCCGCGCCGCCAGTTGTCAAATGCTGCTTGCACCGCTTGACGGTTCTTCTCTTTCGCGTCAGCTTGGGCCAACACTGTCGGTTTCATCGCGGTCAACAGAAGAATCATTCCGACCACAACCCACAGACCGTTTCTAAATCGCATGTTCTCTCCTGGTTTTCAGACTATCTTGGTCCAACAATCAGTATTCCTTCACTGCCAGTCAAAATCCCTGCGACACAGCCGGTCATGAGGGTTGCGAGCGTCGCGGCCAGTAGTGCGCGCAGGCCGAGGCTGGCTAGGTCGTCGCGGCGCGAGGGCGCGAGGGCTGCCGTGCCGCCGACGAAGATTGCCATCGCCGCTACGTGTGCGAAGCCGCAGAGCGCATAACTCAGGATCACGACCGTGCGCGGATCGGTAATTTGTCCGTTGGAGATTACTTGGGATAGATGGTTATACGAGAAGACCTCAGTGAGTATCACTCGCTCGCCTAACAAGCGCGCCGTGATCGGCACGTCGCTCGTCTGCACTCCAAGCAAAAACGCGAACGGATAAAACAGCCAGCCGAGGATTCTCACCATCGAGAGTGGTTCGGCCATTCCGAACCACGAGCTCGCGACACCGAGTAGTTTGTCGACCAGCGCAACGACGCCGAGAATCGCGATGATGAGTGCACAGATCCCGGCGGCGAGCCTTAGGCCATCCATCGCGCCCTCGATGATCGCGCCGATCAGATTCTTCGATCGAGCCGACTCGTCCTCGGGAGGCACAGCGGCGAGCGTTTCGGGAGTTTCGGTTTCGGGAATAAGCAGTTTGGATACGACAACGCAAGCCGGTATCGCGAGAATTGACGCCGATATCAGGTGTCCTGCGATCTCGGGAAACACGCCCGTGAGAAATGCAACGTACACCCCGAGCGTACTCGATGCGACCGTCCCCATGCCCGTAGTCAATATTAATAGCAACTCCGAACGCGTCATCCGCTCGAGATACGGCCGGATGACGAGCGCCGATTCAATACCGACAAAGATGTTTGCAGCGCTCGAGAGTGATTCTGCGCCACTGATCCTCATCGTGCGATGGAAGAGTTTCGCGAACAGTCGCACGAAGATCTGTAACACACGCAGGTGATAAAGCATCGCGGTGAACGCCGCGAAGAAGATCACGACCGGCAAGACTTGAAACACGAGAATGAAGCCAACGGAGCCTGCCTCACCGGGACTGGCTGCGAGTGGTCCGAGCAGGAACACCGAACCGCTCTTCGACGCATTTAGCAGCACCAGCACAGCATCGTTCAGCCAGAGTAAGATGCGATGCGAAACAGGCAAGCGGAAAACGATCAGACCAATGATGAATTGTAGCGCGACGCCCCACACGATCGTCTTCCACGCAACCGCCCGCCGGTTACTCGAAAACAACCACGCCACACCAGCGAAGATCACGAAGCCCGCGAGCGACACCGCGTGATGAATCATCTCGTTTCAATCCTCTTTTCCTTTGCGTAAACTCGGCGGTTTTCTTTGTTTCGCGCGTATTTACCGCAGAGCACGCAGAGATTTCGCAGAGACTCGCAGAGAAAATTAAATTAGGGCACTACCTTATTCACGAGGCCTTGCACAAAAGGTCGTCTTCGTTGCCGGTTAAATTTGGTGCGATTACAAATTAATAATTTCGGGTGAGTGTAACATCGGGACCGCCGTTTTCAATGAAACATCACATTTAACTTGTCGCAATTCAATAAACGGGTAATACTCTCTGCCGAAAATCCAATCCCGAGTTCAAACAAGATCTTATGTCGACGCAAATATCATCGGTTGCGCGAGCGGAGGCGCCAACGGCGCGAGTTGCCTTGCGCTGTGAAGGGCTGGTGAAGAGGTTCGCGGATGTGACGGCCGTGGATGGGCTCGACCTAGAGGTGTTCACAGGCGAGT
>DATDFT010000023.1:0-8604 GCA_036522475.1 Pyrinomonadaceae bacterium | reverse complement strand
TTGAAGGTGAATTGCAAAAGCTTGAAATAGACATCGGCAACCAGTCGTCAGAAGCATTGGTACCCGAAATCTTCGGCGGCAGGGTTGTTTCTTCAGTGCGGGCGAAAGACGCAATCACAGTCCGCGTTATCGACCTTCAGTTGAAAGACATAACGGCTCAAATGTCTCTCGTGGGTGCAAATCAAGTCTCAACCAGGCTGACGGAGAACACCCTCACAGTCGCAGACAATCTCGGTCGCGTGGTCGTGATTGACCTGCGTCGCAACTGCACGATTCGCAATTTTCGAGTGTAGAGGGATTTTGCGGCAGAAGTCATCTCCGTCGCCGCAACGGCTTTGCCAACTGATGTGACGCGGCTATGCCCTGCCGTTTACTTTTGCCGATTTAATCCTGAAGAATTTGTTCCTGCCAAACTATTGCAACAGTTCCGCAATATCCGGTAGAATCCCGCCGCTCAAGTTAGTCTGCTTTTTCCACCGTTCACTCAAGCGTCACACAAAGCTCGAAGGAGACACTCAATGTCCACTCAAATGATTGAGATAGAACCCAATCCGACACCAACACCCACTCAGCCGGCCGTGTTTGTTCCCCAAGCCGCGACGACTGCCGCGTATGACACTCTCAGTTGGCACAACGCTGATTCAGTTGCGCACTGGCCAACGCCGAATGCGTCGAATCCGACAGCCTGGTTTCCATATCAGATTCCACCCGGAGCGACTTCAGATACGCTCGCTCCAGGACCTAGCAACCCGCCCGGTACCCCGTATACGCTGAACTACGTATGCGCAATCAAAAATCACGAGGGTGAAAAGGGCACCATTACCGTAAACCCGCAACCGTAAGGCTGAGACGCTGATTTTGGTGTAGCACCACCCACTCACCTATGAAGGAGACACCATGCCGGAAAACGAAATCGTCAAGAATCAAGCAGGGCTCGAGGATGGAAACGATGCAGGCGATCGTCAGAAGAAGTCAGACGTGAGTCGTCGAGAGTTTCTCCAAAAAAGCATGATGGTGACATCTAGTCTCGCACTGACCGCGATGCTGCCGAGCTTCACGAGGGAAGAATGGGCAGCAGTAGCGCAGACTGTGACCTGTAAAACTGGCGCGGCGCTTCCGACCATAATGGAAATCACTGCGAAACGCCCGGACGCCACGTCTCCCGGCACACTTCAGGCCGTGCTTAGGATTATCAATGAAAAGAAGCAGTATTTGGCAGCTTCAGCGACAGCAGGTCAGACAGTGTGCAACAGCGGACAGATGCGTTACTTCTCGGGCTACGATAAGACGGACCCCACTAAGGTGTGGCCAGACTCTTTTCCTGAAATGAAGGGCGGTCCATCTCCTGCGCCAACGCTCCGTTGCAAGGTGGGAGACACGGTTCAGATCACTCTCCTGAACCACGTGAGAGTCAGTGACTTTGCAAATTCCATAGACGTTGCCGAAACTGGCGGGACTTGCGATAGCTCCACGTCGGTCGGCCCTGGCGGGGTCGCAGTGAACACCTATCCGGGTAAGCCATCCTTTGAAACGCCACCCGATTGTTTCCATGGTTCGAGCTCAACCAATTTGCATTATCACGGCACTCACGTCAGTCCCAATTCCATTGAGGATTATGTTCTCGCGAATACTCGGCCCTCTCCGAGAGAGGCCAACGGCAACCCGACGGTAGATGAGAAGTATGTCGAGGCTGACTTCGCCGAAATCTTCAAGATGTGTGCAGAAGGACACACACCTCAGTTGTGGGGGCAATTACCTAAGACATGGCAGGAGAAACAAAAAGAACTGCTACTGAAGTACGATCAGACCGCGCCATGGCAGGGTGGTACCGGGCTGCCACCTGATCAACAGTTGTGGCCGAAAAACCAGGCTGCGATCGACAGTTGCACCTGGCCGCAATACTACATCGGCGCCTACCCCTCTTGCTTCACTCTTCCGGTTTGGAAAGAAAATGATCCAAAGAGTCCGGTGATGGGCCAGGCGCCCGGGACTCATTGGTATCACTCTCACAAGCATGGCTCGACCGCACTGAACCTCGCCAACGGCATGGCCGGCGCTCTGATTATCGAAGGCGAGTACGACGAGAAGCTGAGACCATACTTTGTCAGGGAACGGGTGTTGGTGCTTCAGCAGTATGGAGCGCAAATCAACCTGCTGAAAAACGGGATCAATGATCAGGGTCAGGCGAATTCGAACATCAAGGGCGACCTGGTTTTTGTGAACGGTCAATACACGCCAGTCGTGAAGATGAATCCTAACGAGATGCAGTTGTGGCGGATTGTGAACGCTTGCCATCGGGCCCAGATTGCACTTTCCGCACCGCCCACCGGCATCCAGTGGGTTCAAACTGCTCAGGACGGAGTGCAATATCATGAGGATAACTACAACCCTGCGGTTACTAACGCCTCGATCGGTATTCCAGCAGCCGTGGCCTCAGGAGGAAAACGGCTAGGCGGTACCCTGGCAGCCGGTAATCGAATCGACTTGCTCGTCCTGGCACCCAGTTCGCCCGGAACGTATCCCATTACCTATCCCAACAACAAACTGCTTTTTACGGTTGTCGTGGAGCAGGATCCCGCCATGCCAGTGATCAAGAGTCCAATGCGTTTTCCGACCGGGGGACCCGACGGAGAGTTTCCGAAAATGCCGAAATTCCTGTATGACATAGATCCCAAGAAGGTAACAGTGAGACGCGAACTTCGTTTCGCTTCGGTCGCGGATCCATCACTGGCGACGCCGACTAACCCTCACCCGGCGGCAAACCGAGGAAAGAACGGACCATCGTATCCGCCCCCCAGGCACACCATTGATGGCAAGGTGTTCAATAACCAAATCGATCAGTCGATGGTGCTGGGCGCTACTGAAGAGTGGACGATTTATAACGACAGCACGGGCGCCGCCCATCCGTTCCATATCCATATTAATCCGTTCCAGGTTACAGAGATCTTTAACCCAGCCGGCGGTAATACGACGCCGGTTAAGTTCGATAAGAACCGGGTCTGGTTCGATGATTTCGCGATTCCGGCGGCTTATCAGCCGCCCACTCCAACGGGAGGTACTGCGCCTCCGCCCGTGCCGGGTTACTTCAAGATGATCACGCGGTTTGTCGATTTCTCCGGCGTGTACGTTCTGCACTGCCACATCCTTGGACACGAGGATCGCGGCATGATGCAGTTGGTCCAGGTCGTTTCAAATACCACTCACATGGAGCACAACTAAGCAGTTCGCGCTGCTTGCAGATCCACAAATTCTCAAGGGGGCTGTCCGATCCTACAGGTTCGGACGCCCCCGTCGTCTTAGCCCTCACTTTGAAGAGGAACATCATGATTAAACTCACACGCGTTCTCATTTGCGGCACGGGCAGCGGTGCCCACGCTCTGGCGGCAGTCGCTTCAAGAAACGGCTTCGATGTGTGCGTGCTGAGCCAAAATGCCGGCAAGGCTCAGCGCTGGAACGAGTCACTCGAACGTCAGCCACTGGCGGTCATCGGACGCAATGGAGACGGTGCGTGGATGGCAAATTCTTTTAGCGTCACGGATGATCCGGCGGTGGCGGCTCGCGGGTGCGATCTCATCATCTTTGCGGTGCCCACGTTTTCGCACGAGCGATACCTGGAATTATTGAAACCGGAAATTAGGGACGGCTGCGTCATTGTTGGGCTACCTGGGCAAAACGGTTTTGAATTCGAAGTGCGCAATACGCTTGGACCAAGACTCAGAAATTGCGCGGTCATAAATTTCGAGTCGTTACCGTGGAGTTGTCGCGTAGTTGACTTTGGCGCGACGGTCAGAATCAACGGTACAAAGAAGACGTTGGTTGGGGCCATCCAGGGCGATTTGCCGAAGTTCAAAGTCAATCAGGTACTCGAAACTCTCCAGGGAGTTTTGGGAGAGTTCCCAAAGCTGATTTTGTCGGGGCATTTGCTCGGAATTAATCTCATGTCCCTGAATGCTTACAGCCACCCGCCAATCATGTACGGGCGCTGGAAAGACTGGGACGGCAAGCCGCTCGATCATGAGCCACTGTTTTTCCAGGGAGTTGATGAAAACACCGCGGGCTTGCTGGAAAAAATTAGTGACGAGGTTGTCGCCATCAGCCGCCGCATCATGGCGGAGTATCCGATCGATCTCTCGCAAGTCGTCAGGATGTACGACTGGGACATCGCTCACTATTCAGATCAGATCGCTGACAAGACAAACTTGATGACCGCGCTGCGGACGAACGCTCTATACCAGGGCAGGGCGCATCCGATGGTCCAGACCAGCAACGGTCAATACATTCCTGACTTCAACCATCGCTTTTTGCTGGAAGACATTCCGTGCCTGGCAGTCATTCGAGGCATTGCTGAGATCGCGGGTGTCGAGACTCCGAACCTCGACATGGTCCTGTTGTGGGGCCAGGGAAAGTTAGACAAAGAGTATCTGGTGGGCTCGAAATTGATTGGCAAGGATCTCGCGACGACTCGTTGTCCGCAGAGGTACGGCATCACGACGATCGAAGAACTGTTGGGTTACAAGAATCATGCACCACGCGTGATTGCAATGAGCGCTGCGATCTCGAATGCAAGCGTGGCTGCGAGAAGTGAAGTGATGTCAGAGCTGTCGTAAGCTGGCGCAACTTCGACCACGTCGCCACCGATGAAGTTGAAACCTCTGAATGAGCGCATAAGGTTCAGTGCTTCAAAGCTGGTGAGGCCGCCGACGACCGGCGTACCTGTTCCCGGAGCGAAAGCCGGGTCGATGCCATCGATATCGAACGTGAGATAACACGGATCCGAACCGGCCACGTCGCGCAGGGTTTGTAAGAACGCAGAGCGAAGATTCGAGTCATGAAAGTCGTGCATGTTGAGAACGTGAATTCCCGCTTCGTTCGCGAAGTCGTTATACCGGGCACTACCGATCGATCCGCGAATTCCGATCTGAAATATTCGATTGCCCGGCACGAGACCCTCTTCGATGGCCCTTCGGACCGGAGTGCCGTGATGGAATCTTTGTCCCCATCCTTCGTCGGATGTGTCTGAGTGAGCATCGAACTGGATGAGCGTGAGCTTCGGGTATTTCTTGTTCGTCGCACGGAGGATTGGCAGCAGCACCGAATGATCGCCGCCGAGTGACACGACCGCCGCGCCTCGTTGCTGTAGCTCGCTGACACGCGACTCGATCTGACGAAATGTCTCGGCGTAGTCAAAAGGGTTGACCTGTACATCGCCGGCATCGACGCAACGCAGGCGCTCGTACACGCCAACTTCCATTTGTTGGCTGTAGTTTCGACCGCGGATCGACGCTTGACGAATGCCGTTCGGACCAAACCGTGCGCCAGGCCGGTTGGTCACCATTCCATCGTACGGAATGCCCAGCACAGCGAGATCGAACTCCTGGTCGGCAGTGTTGGCAATGAACGGCAGACGACCGAACGTTGTGATACCACTGAAAGCAGGCTGACGAGTTTCTGGTTGATTCTTCAACTTGGTCAGTCTCACGATTTTGTTCACGGATGTCAACGTACTTGGGCGGAAGTTTCTCGCGCAAAGACGCAAAGACGCAAAGAAAATCTTCAGACGCGCGGTAGCGCTTTGCGCCTTTGCGTCTCTGCGTGAGAAATTCTTCTCCCGCATAAAGCAAGACTGAGTAAATTCGGGTGACTGCGCAACTTCATTCAATAGCGATCGTGGGGCTCGGCCCGAAAGGTCTCTACTGTCTGGAACGGCTCCTCGCAGAAATCAACGCACGCCCGCTGCTTTGCGGACTCGACATTCACCTCTTCAATCGATCGTCTTATTTCGGCGCGAGTCCGGTCTACGATCCCGAACAGCCTGAATACATCCTCGTCAACGTCAGTGTTGGTGAGGTCGATCTGTGGTCGGCGACTGATCCACCTGTGGCAGCGGGAAGAGGACCGAGTTTTGTCGAATGGTACAACGAGAAATTCCAGCCGGATTCACCACTGACAGGCGACGAATACTTGTCACGAGCAGTTGTAGGGCGCTACTTGGCGGACGGATTCCGCCGCCTGCTTGATCACCTTCCGCCGCGTGTTTCGGTGTCGTGTCACGTCGGTGAAGTGTTGGACGTTCGGCGAAACGGGCGAGGATACGAGTTGGAGTTTGCAGACAACGATGGATACAAAGAGGAAATTCGGACAGACAAGATTCTGCTCGCCACCGGTCACTCGCGGCCCGTACTCGGTGACAAAGAGAAACGCTATGCGACGTTCGCCGCTCAGCATCCCGGGTTAGCGTTCATCCCGTTCGTTTATCCAGTCAAGAAGTCAATGGCGCCGATCCCTGCCCGCGCGAGGGTGGCGATGAACGGCATCGGTCTGACTTTCATCGATGCGGTTCTTGAGCTCACGGAAGGTCGCGGCGGACGGTTTTTTCGCTCAGGCTCATCGCTCTGTTACGAGCCGAGTGGTAGCGAGCCTTTAATCATTCCGTTCTGTCGCAGCGGACTGCCGATGACGCCGAAGGCTCATGACCTGCCGCCGTTCATGCGTCCGCTTACATTTCTTACGCCAACAGCCGTCGCTGAACTCAGGGCCAGAACGCCCGGCGGAAAACTGGATATTGAGCGAGACCTGTGGCCCCTCGTCGAACTCGAAATGGAGCTTCATTACTACCGCGTGGCGATGGGTGACGAGAGTTCAAAACTGGAAGCATGTGGGACCGATGGAGCGGCGATGCGGAAGGTCATCGATTCCTATTTGCAGCACCATCCTTCGCAAGTGCGTTTCGATTACCGTCAAGCATTGGATCCGGTCGGCGCGCGTCGCTTCGATGAGGGAAGGAAATTCACCGCTTTCGTCGCAGAATACATGGACCAGGAGATCGCTCGCGCAAAGTTGGGCCAGTCTGGTTGCGGGGTCAAAGCGGCTATCGATATCTGGTACGAAGTAAGGAAGGAACTCGGATCAATTCTTCAGTTCGGCGGAATAACGCCGGAGTCACACCGCAAGCTGATTGAGTATTACTTTCCGCGGTTCAAGCGAATCGTCTTTGGGCCACCAATCATCAACATTGAGAAGTTGCTGGCGCTTGTCAGGGCTGGGTTGATTGATTTTTCCGTCGCGCGCAATCCATGCGTGAGCGCCAACGAGTCTGCCGGTTGTTTTGAGCTGAAGTGCGATGAGAATCCAAAGGCGGTGATGCAGGCTGAGATTCTGGTCGATGCTCGTTATCCATCGACGAATATTCTCCGGGATGCGGCGCCGCTCTATCGCAATCTGCAACGCCGCGGGCTGGTGCGAGCATTTGAAAATCGATCGCCGACGTTGGCTTACATGCCTGGAGCTATCGACATGACAGAAGGGTCAAACTTTGTCGTCGACGGCGAGGGCATTGTCAACGAAGACATCGCGGTGATCGGGATTCCCACGGAGGGAAACTTAATCGGTAACAAGACCATCGCGAGAGGCGATTACCCGGGCACCTGGGCCGCGCAAGTTGTCAGGCAGTTGGCATGTAAGGAATGGGCGCTTCAGCTAGCGCCTGTCTAGCTGGGACGCTGCAGAGTTCTGCTATCGACGTCGCGGACGTGCTGTGCGAACTTCCAGCGATGGCCCTCCGGATCCACACACTCATACACGCGGTCGCCGTAGAACTGCTCTTTGAGTTCGCTCGTAATCTGCGCGCCCGCTTTCCTTGCGCGCTCGTAGTGAGCGTCGACGTCGTCAACAAAGATGTAGAGTCGTTGGCTTATCTTGCCGAGTGACTTCGGACTCTCCCGCAATGGACTTTCAGACGTGAGCCCCACCATGACGAGGCTGTCAGCCACTTCCAGATCACCGTGCACGACCTTGCCGTCTTTATCAGTCATTCTCAAACGAACCTCAAAGCCAAACGCATTGACGAGCCAGTCAATGGCGGCGGCGACGTCGTCGTAAAAAAGGTGCGGAGTAATGCGCGGCATATCGTGTGGCGGATTTGCGACCATGAACGTTCCTCTTTAGCAGGGTGTTTCGAAAGAGGTAGTCTTATAGCGAAATCAATTCGAATTGTCCAACTACGGTGGACTGCTTCGTAGCTCGAAAAGCTTTCACACAAAGTCGCTAATACCAGCGCCAAAGGCGCGGAATATGAAAGCCAGGGGCAAGCGTGAAGCGCCGAAGGCGCGAAATATAATAGCCAGGGGCAAGCGTGAAGCGCAGCGGAACGCGTCGCCCCTGGTCACAAGGAATAATTTTAAAAGAGCACTGAAAGTGCGAAATATCAGCGTCAGTTATTCCGCTCTTTCAGAGCTTCACGGCTATTTGCGCTGTTAACCAGGGGCGACGCGCCTCACGTTGTTCGGCGCTTGCCCCTGGCTTTCATATTCCGCGCCTTTGGCGCTCATATCCCGGGCCTTTGGCGCTCATATCCCGCGCCTTTGGCGCTCATATCCCGGGCCTTTGGCGCTCATATCCCGGGCTTTTGGCGCTCATATCCCGGGCTTTTGGCGCTCATATCCCGGGCCTTTGGCGCTCATATCCCGCGCTTTTGGCGCTGGCATAAGCAGCAGTGAAATAAAATAAAAATTCACACTTACCACGGATGGTCAGTTCGCTCAGTGCATAGCGACGGGGCCCTTCTTCGCGCGGACGCGTTTGAAGAGAAATACCGCGGGGATGCAG
>DATDFT010000022.1:0-2799 GCA_036522475.1 Pyrinomonadaceae bacterium | reverse complement strand
AGCGGTTTTCATCGATCGGGATGGAACGATTTCAGAGGAGGTTGGTTACGTTAACCATCCGTCGCGCTTTCGACTGTTTCCGTATTCTTCGGAAGCGATCAGGATTTTGAATAACAATGAGTGGCTGGCGATTCTCGTGACGAACCAGGCCGGTGTCGCGCGCGGATATTTTTCAGAGGAAGTTATCGTCAAGGTCCACGAGCAGTTGAAGCACGATCTAAAGGATGCGCACCTCGATGCGATTTATTACTGCGCCCATCATCCGACGGTTGGAGAAGCGCCGTACCGCGTCGATTGCGACTGTCGCAAACCGAAGACGGGATTGATCGATCGCGCGGCGCAGGAGTTTGATATCGATCGGAGTGCGAGCTGGATGGTTGGCGATCGATACGGAGATGTTGAGCTGGCGCGAAATGCGGGATTGCGATCGGCGTTTGTTATGAGTGGGTACGGATTGGGCGAGTGGGAGTATCAGCGCCACTCGTGGAAACTCCAGCCCGATCTCGTTTGCGAGAACTTACTCGAAGCCGTAAAGATGATCGTCGCGACCCAGGATTAATAAATGACGCGCACGGAATTTCAACAACGCTTAATCGAGATCATCAGGCGTTTCGCCGATCAAAAAATCGTGATCATCGGCGACGCCATTGCCGATCGCTTTATACACGGCTCAATTAGTCGCGTTTCGCGCGAAGCTCCCGTCTTCATCCTGCGACATCAACACACTGAAACATCGCCGGGCGGCGCTGCCAACTGTGCGATGAACCTCGTCGCGCTCGGTGCAAAAGTCTCGCTCATCTCAGTCACCGGCAGCGACGAAGCGGGCAACGAACTCCGCGCCAAACTCGAAACGGCCGGCGTGAATATCGACGGCGTGATTGCGTCTGACAAAGTTCAAACCACCACCAAGGTTCGAATTCTTGCCGGCCATTCGCATTCGAGCAAGCAACAGGTAATCAGGATCGACTACGAAGGCGCGTCGCTCAACGATGATGGAGTTCGCACCGCACTTCTCAACAAGCTGCAACAAGCCATCAACAACCCGAACGCCCTCGTGATTTCCGATTACAACTACGGCGTGGTGGATGCGCAGGCGGTTGAGATGATTCGTAGAAGCGCCCGCGTTCCGGTGTTGGTTGATTCGCGGTTCCACCTCTTCGACTATCCCGGATTCACGGCTGCCACGCCAAACCAGGAAGAAGTCGAGAATCTCGTCGGCACACCCATCACTTCCACGGAACAACTCGAGCACGCCGCAACGGAGTTGAAGCAGCGACTCGGTCATCGCGCGCTGCTCGTTACGCGTGGCGGAGAGGGCATGACCTTAGTCGAACATCATGCGGCTCCGGTTCACATTCCCGCTGTCGGCGGGCAACAGCCAGTGGACGTAACAGGCGCAGGTGATACGGTCATCGCTACGTTTACGTTGGCGCTGGCGTCCGGTGCGTCGTTTGCCGATGCGGCGCGGCTCGCGAACTATGCTGGTGGACTCGTCGTGATGAAGCGAGGGACGGCGACCGTGAGTGCCGCGGAGCTGGAACATTCAATTCAGCAAGTGTGAGTAATGGTTTTAGACAGAGAAGAACTAGTGAATCAGGTGACGGCCGCCCGTAAAGCGGGCGCGCGAATCGTTTTAGCCAACGGATGTTTCGACGTGCTTCACGTCGGACACATCCGTTACCTCGCCGGCGCGAGAGAACTCGGTGACGTGCTGGTCGTCGGCATCAACTCCGATGAACAGGTCGCGATTCAGAAAGGAGCAGGCCGGCCGGTCTTGCCTGCGACGGAACGCGCAGAGATCGTGGCGGCACTCGAACCCGTGACTTTCGTAACGATCTTCAGTGAGCCAACCGTCGAAGAACTCCTGCTCGCTTTGAAGCCCGACGTTCACGCGAAGGGAACTGATTACACGACCGACACGGTGCCCGAGCGTGACGTGGTACGATCCTATGGCGGACAAGTGGCGATCGTCGGCGATCCAAAAGATCATTCAACTTCCGCAATCATAGCCCGACTCGGAGGAGCTAACATCAATGTTTAAGAATTTCTCCTTTGCGGCTCTGCGCCTTTGCGGGAGCATCTTCTTCATCTGTCTGCTCGCCTGCACCCTATCTTTTGGTCAAAAGAGATCCGCGCGTTTCGATCCGGACGGCACGTTCTGGATCCTCGGTAATACTCCAAACGATTTTTCGGAATTCGGAGCCATAAATTTGAACGCGAAGCGATCGCGACAACTTTCCGTGCAGGGGTTTGAGTTGAATAACGGAAAGAGACTTCGCTTCAAGACCCTCACAGTAAAGCGAGATAACTTCACCTTCACCACCTTCGAACTTGGCGGCGTTTCATATGCGTTTTCAGGAAAATTTCTTAAAGGTGGAGTCTATTCCGCAGGTGATCTCGACGACACGATTCCAGTCCTCAAAGGAACTCTCACGAAGTTTCGCAACGGTCAAAAAATTGCCGAAGCGAATCTCACCTTTTCTTATTTCGGGGGTACGTAAGACTCGGAATGAGAATTCTGATCGTAAAACTGGGTAGTATTGGCGACATAGTTCACACTTTGCCGGCGCTCGCAGCTCTGCGCGCGGCACAACCCCATTCCGAGATCTCATGGGTCGTCGAACGTCGCTCAGCCGAAATTTTGAGAGACAACCCGCTTCTGGATCGCCTCATCGAAGTCGACACGAAGGCGTTGAGGCGCGGGCTGATGTCTGGGGAGACGCTGCGGGCACCGCGCCAGCAGTTACGTCGGTTACGTGCCTCAGCCTTCGATGTCGCTTTAGACTTCCAGGGACTTCT
>DATDFT010000021.1:0-58370 GCA_036522475.1 Pyrinomonadaceae bacterium | reverse complement strand
ATGATCTTGATCCCGTTGCGATGCGCGGCATCGACGAGCTCACGCAACTTCGCAAACGTTCCGAAGTGTTCTTCAACACTGTAGAAATCCTGCGGATTGTAACCGTGAAAGCCAGTGCTCGGTTTTTCTTCCTTCAACTCGATCTCGTTCGCTCGATCGTAGTTGTCGTACCACGGCGTCAACCAGATCGCCGTCACGCCGAGTTCTTTCAGATAAGGCAAATGATCGATGACGCCCTGAAGATCACCGCCGTGGTAGTAAAACTTGTTCTTGCGATCGTAGAGGGCGCCGTTGTTTGAGGGATCGCCGTCAGCGAAGCGGTCGATCATGATCAGGTACATCACGTCCCTGGATGAGAAGCCCTGGAATCTGCCCGCCCGGTTTAGTGGTCCAAGCACTTCGAACGTCGCCCGCGCTGTGCCCTTCGAGGTCGTGACTGTGATCGTTTTTTGTCCTGGTGAGGCGACAAAGATATTCACGAAAATATACGTGCCACTCTGACTAATCTTCGGCACACCCACACGCTGACCTGAAACTTGTACGCGCGCACCCGCGAGATTTCGCCCGCGAATCATTACGCGCACCGGATTCAACGAACTCCCGACCCACCAGCTCGGCGGATCAATCTTCATAATCTCCGGCGCCTGCGCCGCCACACCAGTTAGCCGCAGATTAATGCCGATGACGCAGATCAGAATCATTAAACAAGTTTTCATTTATCTTCTTATCTGCGTCATTTGCGTTAATCTGCGGCTTAGTTTCTTCCGTACAACTTCGTGAGTTTCTTGAGTCGCGCCGCCAACGCATCAGTCAACACGCCAGGCTTGTATCGCCACGCCCAGTTTCCCTCCGTGCTGTTCGGAAGATTCATGCGCGCCTCCGTTCCGAGCCCGAGCAGATCCTGCAACGGAACTATCGCGGTATTCGCGACCGAAGCGAGTACGCCGCGAATGAGGTCCCAGTGAATTTCTTTGCCGTCAGTGTTGAGATACTCCATGCAAAACTTGCGCTCGCGTTCGATCTGTTCCGCGGTGCGCGTCGAACCCTCGCCCGCCACACTCTGAAACCATCCGACAGTCGTGTCATTGTCGTGCGTGCCGGTGTAAGCGACAACGTTCGGCACGTAGTTGTGCGGCAGATCGATGTTCGTCGAGTCGCTGCCAAATCCGAACTGAAGAATGCGCATGCCGGGAAAACCAAACTCCTCGCGCAACGCGACAACATCGGGCGTGATCACGCCGAGGTCTTCCGCGATAATCGGCAAGTCACCGAGAGTTTTGCGAATGGCGGTGAACAATTCCCTGCCCGGCGCTTCGACCCAATGACCGCGTTCGGCAGTCTTGTCGCCGCCCGGAATCTCCCAACACGCCGAGAAGCCGCGAAAGTGATCGACGCGCGCGATATCGACCATCGTCAGCGTTGCGCGCACTCGTTCGATCCACCACTTGAAATCATCGGCGAGCATGCGCTCCCAGTCGTAAAGCGGATTCCCCCAGAGCTGTCCGGTGCTGCTGAAGTAGTCGGGCGGCACCCCCGCAACGACAACCGGTTTTCCATTCTTATCTAACTTGAACTCTTCCGGGTTGGTCCAAACGTCAGCCGAGTCCTGGGCCACAAAGATCGGGAGATCGCCGACGACTTTGATGCCGCGATCGTTTGCATAACTCTTCAACGCGAGCCACTGACGGAAGAAAAGAAACTGGTAGAACATGTGCGCTTCAACTTCTTCTCTGAGTTGTTCGCGCACGCGTTCGAGGGCAGTAGGTGTGCGGCGCACGAGTGCGGGTTCCCACTCGTTCCACGCGATACCGCCGTGCGCATCTTTCAACGCGCGGAAGAGCGCGTAGTCGTCAAGCCAGCGCGCGTGCTGTTGAGCGAAGGTTTCGAAAGCGCTGCGCAGAGTCGTATCGGTGGTCTTTGCGTAACGCACGTAAGCGCGACGCAGGAGTTGTTCTTTGAGCTGGTGCGCGGCGCCGAAGTCTACTTTCGCGGTGACGACAGGTGACGGAGGAGCGGAGTCAAGCAATCCTTCTTTCACCAGCAGTTCAGGACTGACGAGCAACGTGTTGCCGGCGAAAGCGGAGTAGCACGCGTAAGGCGAATCGCCGTAGCCGGTTGGACCAAGCGGCAAGACTTGCCACAGACTTTGTCCCGCAGCGACGAGGAAGTCGACAAACGCGTAGGCTTCCGGGCCGAGATCGCCGATAGCGTATGGACCAGGGAACGACGTCGGGTGCAGCAACACGCCGCTCGTCCGTTGGACAGGATTATCTTTCATCGTCTACTGAACACCGAACGCTATCGCCGTCTGCGGAGACAGCGTGAGCTTCGCCTCGCCGTTAACAACACGAACACTCGACGCCTCCCCAATCAACGACTTCAACGTCACACCATCCTTCACGGCAATCGATCCGATCGGAACACTGATCTCCCGGCGCGTGTTCTCGCGATTGAAAGCAACGACAACCGTCTCCGCACCAGTCTGACGTGCGAACACGTAAGTCTCATCATCCGAAAACAGATCGATCAGCCGGCCCGAGCGCAGCGCCGGGTGCTCGCGGCGCATGCCGATCCACGCGCGCGTCCAGTCAAACATCTGCCGCTGTTTCGCATCGCGCCCGTCAGCCGTGAACGCCGCAACGGGAAAATCGCGACGATTATCAGGATCTTCTTTTCCTTCCATCGCGATCTCTTCGCCGGCATAAAGCTGCGGGATGCCGCGCACGCTCAACACGAACGCCGTGTGCATCATCGCGCCCGCGAGTGTCGCGCCGTCGAGTGACATGAAACGCATCGTATCGTGATTGTTCGCGAGCACAGTGACTTTCGAAGGATCGGGATACAGCGCGTCGTACTTCAATTGGTGCGGCAGAAAACGCATCGGCATCTTGTTTGTGAACACAAGCAGCGACGCATTCCACAACGCGAAATCGAAAACCGAATCGAGCTTCGTATCGATACCATCCCACCCGGTGTGGCCGCCGATGAAGAATGCCGTCTGCGCCGTGTCGCGCTCGAACACTTCGCCGACCATCCACATGTTTGGATACTGTCGATGGAGCGCGCTCGACAGATCGCGAATGAAGAAACGCGGCATGTACTGGATCGTGTCTTCGCGAATGCCGTCAATGCCCGTCATGCCCACCCACCACAACGCGTTCTGAATCTCGTAACGCGCCACCTCCGGCTCGTCCTGGTTCATGTCGGGAAGGTCATCGCTGAACCAGCCGTCGAGCGTGTTGCGGAAGTCGAGTTGATTCGAATGCGGTGACAAGAGCGCACTGTTGCGAAACTTGTTGAGCTGGTGCTGCACGAGCGTCCCGTGAAACCAGTCGGGAAGCGGCGGATCTTTGACCCACGGATGTCGCGAGCCGACGTGATTAGCGACCTGGTCCTGGATAACTTTGATGCCCAGCCCGTGCGCTTTTTGGACCAGCTCACGCAAGGTCGCTAGATCGCCGAAGCGATCCTCGACGGCGTAATAGTCGATCGCGTGATAGCCGTGATAGTAGGTGTTTGGGCACCAGGGTTTGTCGCAACGGTTCACGCCGTTCCAGTTGTCGTACCACGGTGTGAGCCAGAGTGCTGTGACGCCGAGATCTTTCAAGTATGGTAAGTGATTGATGACGCCGCGCAGGTCGCCGCCGTGAAAACTGCGTGGGTTGTTGCGATCGTTTGCTTCGGGTGGCGAGTCTTTCGGAGTGTCGTTGGATGGATCACTATCAGCGAAGCGGTCGATCATGATCAGGTAGATCACGTCATCAGTGGTGATGCCCTGAAAATTGGTTCGCGGATCGAGAGGCGCTTCGAGAGTGAGGGGGATTGTCGTGCTCCCACTCGCACTCTCGACAAGCAGCGGATACTTCCCTGCCGGAAGTGAAGGACTGATCTCGACGTTTGCGAAAAGATATGAACCTTTCGCGTTGACTGAGACTTCGGAGACGCGCAGTTGTGGATTCGAAGATCGTACGCTTGCGCCAACGAGGTTCGTACCACGAACAAGCAGACGAACTGGATTAATAGTGTGCCGGGCCCACCACGAGGGAGGATCTACTTTGGTCACTGAAGGCGCTTGTGCATACGTCGACGAGCAAGAACCAGCCACAAAAAAGCACAAAAGGTACAAAATAATTAAAGAAAAGCTTTTGTGCTTTTTGGTGGCAGTCATCAATTTCCTGGTGTGCGGGGCTTGGCGGTGTCGCCGGAAGCCGCTGTCGGCAACGGTGGCAAACTCTCACCATCCTTCAACGGCACTGCCATCGGCGTTGCTGCGTGCCGGTTACCCTCGTCCAACCGCTTGAACTCCGCGAGCTCTCGATCCGCTTCGTCTTTCTTCTTCAACCGCGAGTAGGCAAGGAACAACTGGTAGTGCACCCCTGGATCTTTTCCATTCAGCTCAACGCCACGCGTCAGCAGCGGCACCGCTTCGTCATATCGCCGCAACTTCACCAACAACCGCCCGAGGTCGTGATAAGAAGGAAACGCTTTCGGATCGAGCTCGATCGCGCGTCTCAACAAACGCTCCGCCTCGACATTCTCGCCACGCTGGCTCGCGATATAACCGAGGTTCGCAATCGCATCCGCATTATCCGGCTGCAACTTCAACGCCTGCTGAAACGCAGTCACCGCCTGGTCATACTGCCCTTCCGCACGCCCCGCATAACCGAGCAGGAAATAGAGGTTCGGATTGTTCGGATAACGCTCGAGCGCTTTCGTGAATACTTCACGCGCACGGTCGTAATGCTGTCCACGCACATTCGCGACACCGAGTCGCAGAAAATAAACGAGTTGACCCTGCGACTGTTCGAGCGCCTTTTCATAGAACGGGATCGACTTCTCCGCGAGCTGCCTCTTGAGCAACTCTTCACCGATCATGAAGTTGACCTCCGGAAACACCGGCCGCAACTCGAGCGCCCGGGTCCAGTATGTCAGCGCGGCCTTGGTGTCGTCCTTTGCAGAAGCGATCAAGCCCAGCCGGTAATAAGGATCAGCTTCATTCGGTTTCAACGTCGACGCCGCGGACATCGCCTGTTGCGCTTCAGCTAATCGATCCAGGTTATATAGCGCTAGTCCAAGGTTGTAGAGCACTTCGTAAGTCTGCGGCCGCAGCTCATCGGTGCGTTGAAACAGGTGCACTGCTTCCGCATACTCGTGCGCTTCAGCCAAACGTAAACCGAGTGTGAAAAGCATCCGCGGATCCTGGCCGGCGGCTTTTTCCAACAGCGGGACGGCGCGTTTGTAGTCTCCACGCGCTGCGTACAGAGCGCCAAGGTTGAAGATCGCACCCTCATGCTTCGGATCGATTCGCAGCACTTCTTCAAACTTCGCGATTGCTTCGTCAGCACGATTCGTACGCGCGAGCAGTACACCGTAATTCGACAACGCACTAACCAACTTCGGTTGTAACCGCAAGGCCGCGGCGTACTCTTTCTCAGCCTCGGCAGTTTGCTTGCGCTGATCGAGAATCACTCCCAACAAACTATGCGCCTCAGCGTTGCGCGGGTAACCACCGACGATCTTGCGCGTGGCCGCTTCAGCTTCCTCGAGGCGACCGGCCTGGACCAGCGCGCCCGCCTCACTCAACATCGTCTCCACACTGCGCGCCGCCGGCCGCTGTGCCGTAACACTCAAAGCCAGGCAAAACAAAAGAAGACAGCGAAATACGATCATTCCGAAATTCTAGATCACGAGAGAGGGTTCTTTGCGGCCCTCTGCGTATTCTCTGCGGTCTCTGCGTTAAAGGAGTTCTTTCAAACGCAGAGATCGCAGAGATACTCAGAGGGCCGCAGAGAAGTCTTAGAAGATGAGCTTGAGGGAGAACTCCATCTGCCGGCGCCGCTGTTCGTTTATGTCGCGTCCGAAATCGCCCGCGTTGTTGATGTCGCCATTCGGCGCGGAACGATTCACGCGGTTCAGCACGTTGTACGCCGAGAACCGGAACTGAACGTTGAACGCCTCGCTAATCCTGCTGATCGGGAAGTTCTTGAAGAACGACGCATCCCAGTAAAACTGCGGTCGCCCGCGGAAAACGTTGCGACCAAGCGTGCCGATGTGCGGACTGTTCGGATCGCTCGGAAAGATCCTCGTCTGCGCACAACGGAACGCAGCGCGATTCAACTCGAGTCCCTGGTCCTGCTGAGCCTGAGTCGGATTCGGATCGCCAAGCAGATCCACGCGACCGCCGTTGCACGTAACATTGAACACTGGTCCAGTCTGCCAGGTCACGATGTTGTTGAACTGCCAACCACCGACCACGGCGTCCAGACCCCGATTCATATCGGCGCCGCCAAAACGCCGGCTTCTGCCAAACGGCAGATCCCAAACGTCCGCGAACGTAAACCGGTGCCTGATGTCAGTATCTGCATTGCCGCGATCGAGCTCAGGCCGCGTCGGATCGTCGGGACCGCAATCACGCGCACTCGCGCCGTTGTTGCAGATGCCGCCCGGAGAATCGTCGATCGCGTGAGACCACGTGTACGAACTCAACAGCGAGAGTCCTTTGACGAATCGTTTCTCCAGTTTGGTTTGTAGCGCGTTGTAGCTCGAGCTGCCGGTGTATCGAGTCGCGGTGATCGGACCAATACCGAGGACCTCACGCGATCCTGGTCCACCTTCATCATTCCCGGTGCCGATGTTGCTCAACACCAGCAGGTTCCGGCCAAGCGACCCGACGTATCCAGCTTCAGCGAGCCAGTTGCGCCTGAACTCCCACTGCGCCGTCAGATTGTACTGGTGATACATCTCATCCTTGCGGTTCGGATCGTTGAAGAGGATGAGACCGCCGGTTGTCGGCGCCGGGAAACTCGAGCCCGGAGCGGCGACCGTGAACGGCGCCGTGGGAATGCCGTTATCAAAAGGATTGCGATGCTGAAACACTGACGGACAACCGCTCGGATTCGTGATCGGCGTACAGGCATAGCTGGCCGCGCCGGTGCCTGGGTTCGAGGTCAACGGTTGCGCGGCGCTGATGTCAGTCGCGTAGAGCAGACCGTAGCCACCGCGAATCACCAGAGTCTTATCCGACTTCAGGCCTCCGTAGGCAAAGCCGATGCGTGGTCCAAAGTTGTTCTTGTCAGTGTTGGCGAGATCGCGTCCGCCGGGTGCGTTGTCGCCGGCCATCTGAATGGTCTTAGTCGCCGGATCGAAATTGCCCTGGCGATCGAAACGTTCGGTGGGCGCGGTAAAGATGTCGTAGCGCAGACCGAGATTGAGTGTCAGGTCGGTGTTGACTTTCCAGTCGTTCTGCACGAAGAAAGCCATCTCCTTGCTCGACTGAAAGTATGGACCACCCGGATCGCCACGGCCGACAAAACCCGGTTGATAACCGAGCAGGAAGTTTGCGAGCGACGAACCAGTATCGTTTGGACCGATGCCGTTGTAGTTGCCGGAAACGAACCCGCTGTCAGTCGTGCCGTACTGATAGTTGCCCTTGGTGCCGTTGTTGCGACCACCGTCGTAGTTACTGTTCTGGCGCACGCGATAGTCGCCGCCGAACTTGTAAGTCGAGGTTCCCTTCACGTAGGTCACCGCATCCGCGGCGTGAAAGTTATTCGACAGAAAATAGAACGGGCCGCCGTCCCCGGTGAACTCAGTCGCGCGATCGGTGCCGGTCAATTCATCGACGATTCCGACGAGGACGATGCCGCTACTGTTTGGACCAAGATTGATGTTCGGTGCGCCGAGATTTGCTGAGACTGTCGGACTGAATCCGCCCGTGCCGTTGACGCCGGTATTGAAGATTCCGATTTGCACTCTTGTCACACCAAAACGCGCATCGTTTATGACGTTCGGAGTGAACACGTGCGTATCGCCCATCGTGAAGCCTTTCGAATTGCCAAACTCATCCCCCGCTGACGGGCCGGCGGGAAGATCGTTGCCGTTTGGTGAACTGCCGAGCGGGAAGAAGTTGTCGCGAGAGCGCGCTGTATCGGATTTGCTGTAACGACCGAAGATCGAGTTCTTCTCGGTGATTTTATGATCGATGCGGATGTCGTAGCTATCGACGTTCGCGTGCTCTTTACGATTGGTGACGAAGTTGCGACCGGCTCCGGGAAGATTCGGAAGCGGAAACGCATTGACGTAGTTGAACGCGAAGGTTGAGAACGGACCACAGCTCGGACAGTTGCGAAGATCGTTGCCCGGAATCGGCGTGCCGTTTGGCGCGAAGATCGTGCCTTGCGGAGCAACAACAGTGCCGCCACCGGCGAGCCGGTACGTGCGCGAAGTTCCGGGGCGCAGCAGCTCGCTGAAATCACCGACGCGCATTTTCGCAGTCGGCACAGGCACCGCTTGCGGGTCGCCGGTGCCGCCGAAGATCGGCGTGCTGTTCCGCTGTCCGTTCAACGAGAAGAAGAAGAACGATCGATTCCGACCGTTGTAGATAGCGTGTCCGCCCTCACCGGGACGCGGCAGGAAGATTGGACCACCAACCGTGCCGTAGTAGTTGTGCGTCACGTAATTCGGAACGGGTGGTGAAGTGGGATCATCGAAACGACTCGCAGCGGCGCTCAGGAAACGGCCCTGGTAGATCTCGCCGACTGTTCCGTGAAAAACATTGCCTCCTGACTTGAAAGTCGTAGAGATGATGCCGCCACCCGCGCGGCCGGACTCAGCCGATGGAACGCTTGATTCGATCTTGAACTCAGCGATTGCGTCCGGATTCGGATAGATCGCGATCTGTCCGAACTGCGATTCGTTATTGTCGACGCCGTCGAGCGTGAAGTTGTTGTTGGTCGCACGCGCGCCGTTAACAACCAGAACCGAACCGCCTGATTCGCGAAAGCGCGTTGCTTCGGTGTTGTTCTGACCGCCGCCGCCCGCAACGAAGTTACCGCCACCGCCGAGTAGCCCGAGGTTCGGACGCGTTACGCCCGGTGAAAGTCCTGCCAGCAAGGTGAAGTTTCTTTGTGCAATCGGAAGATCGGTGACTTGTCTTCCGGTGATGAGATCGCCGCGCACGCTCGTTTCGCTCTCGACCAGCGGCGCTGATTCCGAAGTGATCGTAACGGATGAACTGCTTGCCGTGATGTTCGCGAACTTCACGTCGAGCGGCAGACGCGAGTTTGTTTCGACCTGCACGGCTTCGACAGTTACGGCCTGGAAACCGGAGGCTTCGACGGTGACGTTGTAATTGCCGGGCTCGAGATTGGTGACGGTGAACGTACCGTCATCGCTGCTCTCGGCGGTCCGGACTTCGCCGGTTTTGACGCTGGTTACTTTGACCTGGGCCTTGGCGACGAGGGCGTCGTTTGGGTCTTTAACGGTGCCGACGATGGCGCCTTTGTTGTTCTGGGCGAACGCTGAAATGGCGCAGCAAGCCGTCAGGAGAACGAGCAGAAATAGCTGGGCGGCAGCGGAGAATGGCTTTCTCATTTTAGATTCCTCAAGTGCTGAAAAGCGGATTAAAACGGTGCGCGGGTACTGAAACGCTGAGAAAAACCTGAAGTTTGTTGCAGAAAACTTAGTTTGTTGTCTCAGCGAACGAAGTTTTTAGTATAGATTTTCGCGACTGTCAATAGTTTTTTAGCCGCGCATTGGACGGTTTTTTAATCAGGCAGCGAAGGCGGCGGCGAACTTGCTCGCGAGGACGAGGCTCAGGGCGCCCCTGAGAGTGGGATTTCCGCCGAGAGTCGAGGGAAGAATGCGGGCTGAAGGAAGTCCGCGGCGAACGCTGTTGGCAATTGTTTCGGTCAGCGCGTTTTCGATCAGGTCCCAGGCGCGGGCGATCTCTCCGCCGACCACAACGGCCTCAGGGCTGAAGCCGATGATCAGGTTCGAGATGCCGACGCCGAGCTGTCGCGCAGTCTCGACGAGCGCGGTGGTCGCGTGCTGTTCGCCACCCAGGGCCCTGTCCACCACTTCGATAAAACTGATCGGCGAAGTTGTTGTCGCGCCGGACAATCTCAGATAACGCGCGATGGCGGCGCGCTCCGATGAAAACGCTTCCCAACAATCATCGCTGCCGCACGAGCACGGAACCGGCGCGCCGCGTCCAATCACCATGTGACCAAACTCGCCTGCCGCACCGCGCTGACCGCGATAAACCTGACCGTCGAAAATGATTCCCGTGCCGACACCTTCCGCGACCAGGACCAGGATGAAGTCTCTTGCGTCGCTTACTTCGGGACGTCCAAACCACAGCTCAGCGAGTGCGACTGCGTTCGCGTCGTTATCGATCACGACGGGAAGTCCAACCGCGTCGGAGATCACTTTCGAGATGGGAAGGTCGCGCCAGAGAAAGTAAGGGATGTAGAGCGCAGTGCCGGTTGATGGATCGACCAGGCCCGGAAGACTTACGCCGACGCCTTCGATCGAGCCTTTGTAACGCGTAGTGAAGTCGCGGACGACTTCGATCACTTTGTGAATCGTCTTTTTCGGATCGGTGAGAAACTCTTCCTGATCGAGTACACGGCCGGCGAGATCGCTCGTGGCGACAGTGGTGCAGGTCGGAGTGATTGAGACGCCGAGGGCAATCGCTTCCGCAGCGCGCAACTTCAAGAGCGTGGGCCGGCGGCCCCCGGTGGACTCGCCTTCTCCGACTTCTTCTACGAGTCCTTCAGTTTTGAGGTCTTCGACGATGGCTGAGACCGTCGAGCGCTGAAGCTCAGTCTCGCGCGCGATCTCGGCACGCGAGATTGGTTCACGCTCGCGCACGTAGTTCAGCACGATCTGCCGATTGATATCGCGGATCGTGTTGAGGCGGGCCGCCTGGGCCTTTCTGAGATCAAGTCGTCGCAAGTTTCAAAACTCCAACCAGGAATTTCCAGCAAAGGCGCAAAAGAAATCTTAATGCCCTTTGCCCTCTGTAATCGTAACGACCCTGTCAATAGCAGGCACGTCGAAAGTCTCAACACTGCCGTCGGACCACACGATTTCGAGCTTATCGACTTTCGTCGCCGCGCCTAGTCCAAAGTGCAGAGTCATATCGTTTTGCGAGCAGTAGACTGCGCCGCTGACAACGTCCTGCCGCTGTTTCAACGAACCGGTCGTGAGATACGCGATGCTGCCGATTGCGTCACGTGGACTCTTCTTCGCAACGTCCCCAACCAATCTTAGACCAAGCCAATGACCACTCGATGCAGCAACATTCCGCAACAGGACCGGCTTCGCGTCCAGATTATTGATCACGAGATCAAGTCGACCGTCTCCATCGAGATCTCCGACCGCCAGTCCGCGTCCGGGCCACGCATTCGCGAGCGCATTACCCGGCGGCGCTCCGACTCTCTCAAACTTCCCCTTCACGTTTCGGAAAAGCAGCGCCTGCTGCGCGTAACTCGTGCCCCACTGATGCGTTTCAGCCGCCGGATAAACATGACCGTTGACGACGAACAGATCGAGCCAACCGTCATTGTCATAATCGATGAAACTCGTTCCCCAACCAAGAAACGGAATCGAAACCTCGCCGAGGCCCACCTGGAATGTTATGTCGGTGAAGTTTCGATCGCCATCGTTGTGATAGAGCACATTCGAGTCGTCAGAGAAGTTGGTGATGTGAAAATCCACGCGGCCGTCGTTGTCGTAGTCACCAACTGCGAGGCCCATGCCCGCCTGTTCGCGTCCATTCTCGTTGAGCGCGACGCCTGACGGATAACCGATCTCTTCGAAAGTACCGTTGCCCTTGTTCATGTAAAGCTGCTTCGGCGTTGAATCGTTGACGACGATCAGATCGAGGAGCTTGTCGTCATCGACGTGAACGAACGCAGACGAGAAACCATAGTACTTATCCGGATCGCTCACACCGGCCTTGACGCTCACGTCTTCAAACGTGCCATCAGCTTTCTGGTGGTAAAGCGTGTCGCCTTCGCCCGACAGCCCGCGTGGACCACACATCACCGGCACGCCGCGAAACTGGCAGAAGTTCTGGCCCACACCAGCCTTGTTCACATCGCTCGGGCTCGGCGGCAGATGGTTGAGATCGATCTGCACGTAACCAGGAACGAAAAGATCGAGACGCCCATCGCCGTCGTAGTCGCCCCAGCTCGCGCCCGTGCTCCAACCCTTGCGCGCGACGCCGACTTTTTCAGCAACGTCGGTGAACGTGCCATCACCGTTGTTGCGATAAAGACGTGAAACGCCGAAGTTGCCGACAAACATGTCGGGGCGACCATCGTTGTTGTAGTCACCAACCGCAACGCTGAATCCCCACCGCTCGTTCGCCACGCCTGCTTTGTCGGTAACATCTTCAAACTTCCAGTTACCGAGATTGTGATAGAGCGCGGCGCGCGGCGCCTTTTCCTTGCCGCGCATCGCGCCGATAGTGGAACCGTTTACGAGGTAGATGTCGGGGCGGCCGTCGCCGTCGTAGTCAAAGATCGCTGCGCCGCCCGAAGTGGTTTCGAAGATGTAGTCTTTGGCGGCCTCGCCTGAGTGATGACGAAAGTTTGCGAGCGCAGTCTTGTCGGTTACATCTTCAAAAACAACCGGCGCATTCGGATCGGTTATGCCAACCGTGCGGCGCGAGGTGTAAGTGACGGCCGGACCGGTTGAAGCGCCGCCACTCGGTTGTTGCGGTTTCTGCGGCGGCGTCTGCGCCGGCAACACAGATGAAAGCAGCAACGATAACGAAAGTAAAACTATTAACCTGTAACGCATCGCTGTTTATTACTTGGCAGCGATGACAACGTAGTCTTTGCCGTTATAAAGACGCACACCACCGGGATCAGCGGACATCATCAAGGGGCGCGGGCGTCGCAGATCTTTGTCGTTAGTGACTACGACGGACAGTAAATCTTTTCCGCCAAGGTCCATGACCGTCATCTTTCCCTCGTTCGCAAACCCGAAGCCGTAGGCGCCGGCGGGAAGTGACTCTCCGTTGAGTGTGATAGCTGAATCAGTAATCAAGAAACCAACATACTTGGCGCGGACGTCAGCGGAATAACCGGATGTATCGACCAATCCGGAAATCACGTAGCGGTCCTTGCCGAAACGTGCGGCTGCTGCATTGCGCATCTGCGTTGGTGCGCTGAGGCCCTGGAAATAAAAACTGTTCGGAACAACTCGTGTTAACTCCGCGCCGGCAAGTATCGTTGCTCCGTCCTGCGCCGCCGCTGAGCCGGCGACGAAGAAAAGCGCAACGAGTATTGAAAAAAGTTTGAGCGACTGTTTCATCAGATTCACCTCGCGGCACACAATACTCTCAGGCGCGACGCGAGGCAATAGTCGTATTCGTCCTGGAGGACCTATTTCATCCGAAGCGAAATCTCTACGAGGTCCTGCTTCCCAGCTTTCTTGCGCACTGCCAATTCCCTGCCCGTGTCAACGGTGAGCCAGATCTGCGAGAGATAATATTGCTCGCCATACTTCTTGAAGACCACGCGCTCAGCCGAGTTCGGATCGGTCGACGTGAGATTGATCGGCGCGTTCAGGATCACTGCTGACTTGCCGTCGGCGTTGCGGAGCGCCAGATAATTTCCTGACAAACGCTTGATGCTGTACACGCCGGGCTGCAACGTCTTCGTGCCCGCTGAGAACTCGAAGGGAATGTTAACCTCCACCTTGCTCGGAGCCTGCGCCTGAACGCCTACGACGGCAAGACCTAGGAAAATGGCGAAAATCGCGGTTAATTTGAATAAATTGTGTTTCATACTGTCTCCTTCACTGACTAAACGCGACAGTTCTGAAAAAGAGGGCTCAAAAAATATTTCACGCAAAGGCGCAAAGAGGACGCCACGCCGCAAAGCAGGCTGTTCTGTCTTTGCACCTCGGCGTCCTCTTTGCGCCTTTGCGTGAAACTCCTCTATGCTCATTTGGTGGACAAGGAAGCTCTCGATCAGTTGATGCCGATCGTTTACGAGGAACTGCGCCGCCAGGCCGCACGTTATCTCCGCAAGGAACGGCCCGGTCACACGCTGCAAACGACCGCGCTGATCCATGAGGCTTACGTGCGGCTGGTAGACCAGCGTCACGTGCAGTTGCAAAATCGCGCGCAGTTTTTCGGCATCGCAGCCCAACTGATGCGACGCATTCTCGTGGACCACGCACGCACGAAGAACCGCGTCAAGCGCGGCGGCTCGAATGTTAAAGTCTCAATCGACGATGCGACCTTCGCAGTCAAAGGTCAGGATCTCGACGTCGTCGCACTCGATGAAGCATTGCAACGTCTCGCTGAGATCGATGAACAACAAAGCAGGGTCGTCGAACTGCGTTTCTTCAGCGGTCTGACCGTTGAAGAGACAGCCGAAGTAATGGGAATCTCGAAAGCCACTGTCAAACGCGATTGGAGCATGGCCAAAGCGTGGCTTCATCGCGAGCTGACTGGCGACGCTAAGAATGAAAGACACTGATCCGCAGCGCTGGCAGCAGATAAAACAGATCTTCGAAGGCGCACTCGAACTACACGGCGACGAACGTGAGGCTTACCTCGTCAGCGCCTGCGAAGGTCAAACGGAAGTGCGCGCGGAAGTCGAATCTCTGCTCCGTTCATACGAAGTTGCCGGCAGTTTCATGGAAACACCGGCCGTCGCACACGCTGCTGATACACTCGCCGAACTCGATCAAAAACTCACGCCGGGCCAGCGCATCAAGCACTATCAAATCGTAAATCTCATCGGTGAAGGCGGCATGGGCGAAGTCTATCTCGCCAACGACACGACTCTCGGCCGCCGCGTCGCGCTCAAAGTGCTGCCCCCTTTCGTCAGCAAAGATCCGGAACGTTTGCGACGTTTCACTCAGGAAGCGCGTGCTGCGTCGAGGTTGAGTCACCCGAATGTCTGTGTGGTCCATGAGATCGGCGAGACAGACGATGGGCGACCATTCATCGCGATGGAGTACGTCGAAGGTGTAACTCTGCGACAGCGCATGCGCGATCACGTGATGAAACTCGGCGACGTCCTCGACATCGCGATCCAGATCGCAGACGCACTCACAGCCGCACACGAAGCAGGCATCGTCCATCGCGATATCAAGCCCGAGAACATCGTGATCCGTCCCGAAGGTTACGTAAAGATCCTCGACTTCGGACTCGCGAAACTCACCGAACGCTACAAAGGCGTGTCTCACATGACTATGTCTACGCTGCTGTTCGATTCGTCACCCGGCACGGTAATCGGCACGGCCGCATACATGTCGCCGGAACAAGCGCGCGGCGTCGGCGTCGATGAGCGCACGGATGTGTGGGGCCTCGGTGTCGTGGTTTATGAAATGGCGTGTGGCCGTCCGCCGTTCACTGGTGAAACTGCAACGGACGTTGTGGTCGCCATCGTCGAGAAGGAGCAGCCGCCGATCTCGCAGTTCGTCGAGCGCACGCCGCCGGAGTTGGAACGGATCGTCAAGAAGGCGCTGCGAAAGGATCGCAACGAGCGCTATCAAATCGTGAAGGAGATGGCGATCGATTTGCGCAGTTTGCGTCGCGAGCTCGAAGTGAATTCGATGCTGGACCGTTCGATCTCGCCGGGCAGCGAGTACGCGCGAGCGTCGACCAGCCGTGATCGAGGCATTGATACAAACGATGTACAGCAAGCGCGCACGACGATTCACAAACCCATCAGTAGTCGCACGTGGATCGGTGTGGCTGCGTTGGCAGTGATCATACTCGCTCTTGCTGGCTACGCTTTTTATAAATTGCGCGCGCGTCCCGAACCAAAGCTGCGCGTGCCGTTTGAACGTGTCGAAGTCACTAAGCTGACGACGAACGGCAACGCTTTGATGGGCGCGATATCGCCCGACGGCAGGTACGTCGCTTATGTCACCGGCGAGAGTGGAAAAGAGAGCTTGTGGCTGCGGCAAGTCGACGTGAATAGCAACGCTCAGTTAATCGCGCCGAGAAATGGACGATATCTCGGCGTCGCGTTCGACAGTAATTACGTCTATTTTGGTTATTCAGACTCCGGTCGCAACGACTCGGCTCAGGTGTACCGGTTGCCGATACTGGGGATCGGTGCCGCGGCGATGAAAATGGAGTTGCGACAGAGTATCCCTTCGCTCTCGCACGACCGCAAGCGAATGGCCTTCATTCGTTTCGATCGCCAGGCGCAAGCAGATTTACTGGTCGTCGCCAACGCTGACGGTAGTGGCGAACAGGTCGTAGGCACACGCAAGTGGCCGCAGCGGTTCGGCTGGGACCCGCTGTCCCGGCCTGAATGGGCCGTAAACGATCGGATACTGATGTTGCCGAAGGTCAGCTCTGATCCTTCGTACAGCGGCGATACCGCAGCCAACTATTCAGTAACACTTCTCGAAAAAGATCTGAGCGACGGCGCGGAGCGCACCGTTCCTCTCTCGCCGCAGAAATTTGACGAGCTTGGCCGTCTGACGGTACTTCCTGACGGCAATGGCGTCATCATGCTGGCCAAAGCTCACGGCGCTGCGTTCGTGCAGATATGGCAGCTCTTTCGTGACGGATCACAGCGCACAGTGACGAACGATCTTAGTGACTATCGCGAACTCGGTTTGCGTGCGGACGGTAGTGCGCTCATCACCGTTCAAACACAAACTCTCTCGCGACTCACGCTGCTTCGTCCGAATGAATCGAAACCGGTTCCGATCGGTTCCGGCACGAGCCGTTACTACGATCTCTCGGTGGCTCCCGATGACAAGATTCTCTTTGCATCCGATGCGAGCGGCATCGCTGACATATTCGAGGTCGCCCCAACCGGTGGCGATGAAAGACCGCTAACATCGGCAGGCGGGCGAAATTATGCGCCGGTTATCTCGCGGGACAATCGTTACGTCGTGTTTCACTCCAACCGCACCGGTGTGTTTCAGATCTGGAGAATGGATCGTGACGGCAGCAATCCGAAGCAGTTAACGTTCGAAGTGACGGAGAGCACGTGGCCTTCTATTTCTCCCGATGGTCGATGGATCTTGTTTCAGCATGCTGATTCGGATCATCCATACCGTTTGTGGCGCGTCTCAATCGACGGCGGCACTCCTGAAAAAGTCGCCGAAGGCATAGCGATCAGACCGGCAGTTTCGCCGGATGGGAAGTTGATTGCGTTCTGGTATAACGACCAGCAGCAAGACTCGCGCTGGCGTTTGAAAGTGATCAACTTCGAAGATGGTGCGACATTCAACATATTTGACGTTGCGCCGACGGTGCAGGTTCAATGGGACACGCCGTTGCACTGGAGTCCTGACGGCAGGTATGTCGTCTATGTGGACCATTTGGGCGGCATCGACAATCTCTGGGGACAACCAATCGACGGCGGCACACCAAAACAATTAACAAAGTTTGAAGAGGGAAAGATTTTTGCTTTTGGTTGGCTGAAAGATGGCCGCGTCGTGACCTCGCGCGGCGTGATCACGAGCGATGTGGTGCTGATTAAAGATCTAAACAAATAGGACCTATATTCGGAGACGACAAGAGACGATGAGTGATTCTAAGCGCGTGGGAGTTCTGACGGGCGGCGGTGATGCGCCGGGTTTGAATCCCGCGATTAAAGGTTTGGTTTATCGTGGCTCGGAACTCGGGCTGGAAATCATTGGTTTATTCGACGGCTGGAGAAGCTTGATCAATCCGGCTCCTGAAGTGCTGCCGCTCGATCGCGAAACAGTGCGTCGTTGGGATCGCGATGGTGGCACGAACCTCGGTTCGTCACGCACGAACCCTTTCAAGCAACTGAACGATCAAGGCGAATCGCAGGATCGTTCGCATGAAGTAATCGAGAATATCGAGCGGCTCAAACTCGACGCGCTCGTCGCGTGCGGTGGTGAAGATACGCTCGGAGTCGCCGCTAAGCTCGGGCAGCGAGGGGTGCCGATCGTCGGCGTGCCGAAGACGATCGACAAGGATCTCGCGGGCACCGACTACACGCTCGGCTTCGATACGGCGCTGAGAAATATTTCGGAGATCATCGAACGCTCGCGCACGCCGGCCGGATCGCACGGCTGGGTGCAGGTAGTCGAGGTGATGGGACGGCACGCGGGACACCTCGCGCTGTGGTCGGGAGTCGCAGGACAGGCGCACTTGATTCTGATACCGGAACATCCGTTTCGGTACGAGAGAGTCTTTCACTTGCTAAGCGCGCGGCTCGGTGAATCGGATCTCAGTCGCGGACTCTCGCGGCGGCCTCGTTACTCGGTGATCGTGGTGGCGGAGGGCGCGCGTGCCGAAGACGGTGAGATGGTGACGATCGACGATCAGCATGATGCGTTCGGGCACGTGCGGCTCGGAGGTATTGGTGAAGTGCTGGCGCGAAAAATTGCTTCGGAGACGCACTACGAAGCGCGCGCGGTGGTGTTGGGGCATCCACAGAGAGGTGGGCCACCGAGTCCGATCGATCGGATCATGGGCATGATGTTCGGTGCGAAGGCCGCAGAGGCTGTCGCGGAGAACAACTTCGGCAAACTGATCTCCGCACGCGGTGTAGCCCCCGCCTGCGAGCTCTCGCTCGTCGATCTCTCAACCGTGCAAGGAAAAATCAACCTAGTGGATGTTGAGAGATACTACGACACGGAGCGATATCACTTGAAGGGAATAGGCATGTAGGAATATTTAGCCGCAGATTTACGCAAATGAACGCAGATCTATCATCTGCGTTTTCGTAAATCTGCGGCTAAACTACTGGGCGCAGAACGGGTCTTCTTTGACCAGGCGCTGATGCACCCTGGCCACTAAATCGGGGATCGTCGGGTCGTCGCTCGACTTCGGCACGATCTTCGGATCGGGCGCGATCACCGGCCGGATCATCTTCTGCTGCAACTGCTCGCGCGCATCCATCATCCACCCAAACCCCCGGAAGATGTACGTCAATAACGTCCGATCAGGCTCTTCAATCCCCAACGCCTCCTGCACACACCACGCACCAAAGTCAGTATTCGCAGTCAACCTTAACGGCGGACTATCCTCTCTCCCCGGCTTCAACACACCATTCACAAACGCCGTGAGATAGATCAATCTCGCGATCGATAACCGCTCATGCTGCCGCGGCGTGATGTTCAACTCCCCCGCATCGATCGCTTTGAAAACCGGATGGATATAGATTGCCGGACGCGGATCCTGTTGCACCTGATTTCCACGTCCTGCCGCTGCGATCTCCGGATGACCAAAGGTCGGCAACCCCCCGGTCAGCATCTTCTCTCGTATCCGTTGACCTCGCTGTTCGAGGTTCAACGGCTCGAGCTCCTGAACGAAGTCTGACATGTCGTGAATCGCACCGAAGTGTCGCGCGCCATCGAGCGCCATCTGCGAAGCGATGAAGAAGTCGATGACCGAGAAGGTGTGCAACGTCGCCATGTATCGCGCCACCATACTCGAACCCGCCGATCCGTGATGGATCTGAATCGTGCCCATGCGTTCGAGAATTTGTCGTTCATGCTCGTTAGCATGATGCCCGAGGATCAGACTGTACGAGAGTTGAAATGCGTTTCGTTTCTGCTTGCGCTCTTCGTCGATAAACTGCCGCGTCGTCGTAACGAGATCGTTTTCACTCGCCTGCGGATTATCCATCAACCGGTGATTTATGTACGCCGACACACCGCCGATGGCCACATTTTTCATATGCACCGCGATCATCTCGATCAGCAGCGATTCAGAATCACGCTCGTCGTGCATGCCGCGATCCTGGTGTTCCTCGCGGCCGAGTTTCGCTTTGTCGAGAATCGCAAAATGATGTATCGCAACTTCGGGTCCGAGTCCCGGATACTTTTTGACAAACGCCGCAATCTCCTCGATCATTGACTAGCCGAAACTCTCAAAATACTTTTGATCTATGAAGGCGGCGAGATTTTCAGTCGCGCCCGGTTGGCCGAAGAGTCCAGTAAAAATCACGTCCATCGGACCCACTTTGCCGGCCACAATGTCTGACTCAGGCACTGTGCCGCGAATCGTGAATGATCTGATATCGAGTGTGATAGTAGTGCCGTTGCAATCGACCGGAGTGTGGTGCAGGACGGGGTTGGCGATGATGCCTGTGGAAGCGGGCATTGTGGCAAAGTAGCCGAGCGTGGTTGCAATCTGTTTTTCGCCCAGCTCTTCCGCCCTGGCGACGGCCTGTTTCACGGGATTGAAATCCGGCGCAGGGGGCACCACCGCGAAAATCTTGTCAATCGAATCTTCTTCCATACCAAACGGTCCTTCATGATGGGTTTGGTCTAAGAATAGCGATTATTGCGCGTCACAACAACCAGCGGAGGAATTTGTGGACTAATCACGTGAGTCAAAGTATATTTACGGCGCTATTCTACGCAGCATTCTCACGAGTTATCACCAAGTCTGAGCAAAGATCTAAACAATGGTACACAACGCCTCACTCATCGCTACTCTTTTGGATCCACCGTCGCCGGATGGAGCGGATCTCGCTGCGCTTCCCGATGCGGTGGAGTGGCTGGAAGTTCGTGCGGATCGCGTGGGAGATATCGATCCCGAGTGGCTACGTAGCCACTTCAAGGGACGGCTGCTCTACGCATTGCGAACTCAGGACGGGCGCGATCCATTTGCGAATCGCGCACAACGCCTGCAAGCCGCGGCTCGTTTCTATGATCGCGTTGAACTCGGCATCGGCAACGATCAGTTTGAAACGATCCCGCCTGAGCAACGTCTGCTCTCGTGGTACGGGCACGTTAACGATGTTTCAACACTGGCTGAACGCTTCGAGCAACTCGCGTCCGTTCCGGCTGCCGGTTACAAACTCGTCACGAATGCCGCGAGCATTGCTGAAGAGTTTCTGCCGCTCACTCTGCTCAACTCGCTCAAACGCGACGACACGATCGCTTTCGCAACCGGACCGCTCGGATTCTGGAATCGCATCGTCGCTCTGCAACTCGGCGCGCCCGCGATTTTTGGCCTCGTAGGACGTGGTTCCGTCGCTGATATGGAACCTTCGATCGCTAAATTGATCGGCGACTACGGTCTTCCCACGGTCGCACCGGCTACGGAACTGTTTGCAATTATCGGCAATCCGATCTTTCATTCGCTGTCTCCGCTTATGCACAACGCTTCGTACCGGGCGATGAATCATCCGGCGTTGTTCGTGCCGCTGCGCGTGGAATCGTTTGCGGAGTTCTGGCGCGAGTTCGTGCTGTCGAAACGGCTCGATGCGTTTGGCATGCCGATTAACGGCATGACTGTCTCTTCGCCGCACAAGGAACAAGCAGTGCTCACCGCGAAGATCGTGAGCGGCATGGCTCGCAAAGCTGAAGCAGCGAATATTCTTGTGCGAAATAACGGTTGGTGGAGTGCCGATACAACCGATCCGGACGTGGTTTACAAGGCAAACGAGGATCGCATCGTTCAGGTGAAAGAGAAACGCGCGGCGGTTATCGGATGCGGCGGCGCAGGACGTGCGATTGCGGCAGCGCTGGTCGCGTCAGGCGCCGGCGTCACCTTGATCAATCGGGGCGCAGAACGCGGCGAGCACGCGTCGAGCTTACTCGGGTTGCCGTACATTCCGTTGCGTGAGTTTGACGCGGAAGGTTACGACATCGTCGTGAATGCCACCCCAGTCGGGCGCGACACCGATGAAGTACCATTTGAGCTCGAACACCTGGATGACGATGCGGTAGTTATCGACCTGGTTTACGGCTCGCGACCAACACCGCTTGTCGGCACGACGCGCGCGCGTCATCAGATCGTGATTGACGGACGCGACGTGCTCGTCACGCAAGTGTGCAAACAATTTCAATTGATGACCGGCAAAGAAATGTCGACCACTCTAGCGCGTAAGGTTCTTTTGTAGGGGCGGCCCTCCGTGGCCGCCCCAATCGCAAGAAGGTCCTCTCGTAAGAGGGGCGGCCACGGAGTGCCGCCCCTACAGTTCGTTCGACACTACCTGGTGCAATGATCACGACCGAACCAAAAGTTGATGTCTACAGCCAGCTCGAGTTGAACGCCGAGCAACAGGATCTGATCAATCGCGTCGCGCGGCTCGCACGCGAGAAGTTTGCACCGCGCGCTGACGAATACGATCGCACCGCAACGTTTCCGGCCGAGGACTTCGACGATCTATTCCACGCAGGCTTGCTCGCGCCCGTCCTTCCGAAAGAACACGGCGGCCACGGCCTTGGTCCATACACCGGCGACGTGTTCACGCTGTGGATGATGACCAAGGAGATCGCGCGCGCGGACATGTCGCTCGCACGCTGTTGGGAAGGTCACGTCAACTCGCTCGTCCTCCTCGACGGCATGAGCACCGAGGAACAAAAGGCGCGCTGGTTCAAAGGCGTGGTCGAGCGCGGCGAGAAGTGGGTTGCATGGTCCGGCGAACCGCAAGCGCGCAAACCCGATGAGCCGATTCGTTTCGGAACCACGGTCGAAAGAGTCGACGGTGGTTACATCATCAACGGCAACAAGGTCTTCGCAACCAGTGCCGGTGGCGCACAATGGGCCATACTGCTCGTGAACACTGCCGGACCGGGCGGCGTTCGTCATGCAGCCTCCGAAAACCTCGATACGGTGTTGATGATGGCGTGCAATCTCTCCGATCCGAGCGTTGAGATCGACACGTCATGGTGGGATCCGATCGGCATGCGCGCGACCGCCAGTCACCTGGTCCACTTTCGCAACACGTTCATTTCCGAAGAAGACCTGATCGGTTATCCCGGACAGTATCTGAAGGAAGGCTGGCAGACGTGCTTCATCCCGCACTACGCGGCGACGTTTCTCGGCGCGGCCGAAGCAGCCTACGACTACGCGCTCGATTACATCACCACGCAAAAGAAGATCGAAGATCCGTACGTGCAACATCATCTCGGCCAGATGTCCGTAAACGTCGAGACAGCGCACCTGTGGTTACGACACGTCGCTCGACTTTGGGAAACGGGTCGCTATCTCGAGGCGCAACTGGCGGGCAGCCGCGCGCGTCACGTCGTCGAGCATCTCGCGGAAGACACCGTCAAACATTGCATTCGCGCCTGCGGTGCGCGTTGTTTGATCCGGCCCAGCGCGCTCGAACGCGTCTATCGAGATTTATCTTTTTACGTGCGTCACGACAACGACGATCAAATTCTCGCAACCATTGGTAAATCGATCCTGGGACTGACTCACGATCCATCATTCTATAAACCGTAGAGGTATAAGATGCTCACCGAAAAACGCCGCTACACGCTCACGATCTGGATGCTCGGGCTCGGCTACTACATTACCTACACACCTTACAGCGGACTAACAAAAGCAATCTCAAACGGGCTGCTACCCGGCACAGGTGGACCAGTCAAAGGCGCCGTGCTGCTGCCCATCTCGGCGCTCGCGACCGTTGTTGGCATGTTCACTTTCATTACCGTCAAGGGATGGTGGAAATATGCGGGCACGCGTGATTTCTTTGGATACCAGATTCCTTTTCCGCGGCCGCTGACGTTTCTTTCCGGAGTTTGCCTCGCGACGATTATGGGCACGACTACGCTCGCGTTCAGTTTTGCGGGACTCTCGATCGTCCTCGTGCTTGTTTTGTTGCGCGGCGGCACATTGATCATTGCACCGATCGTCGATCGCATTGTTGGTCGTCGGGCGCGCTGGTTTTCGTGGACCGCGATGCTCGTCAGTCTCGCGGCGGTGCTGATGGCGCTCAGTGATGCGTCGAGTTACACGCTCACGCTTGCGGCGGCGATCGATATCCTGGCGTATCTCGCAGCGTACTTCTTCAAGTTGCAGTTCATGAGTCGCCTCGCGAAGATCGACGACAGACCGGCAACGCTTCGTTATTTTGTCGAGGAGCAGATTGTCGCGGCGCCGTTGCTGTTCGTGGTGCTCGTGGTGCTGGCGCTGATCGGTTATGGCGACGTGATGATGGGATTTCGAGCAGGTCTGACCAGCTTCGCAACCACGCCCGCAGCTTTTTATGCCGTTCTCGTCGGGCTCTCGTATGCCGGTCTGTGCATCTGCACGACGTTGATCTTTCTCGATCGACGCGAGAATACTTTCTGCGTGCCGATGCACTGCGGCTCGAGTATGTTGTCGGGGTTCACTGCCGCTGCGATTCTCGCCTTGCTATTCAATCAGAGTGGTCCATCGACGGCACAGAACGTGAGCGCCGGTTTCATCGTCATTGCGCTCGGTTTCCTATCGCCGCTGCACCACGTCGATCGCTACCTCAACAAGCTCAAGCGAGCGCTTGGATTCGCTCCCGCGCTTCAACCGCAGCGGGTGTTTCTCTTCGTTTGCAGCGGCAACACTTGTCGATCACCGATGGCGGCTATGATTGCGAACGCCGAGATCGCCACACGTCTCGGAATTCCGTTTGAATCACTGGAGACTGTTAACGTTCGCGCGTTGAGTGCGGGTGTGGCGGCGAGAGTTGGAGCGCCGCTTACGCCTGAAGCAGCGGAAGTTTTGGGGTCATTCAACGTGCCAATCAAACCACATGCTGCACGGAATCTGACGCCGGAGCTCGCAAGTCAAGCCGAGTTGATCTTCTGCATGACGAAAGCGCAGCGACAAGCCGTGATCGAGATGCTTCCGCAGTTGGCGAGCAAGACTTACTGCCTGCACGTAGACACTGATGTTGACGATCCGATCGGCAAAGGAATGGCGGCTTACGTCGCATGTGCGCAACAGATTCGGCGGTTGGTCCAGTTGAGATTAAATGAGATTGGACTCGCAGGCACATGAAGTGAAAGCCAGAGTTTCTCCCGCAAAGACGCAAAGCCGCAAAGAAGAATCTGGTTCTGAAGCTTTGCGCCTTTGCGTCTTTGCGGGAGAAAAATCCCCAATCCTCGATGCGCTCGGTCCCGGATCATTTGCCGAATTCAAGGCAGTTATGTATCCCGGCACGATCCTCTGGTGCAACTTCGACCTGCTCCGTTCGCTCGGTTTTTCTGTTCCACACTCGAACCAGTTAACACCCAGGTTCACACAACAACTGCTCGACACCTTCTCACTTCGCGCGTCTGAAAACGTTAACGGCCACGCGTCCGTGACCTTATACGCCGATAAGTATGGCGGCGACGGCGTCACTCCCGCACTCGGCGCCGGGCGCGCCGGATTCCTCGCGCAAGGAAATCTCTACATCAAAGGTCTCGGCTTCACTCCTCTCTTCCGCCACAACGACAAAGACGATTTTGTTCACTCACATGGTGGCGTGCATCTCGAGGACTGCATCTCCGAAGCGATCTTCGGCGAGGTGAATCACAATCTGTTCACGCTCGGAGCGAATCGAATCGTCGCGATCATCGACCAGGGCAAGCACGTGACGGAACCTTCCGGAAGAAAACGACACATCGCACTCGCGATTCGCACGGGTGGGCAGTTGCGGCCCGGACACCTGCTTGCGAAACGTTTGCGCGGAGGTCTGGAACTCTTCATCAGGATGACTCGCGCAAGCAAACAGCTCGTGTTGCGCGACGGTCTTCCCGATGTGAGGGCCACCATGCTGCGCGTGATCGACGATCATGCGCAAACAGCCGCCGATTCGTTTCGGTGGCGCTTGATTCATGGCGCGCTCAGCCCGTCAAACATGGATATCAGCGGCGCAATGCTCGACCTGCCGACACAGTCGACGCAACCACGCACGGCGCCCATCTTCAAACTCGATTCTGCAAATTTTGCGTTCGGGTCTGAGCACACGGAACGCGGGTTTTATCTCGCGGTGATGTATCGCCGCGTGCTACGCAGCCTGGATGCGGAGACGCGCGAGCGCATGCGGATCAACGTCGCGAAAGAAATGGACGAGGCTTACGAGAGACACCTGCGAGTGAAGCTGATCGCTGCCACAGGGATCAAATCGGAACTCGCGTGTTTGATTGCCTCTCAGCATCCGGAACTCGCCGCGCGTTTTACGAACGTCTTGTTGCAACTGGCGGCGTTGAAGAATGTTGGTTCAGTGTGCGTCGCGAGGCGAGTCGTTGAAGATGTTTCGGTGGTGGATGTTTTCAATCTGCTTGCGAATGCGCCACGCGGATTATCGCAGCGGAGTGCAGTCAAACATCTCAGGCCTGTTTACAAGGGCAACCGGTTTCATGTCGCGAAGAAGAAGGAGTCAGTCGCTTCGCTGGCACGCGAGTTCGTGAAGATCTACGCGGAGTTGATGCAGGCGTGTTTGGAGCATGGTGGTGATTACTACGACGATCGTGAGGCGATGATCGCTTCGATCACGGCACGCGCGGAATTCGAAAACGCTCCCATCGATCAGCTTTATAACTACAAGCTGTATGAACGACTCAACCGTGCGATTGCGGAGTACAAGAGCACAGGTAACGTAGATCGCATTCGTGAGTTGATTGATACGTGTGTTACTCAGTCGCTTCGGAGTGTCGACGGTTTGTTGGCGCAGGGAGACGTGCGGCTGCTTCCGGACGGCTGCATCGAAGTCGAGCGACGCACGATTCGCGGAATCGCGTATTCGGTTCGCGCGTGGAACAACAGAAGAAAGTTACACATCGGCGGTAAAGACTTCGATCCACCCGCGCTGATCGGACGAGTGGATGGTTATACCTACGTCATTCCGGATCGACAGGAGCTCAGCAGGTTTTTTCACGCAAAGGCGCAAAGAGGACGCAAAGGCGCAAAGGTCAATTCGTCTTAGCGCCTTTGCGTCCTCTTTGCGCCTTTGCGTGAAACTTCTTATGTGGTCCATATCCATTTACCAAGGGAATTCCCCTTTCAGATTGGAACCGAGTCGCACACCTGCGCTCTCGAAAGACCACGTCACCGACATCCCCGCCGAGTTCGTCGCCGACCCTTTCATGCTCCGGTGCGCCAAAGTTTTCTACATGTTCTTCGAAGTCATGAACGCGGAAACCAAGCGCGGCGAGATTGCCCTCGCCACCAGCAACGATGGGCTTACCTGGTCGTACCAGCAAGTCGTCCTCAGAGAACCCTTTCATCTCTCGTATCCACACGTCTTTAAATTCCACGACACACTGTTCATGACTCCCGAGACGCTCGGCGCGGGCGGCGTCTGCCTGTACAAAGCACATGACTTTCCGTCGCGCTGGTCCTGCGTCGCGAGACTACTCGAATGTGAGCTCGCCGATCCTACAACCTTCTATGCAAACAATCGCTGGTGGATGTTTGCCTGTTGCACGCCTTATCAACACGACACACTGCGGCTCTTCTTCGCATCAGAGTTGACCGGCCCCTGGACCGAGCATCCACGCAGCCCAATCATCAGAAACGATCAACGCCGCGCACGGCCCGCCGGCCGCATACTCAAGTTCGACAACAAACTCTTTCGCTTCGCGCAGGACTGCACTCCGCGATACGGCAGTTGCGTCAGGACTTTCGAGATTCTCGACCTGACGCCGACCAGTTACACTGAACTCGAAATCGGTCATGGTCCAGTTCTCAAAGCGGGCGGCTACGGCTGGAACGCAGCGGGCATGCACCACATCGACGCCCACCAACAACGAGACGGAAACTGGCTCGCCTGTGTAGACGGTACCTCGGGCACTCAATAGCTGAACGATGCGTATCCTGCTCTCATCCGAACACAGGTACCCGGCCTTCGGCGCGGTCGGCAGCGGCCCGCACCCCCGCACGTATCCTTCGGGCTCCGGTTTCTGGATTCACGATCTCTTGATGAAAGGCCTGACAGAGTTGGGCCACGAAGTCTTCTACCTGCTGAAGCAAGGCGCGGCAATTCCCTTACCTGCGGGCGCGACACTCGTTTCCGAACCGGTCTGGGAAGCAGACATACTTCACACTAACTCCGATCGCGACGAGCGCCTGATTCGCGAGTGGGAGGCGCGCGGAAAACCGTGGGTCGCGACTTGTCACATCGACATGCGTAGCGCCGGCATGGCCCAACGGCCCACGACCACAAACTGGATCTTCGTCTCGCGCACACTCGCGCGCCAGCACGGTCGCGAACGTTACGTGCTGAACGGCATCGATCCGGACGCATGCATTTACTCAGAGCAGAAACAAGACTACTTCATGTTCATGTCGTCGATGGATTGGGAGATGAAGAAGGGTCTTGATATCGCGTTGTCACTGGCAGCGCGCCATCGTCTCAAGCTCGTTGTCGCAGGCACCGGCAACAACTACAAGCGCATCGTGCGAATCACGTCTCTCTGTCGCGAGCTCGGCGCCGAGTACGTCGGCGACGTGCGCGGCAAACGAAAAGCGGAGTTGCTCGCAGGCGCGAAGGCTTTTATTTTCCCGACGCGCATCGACGAGGCCTTCGGATTGGGAATGGTCGAAGCATTGATGTCAGGCACGCCTGTGATCTGTAGCGACAAAGGTGCATGTCCCGAGATCATCACGCGTGACGTCGGGTTCATCTGTCGCTACGAACCCGACTACGTAAACGCCATCCGACGCGTCAGTCAAATCTCTCCTCAAACCTGCCGCGAAAAAGCCATGCGCGACTTCCATTACCTGCGCATGGCCCAAGACTACGTCGTCGAATACGAGAAAGAGATCCGTTCCACTCCGCGTTAATCTGCGGCTGGAAAAGCGGCAACGACGTCGAGCATCACGAGTGCACCCGCAGGCAATGCTGCCGCAGCGAACGCAGTGCGTGCCGGTAACGGCGTGACACCGAGTCCCGGCAACCAGGCCGCGTAGATCTTATCAACTGCTTTGAAGTCTTTGATGTCGGCCAGCAGGAGCGTCACCTTGACGATGTCCGCAGCCGAACAACCAGCCGCGTTGAGTATCGCGTCGATGTTCGAAAGCGTGCGATGCGTCTGTGCTTCGAGTCCGTCTTCGAGTTTCCCTGTATCCGGATCGCGCCCCGTCTGCGCCGTCACAAAAACCAGGTCGCCGGTGCGAATCGCCTGCGAGTAAGTGCCGAGTGCCGGTGGCCCGGCGTCAGTCTTGATACGTGTCTTGTTAACCATCGCTGCGCTCCGCGTGTAAAGGAATGTGAAAGTTTACTTTGACTGGACCACCGGAGAGCGGCGCAAGATCGAGTAACTGCACGTCGCCGGGAAAGATGATCTGCAACAGCACCACGTTCGTCGGATTCGCGAACTCGAGATCGAAGAAGTGAAATTCGGTGATGTTGGAAGCGTAGATCCAGAGATTGTTCCGGTCGCGGATCCAGTTGCGAAAACCGTCGCTCTCCATCGGCTCCGTGCGGATCTCGAGCGGCGCTTCAGTCAGGATCTTCTTCGTCAGATCGAAGTGCTCGAATGCATATTGCCAACTCTTATCGTACGGTCGCTTGGTTGAGCCACGCTCGCGCGGCAGAGCTCCGCGCTGCTTGAGGCGAATGTTTTCGCGCACGAACTGCTCGCGTTCCGTTTCCGCGTCGTAATCACCGTCAGTCAGGCGCTGAAGGAAGTGAGACACGTCTCGGCTCGTGGTCCAAACGTAGCGAATGATCTCGAAGTACGTGACGGCGGTGGGATTGATGTCGAAGATCGTGAGGCGCTTCGGTTTCCACAGCGGTATGAGATTGAGGCCGTACAGTCCCCCGACGACAGTGATCATGTGAATGTCTTCGGCCCGCGACGAATCGACGTTCTCATAATGCGTTCTGATTTCCGCAAACTCGCTGAATGAACCATCCTGAGCGCCGTCGTCGGTGCCGTAGAAAACGTTCTCCGGGTGGTCGTGATACATCTCTCGGTTGAACGCACGCGGTGCTTCTGCTGTCACAAAGTTGCCTCCCATGCGGGTGTGATTAGTGATTTGTAGTTGTGTAGCCGCTCGGCCCAGGGCGGCGAGTCTGGTGTCGGATTGCTGTACCTGATTTTGATCGTGCGCTCGATTGCACTGAGCGCCTCCTGGACCACCGATTCGTCCGTATGACGGATGGTGACATATCCGTCGCCGGTGTACGTCGCTGATTTGCGCGCGCCGAGTTTCGGCCAGTGCGCTTCAACGATTAGGTTTTCACAAACGCTATCGACGCCTTTGACTTCTTCAATGACTCCGGAACCTGTGCCACGCAGAAAGATCGTGCCCACAGCGTACTTGCGTTCCAGTGGACCATCGAAACAGCCATCGACCGCGACTCGTGCCCACACGCTATAAGGATCGACGTCACACGCAAAGCCAAACATCGGTGCGATCCGCGCACCCGCCGGTCTCAGGGTCGCATCGATGAAACCGCCATTTGCGAATCCTTCCATGTGCGTCATCGCGTTGCCAACTTGGAGCGCCCTGACGGCCGCCAGTCCCTGCGCGATGAAGTCGCGATACTTGCCATCGATCTCGCGCGACATCACGCACCGCCATTGTGTTTCCGGATCTTCAAGCGCGTATAGGATCGGCGGGTTGTACTCGCAGAGCGTGTAGAACTGCGGCTCGTTGTCGATGGTGATCGTATCGAAGCAGAGCTCCTGGCCGAGTACAAACGCCTCTGCAATCACCGGAGGTTGGACCAATTGAAGCACCTGGGCCAGTTGTTGTTCGTTCCGTATCCTGAAAGTTGTGAGTGCGCCGCTGCCGCGAAGCGGCTTGACTACGATCGGAAACCCGACTTCATTTGCAAACCGCTGCGCCTCGCCTCCGGTCGCAACGATTTGATCGCGCGGTGTTTTGATGCCGGCGAGGTTCAGTCTTGCTTTTAGCTGTGATTTGTCGAGTGTTCGTTTGACGGTTTCCGAGTTCATCGCCGCCAAACCCAGAGCCTCGTTTGCTTCGGCAACCGGCAACAGCAACGTTTCCTGCGCGGTAACAATCTTGTTCAGCCCTCCGTAAGCTTTCGCCGCTTCGATCAACTGCTCCGCATCGTGAACGTCCGATACGGATCGCATCTCTTCAAACAACTCGCCACTCGCCGGTCCTTGAGAAATGCCGAGCAATTCCACGTCACTGAGTTTCGCGATCGCGCGGGCGCTGCGCAGACTCTCGCCCGCAGCGGTGTGGCAAACGAAAACGATGCGACGGGTACTCATGTTCTTTTCGCTCGCAGTTGTGCTTCGCGCACCTGTTTGTCGTGTATCACATACTGGATCACATCACGACCCGCAGCGGATAACGGTTCGAGTCCGTGAAATGAAACGTCAGAGCGCATGAATGCCAGCAGCGAATTGGGCCGGTAAGGCGCCGTCTTCACGCGAATGAAGTCTTCGAAGCTGTAGTGTTTGCTGTCGTGACAAGTGAACGATGGATCTCTTGGTTGATAAAGCGAAGTGCCGAGATGTTCGGCGCTGTTGTCAGGCGCAAGGTAGATCAAAAGGACTACCAGCTTTGTGTAGAGGTCGGAGTGTGGGCCGAGAAAATAGCCAGGACGGTGACGAATGAACTGCGATTCGACGGAGACTTCAGGCCAGGAGGTTCGTTGATCCCGGAACGAGTCGAGCACTGCGCGGGCGAATTGCGGGCCCATGAACCATTCGTTGAATGAATCCCAAAAAGGTTTCAGGTTCGGCGGGAGTTGCCTGGTCCAACCAGCGTTCATGTCTCGCTGATCGCGGTGACGAAAGTGTTCGAGTTTCAGGTCGGTGACCTCGTAAAGATTCTCGTAGACGTCGCTCGCCGGCAGATGCTGCAAGAGATCGCGATAGTAATCCTCCGGAAAAACACGTTCGAGATAGTAATGCGGGAACGGATCGAGTTCGATACGAGCCGTTCGTAAACGATCTCTGAAATGGTCGAGTGGAGTCATAACTCACTTCCAAGTCACGCTTTGCGTCTTTGCGCCTTTGCGTAAGAATCTTCCTCCGCTTCTCGCACCAACGGCAGCACCTCGCGTCCGAAGATCATCATCTCCTCCAACTTGGGCCACCCCGCGATGATGAACTGCGTTACGCCAATCTCCTTGTACTCCAGAAACGCCTGTGCCAGATCCCGCGGCGTGCCGACAAGCGTTATCGCCGACGACCCGTAAAACGGCACCAGCCCCGCGTACAAATTTCGATTCATCCAACCAACGTTGTCCGCCGCGGAGAGCGCGTCCTTCAACGTCTGCGAGTCGCTGCTCGATAAGATCTTTCGCTCCTGCTTCTCGATCTCCTCCGCCGGCAACAACGCCTGCACAGCACCCACAGCCTCATCCATCGTCGGCCTGCATATCACGCACAACCGCAAACAAACCTCGACACCGTTGTCCCGAAACCTCTTCACAACCGGTCGCAACTTCTCCGGCGTATCGATCAGCCGCAAGTAACACGAAGCCTGGGTCATCGCGAGATGCTGCGCCTGCTCCGAGTGACCCGAAACATAGATCTCCGGTTCGCTGCGATCCGGCGCCTGAAAGGGCGTGAAGATCTTTCCCTTCTCGATGCGACAATACTTGCCCGCGAAGTTCACCTCATCCTTGTTGGCCCAGAACGCGTGGCAAACACTGAGAAACTCCTCCGCGCGCGCGTATCGTTCGTCGTGGTCCAGGAAATCTCCGTAACCACGTTGCTCGATCGCAGAGCTGCCCGCAACGATATTCAGACTGACCCGACCAACAATCAAACCCGAAAGCGTGTTGATCTGCTGAACGAACGTCGGCGGCTGCATCAATCCCAGTCGATAGGCAACGATGAATTTCAGCTTCGTCGTCGCCTGGCCCACCGCACACGCGACAAAGATCGTGTCCGGCTCGTAACGACTAAACGACAGCAGCACACCTTCGATTCCTGCCTCTTCGGCGCAACGCGCGAACGTTTCCCAGCCCTCCATGTCGGGCAACGCCGCGGGCGAGCTCGCTTTGGTCGTCGCGACGCGCGAGGTTTCCTGCGCGGTCTTCATGCCAACCTCGCCGCCTTTCGGCATCATCCAGTGAAACCTGAGACTCATGATCGATTTATCAGCGGGAGTATTTCGCGTCCGAAGAGGTCAACCGTTTCCACCTCGGGCCAGCCTGAGAGAATGAACTCGCTCACACCGATTCGTTCGTATTCGAGAAACGCGCCGGCGAGTTCCTGCGGCGTGCCGATCATAGTGGTCCAAACCGGACCGTAGTGCGGCACCAGCCCCGTCCACAGCCACGGTTCGGGCCAGTAAGAATCACTCTTCAGTTCGTGGCCCTCGCGATACATCTGCGAATCGTCTTTCAACGTCGTCGTGCTTTCGTGCGTATCTTCAGGCAACAAACTTTCAACAGCTTTCAGTGCCTCTGCGCGCGTGGGCCGGCATAACAAACAGCACCGCAAACAAACTCCGAGGCCGCGTTCGCGCGTGCGGGCTACGATTGGCTTCAACTTCGCAGGACTCTCCGCCACGCGCAACCAGCACGATCCCTGCGAGTGTGCGAGCTGCTCTGATTGTTCCGAATGGCCCGAGACGTAGATCGCGGGCGCTGTGCCAATGAATGGCGTCGCGAGTTTTGCCTGTTCGACGCGATAGTATTTACCTTCATAGTCCACGTCGCCATTCGCACGCCAGAAAGCATTACACACCGCGAGAAATTCTTCGGCGCGCGCGTATCGTTCGTCATGCGAAAGGTAGTCGCCGTAACCGCGCTGCTCCTCGCTCGAGCTCCCGGCGACGATGTTAAATGAGACTCGTCCCTGGACCAGCGCCGACACGGTGTTCATCTGTTGTACGAAAGTCGTCGGCTGCATCAGTCCGGAGCGATAAGCGATGATGAACTTGAGTTTGTCGACAACCTGACCGAGCGCACACGCAACCACGAACGGATCTGGTTCGTAGCGGCTGAATGAGATGAGCACGGAATCGATACCGGCTGCTTCCGCGTGGCGCGCGAAGTGAGTCCAGCCAACGATATCAGGCCGCACGGCGGCCGACGTGCTTTGCATCGACTCGATACGATAGCGTGCCGCCTCGCGCGGCGTCTGCCTTCCGTCCAGCGCGACCTCGTTACCCTTCGGCAACATCCAATGAAACTTTAATGTCATCTCCGACCAAGAATGCAGCAGTGTTGCCACTCACACATCACCGGCTCGCGGATCGTCGCGTCCCGAAACAGCGACCTCACGAACTCAGACGTAAAAAACGAAGTGTACGACTCGAGCGGTTTGCCTTCCCGCGTTTGATGACACACGAGATTTCCCGGCTCGACATAAAGCCGGTCATCGATGATCACGAACCAGCGAGCGCGCTTCACCATTTCACTCTGCCCCCGTGGTCCAAGGTTGCGCAGCACGGTCGCGCCACGTGGCTGCGCAGGAGCTGCCCGCGATCGATCGTACTGAGGATCGAAGTACGTAAACGCCAGCACGCCGTCGGGCGACAACATGCGCCGCAGCGCGTTCACTGACTCGACCATCTCGTTCGCATCGACATGCGTGAAAACCGAGAACGCGAGAATGATGTCAAACTTCACGCCGCAATCGGGCATAGCGAGGTTGCGGATTCCATGCGGGTTGTATTGCGAGCTGTAACGATTGAAGTGGACGAAATGCGCGCGCGGATGCGTGAGCCGGCCCTGCTCGATGACAGCGCGGTTGACGTCGATGCACCAGTAGTCTTCATGGTCCACGTTGTCGCCGGCGCTCGCGAGAAAAGTGCCGACATTCCCGCCAAAATCGAGGATTTTTCGACCCTTCCAGACTGGATGACCGAGCAGTTCGTCGAAGTAAGGAAACTGCGTCAGGCGCGTCGACACGAGATTCCAGGTGAACGTGCGACTGTCAGCGAAGAGAGGCTTCGCCGCGTCGATGAGTCGTTGATCGTCGTGAATTGACATTGTTTACACGTCGATAGACCAGGGCACGCTTTCACGCATGACGCCGTGACGCTTAGCCCAACGCTCCAGCGCCCACGCCGGCGTGTCAACATCACGATAACCGCCCAGAAGCTGTCGTGTGATTGGATCGACGTTGACCAGTTGTTGCTCGTCCGGATTTTCGAGATAGACCTCGGGCTTCATCCAGCGATACGCGTAGCCGTAGATCACGACCTTCGACGTGCGGTCGCTGCGGTTGGGAGCAGCGGTGTGAAAGATGCGATTCTCGAAGAACAAGGCGTCGCCGGCGTTGAGTTGCAGGTCTTTGACTTCGACACCGAGTGGATCGACGGCGCCTTTAGGAATCTTCAACGGTTCGGTGCGCAGGTGCGTGCCGCGCGCCATCAGAGTCATGCCGCAGTTTGGTTCGTGAAATTCCGTTAGGCAGTAACATATCTTGATGCCGACGAGCGGCAATTGCTCGTGACCAAGATCTTTGGGAATGCGAATGTCGCGATGCCAGCCGCGGCGAAATGAAGGTGCGTCGCGAGTTTCGGGTCGCTTGTAGATCACGGTCGTTGAGTGCAGGTGAATGTTCGGGCTGAGTAGTTGGACGACGAGTGGCACCGTTGTTGAATTTGCGACCAGCGCGAGCAGTGTTCTTTCCTTTAACAGGCCGCGACGCAGATCGAGATGGTTGTACTCGGGCTTGCCTGCGATCTCGGGCTTGTAGAGAAATGGCGCGGCAAGCCTGTCGGCTTCGGCGAGCAGGCGATCGACGGTCTCCTGATCCAATGCTTCGCGCACGACAAGGTAGCCATCCTCGGCGAACGCCTGTCTTTGCTCCTCTGTGAGTTTCACAAAGTCCATACAAAATCCGCGTTCATCTGCGTTTATCAGCGGCTCGTATTACACAGCAATGCTGCATCTCGTCATTCGCGGGCGGCAGGATCGTCGCGCGCGGGAATAACGATTTCATGTAATCAACGGTATAAAACATGTGATACGTCCGCTGCTCCCGTGGCTCGTAGTGCTTCGTCTCCTCCGTCTCCAGATGCAAATCCTCGCCATTCACTAACACAAACCACTCCGCGTTTTTCGCACGCTCAGCGAGCGCGTGCACGTCGATGTTGAGGTCTTTTCCCTTCTCTTTCTCCAGAAAAATCTCGCGCTCCAACCGCCATACGAGATTATTCCGCGGATCGCGATCGGGCCATGAATGGTAGCTCGGATCGATGAACGTAAACGCGAGCGTGCCGTCGCGCGCCAGCTTACTTTCGAGTTGGCTCACCAGGTCGAGCATGTCTGTGCGCGAGGTGTTGGTGAACACCGAGTAAGCGACGACGTAATCAAACAACACATCAGTATCCGGCAGCTCGAGTTGCTTCGCACCCTGCGGATTGAAAAAGAAAGAGTAGCGATCGTAAAAGATCCAGTGCGACTTCGGAAACATTTCCCTGCCGCGCTCGATCGATTCCTTAACAACGTCGAGACACCAGTAACGCTCCTCATCGATCGTGCAATTCGGATCGCGCAGCATGTTGCCGATGTTGCCGCCGAAGTCGAGCACGTTCTTGCCATGCCAATCAGGTTCACCGAGTTGCTGCGAGAAGTAAGTGAACTGCCCCGTTTTCGTTGACAGAAACGCCATGGCGCTACGGCTGACGGTATAAGAACTCACGATTGAGGTAATTCGCGCGACCGCTATCGTCCAGAAAAGTCACGAAGAGCACGATCACGAACACGCCTTTATTGAGTCGCACGTGCGTTTCGGCGCGCATGAATCCGAGATCGAAAGTAGCGAGTAGCGCCATCGTTCTTTGCCCGGCCTCTTCTTCGACATTCGTGAGCGGCGTTGCTCGAACGGTGGGCCACCGAATCGGACCACCCTCACCAACGCCGACGAGGCTGACACTCCAGCCGTCGCCATCGCGAGCCACTGTACATTCCGAAATCCCGCGCGTTTCGTGATTGGTGTTGAGCCAACGGCCCAGCAATTCGTCTGCATTGTGAACGTCTGCTTGCGTCATGGACTAAAAAGATCGTGCGTCTTCGCGTAGTACTCGCGCAGAAAATAGCTCGCGCGTTTGTTGTCGTCTTTGAAGAGATGAAACTGTGCGAGCACCAGCAATCCCTTCATGATCATCGCTTGAAGTCGCGCCTCCGCGGCTCCGAAATCGAAAGTAGCAGTGAAGCCGGCTCCGACGCGCGATGCCGGCCCGGCGGCGAAAACAGCAGTAGTGGTCGTGCCCCAGTCGATTAAACCTGCCTGGCTAGCTGCAAATGCGTGAAGCTGGAGCTTGCCGCCGGCTTCAAAGATCTCAAGACGCGCGATGCTTGTGGTGTCGGGATTCGCGTTGATCCAGTTGCCGACGAGCGCGCCGCGATCGATGTCGCGCTCGCGGATGCGCTCGGTTTCCACCAGGTCATAAATTTGAGCGAACTGCGGTTTAGACATGATTACCAGTTCGGATCCAACTGCGGATCATCAGACGATCGGAGTTCGTGCCGTTTGCGAGCGGGGTGCGCGCGTGGATGGTGCGACGATTGTCGGAAAACAACAGTTCGCCTTCACGCATCAGGAAGTCAAGCGTGTGCGGCGTGGTTGAAAGCAGTTTCTCAAAACTTTGCAGCGCGTCGAGCATGTCGTCGGAAAGCGTAGCGCCGGTGGAGTCGAGGGCCATGTCGATCGTGTAGCGACGCCAGCAAATGCTCTGGGTTGTCAAAATCGGGCGCCAGCTCACGCCGCCGCCGCAGTACGGCGCCAGTTGCCACGGCACTTTCTCACTTTCAAGGCATTTCAGCATCGAGGCACCGAGTTGATTTGTAACTTCTCTTCTTATTGTGTCGAGATCGAGAACACGCGAGCGGCCGCCGCCGGCAGGATCTGCGCGCACGCACACCATCGAAATCAATTCCACCGGGGGTTCCCAATCGGCGGTGTCAGTATGCAGTCGTTCACTTTCATGACCGCCGCGCGCAGACGGAATATCAGTGGCAGGTTGGATGTAGTGTACGAGTTGCGCGCGCGGCTTCTCGTATGGACGAGCGACGAGCTCGCCAAACGCGCGGCTGATTGCCACGAACACTTTGTTGCCTTCATCGAACGAGAGACCGTTGACGAGTGCGCAGTAGGGCCAACGAGCAAGACGCTCCCTGATCTCAGAAACAATCGCGTCAAAAGCCTGCGGACAATCGTTGCGAACACTGTCCGACACATGCGCCTGCAACTCGTTCGAATAAAAGTCGCGATTGTCATAACGCGGCAAGCGCTCGGCCGCCGCGAGCAAGTCGCCCGCCGCCGTTGAGCTTATATTCACTTTTGCGTCGTCAGGAAACAATGCTGCCTCTCGTTGTTAACAGGTCTCTTGATCGTGCCATGCGGAAACTGTGCGCGCATGAATTCTTCGGTGTAATAAACGTTGTAGGTGATGCAATCCTCTGTTTGCGAATTCCAATGGCCATTTCTGTTGACATGCAGCTCGGTGCCGTTCACAAGCGAACACCACGGTGCGCCACTGCTCTGCTTCAGCAACGCTTCGATTCGATCCGCAGAGTTTCGTTTCTGCAATCGCCAGCGAAGATTGCCCTTCCAATGCGGATCGATAAACGTAAACGCCAGCGTCCCACCGCACGCCAAGCGCTGCTTCAACTGGCGAATGAGATCCGTCATCTCCTCAAGACTCGTGTGCGTAAACACGGAATACGCAAGAATGAAATCAAACTCGACTCCAAGATCCGGAACCGGCAAATCGCGAACGCCTTCAGGATTGAACGAACAGTTGTAGCGATCGTAATGAACGAAGTGCGCATTGCGAAACGTCCTGCGGCCTTCATCGATCGCGTCGCTGATCACATCGACACAGTAGTAATCCTGATGCCGGATCGCGCAAGCCGGATCGTGCAACAGATTCCCTTTGTTGCCTCCGAAATCAAGCACTCGCTTCCCGCGCCACTCAGGATGATCAAGCTGCTTGTCGAAATACGCAAACTGCGTCGACTTCACCAGCCGCGAACGCAACGCCTGCTGTTCCGGCGTTCCGCGCCAGAGATGCACTTCCTCGATCATCATAAGACGCCAGGAAAAACTTCAAGAAATTCTTTGTGCCCTTGCGCCTTTGCGTGAAACCAAAAGTCTCGCAATCGTGTCCTCCCGAAATCGTTCAAGCTCGTTCGCCAAGTGCACATCCAGTCCTGTCAACCAATCAGCTCTCTCCATCACCGTCAACCGAGACTGCAACAAAACCAGTTCCTGCTCCGGCGTTGTCGGCCTGCCCGGCACGCCGCGACCCAGCCGCGACGCATCAACAAAGCGTCGCACGTGCGACCAAACCTGCGGCAACACTACAACGCAACTACAGTGATACAACCGCATCTGAAACTCCCAGTCCTCGCAGCAAACCAAGTCTTCAGCAAACAACCGCTCGCCCAACCTCAACAAAGCTTCACGCCGCACCGTGATCGAGCCCGTTTGAGCCGTCTTCGTGCTGTCGGTCCATAACCACCGGCATTCATCCGCCAGACGGACTTCTCCTTTCGTTGCTTCCAACAATCCATTCTGCGCGAAACGACTACTTCCATCCGGCTCGCCCTCGAAAAAGCCCTGACCGTCAGAAACCACGACATCCGCTTCCGGAAACTGCGCAAACACCTCGAGCTCAGCGCCGAGTTTTCCCGGCAGCCACACGTCGTCGGAATCGAGGAAAGAAACAAACTGGCCACGCGCGAGTAGCGCGCCGGCGTTGCGCGCGCCTCCTGGGCCACGATGATGGTCCAGGCGCAACAACCGGATGCGCGTTCCAAACTCCGCTTCGAGCCGCTCCACAGTTGCATCGGTCGAAGCATCGTCAACCACGATCACTTCGACCTCGCCGTCGCGTTGCGCAAGCGCGCTGTTGACCGCGTCGCAAACGAGTTGCGCACGGTTCCACGTCGGAATCACAACACTGAGCAGCGGAGTTTTCACTTTGCAAAAAGAACCTGATGGTTGCCGGCGCGGTAGGCAGCGATTGCCTCTTCCATGGTCCAGTCCGGGGGTTCAACGATGATGCGGAATCGATGTCTTGGACCATCACCACGCACCCACGCGATGGCCGTGCGGCTGCTCTGCAAAGCCGGCGTCGAGTACGTTGCGGAAAAACCGATGCGCGCTTCGGGGGACCGATTTGGATTCGACGCGTGCAGCATCAGCGGGTGATGCAAACTCATCTCACCGGCCTGCATCACCACGTCGTGCGGCGAGTTAATCGGCACTTGCGCCGTCGCGCCCTGCGTCGTCAGGTTGTCGGGATTGGGAAAATCGGCGTGCGGCACGAGCCCGAGTCGATGCGATCGCGGCACGACGCGGAGGCAGCCGTTCTCTTCCGTCGCCGGCGTAAGACCAAGCCAGATCGCCGGCACGTATGCGGACTTTATCTGCTCGGTAAGTCCGTCCTGGTGCCAGCCGACGAACGAGTCGCTCTCGGCAAACTTGTAGAACAGCCGCGTCGACTTCAACATGATGTTTGGTCCAATGAGCTGTTCCATGCAATCGAGGATGCGAGGATGCGTGCTGAGCTCCCAGGCCCAACGAAAATAAAGATGTGGTCCATCGAGCCGCGTGATGCGACCGCCGAGCGCCGCACACGTGCTTTCGACCTCGGTGCGAAAATAGCGCACTTCGCCGTCACCGAGAATGGGTATCGAATCGAGAAATCCAAACTCCTCGTACGAGGCAATTTGCTCATGGGTGAGAGTGGACATGATTTACATGATTAGCATGATTGACATGATATCCTGTGAATCCTGAAAATCTTGTCAATCCTGTTCACAAAAACTGTCTGCATCAATCTCGATCGACGTCCCCGTAGGTGGCGACGCGTCCAGGCTGAACTCGCACGTCACGGGTTCGTCGATGTATCACGTTTCCCCGCGATCGACGGTGAGGCTGTCGAACGACCGACTCACTGGACTCACACCGCGGGCGCCTACGGCTGCCTGCTGAGTCACGTGCAAGTCGTCAGCGAAGCGCGCGACTCAGGCGCGCCGAACATTCTGATCTTCGAAGACGACGCCGTTCTCGATCCCGAGTTCGAGAACAAGTTCGCGCGCTCTATCAAAGAGGTGCCCGACGATTGGGACATGCTTTACTTCGGCGCGCTGCACAAGGACGAGCCGGTGAAGATATCCGAGCACGTCGCTCGCATCACCAAAGCCAATTCGACTTACGCATACGCGCTGAAGCGCACCGTGTTCGACGAATTCATCGCGTTGAACACCCGTGCCGAGAATGTGCTCGACATGAACAGCTATCTCTTACAACAGCGCTTCAACTGCTACTGCTTCATGCCCAATCTCGCATGGGTCGAAGCTGAGTATTCGGACGTTCAAAACCGGCTCGAGCATCACTGGTATCTCGAAAAATCGCTCGTCCTGTTCGGCGCTGAAATGGATCGACTGTTGAGTCGCACGACGATCCTCATAGAGAAGTCAAAGAACGCCGAGTTTCTCAAACTCTACTACGAAGAGTATTTCGCGCCACTCGCCCAGATCCTCGTAGTCGACGATTTGATTGCTCTGCGCGAAGCGCAACGAGACTTCATCGTACTTTCGCCGCGCGACGTCTACATGGAAGCGCTCGATATTCGCGCAAATCTGCGAATGTGTGAAACGTTTGACGCGGTTACGGGCTTCGACGAGGTGATCGATCTCACGTGCGATCAGGCCCAGTTGCTTCGCCGGACTACGCTCACTCGCGGTATCGACGTGGCGAAGAATACTGTTTCAAAGAACACTGCCATCCATTTCCTCAAGCGCGAGGGACGAAAAGAACGTGTTTTCAACTCGCCTAATCACGCCTTGCGGCTACCACCTGACTGAGCGCCACGCTGCAACCGCTGTCTCGAGATTCGCATCCACGGGCGGCGTCGCCAGTGTCAAGTGACTGCAATCACCGTGACCACGCGCCCGGATCACCGCACGGTCGCGATTTGGCGTTCGGCTGGTAACGAAGCGCACGATGAAACCGATTCGCGGACCGTCGGAGCCGTTGGGTTTTGAACCGTGAATGATGTTCGTGTGATGCAGCGACATCTCACCGGGCTTCAAAACGATGTCAACCGCTTGCGACTCGTCAACGGCCACGCTTAGGCGTTCGCCACGACGGTTCAAAAGATTCGGATCCTTGATGTTTTCATGGTCCAACAATCCGAGCTTGTGCGAACCGGGAATCGCGCGCATGCAGCCGTTCGCCGGCTCGCTCGGCGTCAGTGCGATCCATGCTGAAACGGACGGCGTGAGATGCCAGCCTGAATACACGCTGTCCTGGTGCCACGACGCGTAGCTGTTATCACGCGGCGGTTTGTAGAAGATCAGCGTGCCGTCGATCACGACGTCCGGGCCGAGGATAGCTTCGACGGCATCGAGCACCGCTTCGTTTGTCGCCAGGCGATACGCCCACGGAAAGTGAAGGTGCAGGTTGTCGAAACGCTTGCTTTCACCACAGGCCGTCATGATCGCGTCGAGCGCGTTGCGATACTCCTTCACTTCATCCGGCGCGAGCACCGCGATCGGAAACACCAGCCCCTCCCGCTCATAACCTTCGCTCAACACATTCTCCGACATAACCCAAGTTAGCTAGAAGCCCCTCTTCCTGACTTGTTCTAGCTACGATTCGTATAAGAAACGGTTGCGTTCGAGAAATCCGCGGCCTTTGTCCGCGGCTTGCGTGTAATACTCAAACGCGTCCGCTTCGTACCCTTTCTCCGCAAACATCTTGCGCATCTTTTTTTCCCACTTCGCACCACGCCCATTCAAATACCCGTGCGCGAACTCGTCCCAATCAAAAAGCCTGCTGCGAAACACATCACTGAAAAACGCATGAAGACGCACGTCGTTCAATATCGCCTGCTGCGTCTTCAAATACGCCGCCTTCAACACCTCTTCCTCGAGCCGCTGCGCGCGCGTTTCGAGCTCACTGTCGATCCGGTAGATGCTCAACAAATGTCCGACGAGGCTTTCCGGAAACAACGCCGGATTCGCACGTCCCCACGCGTGTCGCTCATCCAGCAACACCGCGGGCATCGCAGTCTGCGCGTAGTAATGTCCATTCTCGAGGTCCGGAAACGAGAGCGCATCGTGGTCCATGAAGATCAACCTCACGCGCCACTCGCCATCGTGCCAGACACTCTTCAGCCCGACGTTTCGCGCCACCAGCGACTCACCGCGCGACTGACCGCGTGCGCCCAGCATCGTGCCCCAGAGCTCCGCGATCTGTCGCACCAGGTTCAGAAAGATCTCGTCAGCACGCGCGCGATTCGAAGCAACACAAAACGCCGCGTCGACATACTCACCGTACTCCTCGCATTCAATCTCAGGAGGATCGTAAACGCCGAGCACCTCCTCGAGCAGCGTATCCGCAAACTGTTTCGCCTCGGCAGCCGTGTAATCATGCTGAAGAGATTCCTTGAAATATCTCTCAGCACCTCGCGCGGACAGGTAGAGGCCGATCTTGTCAACGCGAAACGAGCTCGTACGAGTCAGAATCGACTGCGCGGGCTGCACGTGACTCAGGAACTCGGCCGCGAGTCCCATCTCACCCGGCGCCACGGGCAGGTTCTCGCCCTCTTCCTTTATCAACGCCGCGACTACATCTTTCATCGCGTCGCTCATCTGCGCGAAATTCTGCTCGCCAAAAACGAGGGCGTCTGAAAAGTATCTGAACCCGGCCACTGGTCCAACGCGAGTCGGAATCGAAAAGATCGTATTGCGCGCGACGTATCCGGGAACCGATGCTTCGCGGCCATGGACCAGGCGAAAGATCGATTTCAACTTCGAAGCACTGCGCGCCTCGTAACGCAAGAGCCACTGCATGCTGCCGCCGTCGAGTCGATGCGACGGAGCTACTCTGAAACCGGGCCGACGAAAGACGACGCTGAACGGATTGTCGCCTTTTCTTCCGGCGCGTTTGAGTTCGAATTCAAGCTCACTTCCGGGCGGCTTGATTACCAGCACGACGGTCGTGAGCGGATACTCGACGAGCGAGTTGATGCGCGAACTCGTAGCGTCGCTCACCCAGTAGATCTTCGGTCCCTCACATAAGCATCGCAGGATCGCGGCTTCGTAGTCCGGTAATCCAGCGATCGCGCGCGTCATCTCCGCATCGATGTAGCGGGACTGGTTAAGGTCGAGATCTTTTACGCCGTCCGTGATCCTGATCTGCCTGACAATTCGGTCGACAACTTCCTCGGGCGTGAACAGGTAACGCGCAAGTGTCAGCTTGCATTCGCTGCGTGACACCGTGACAAATTCGCCGAGCGCTTCGGGCGAAGTCTTGCGACCGCGAATCAGTTGATGCACGCGACTGAGCCGCGCGAGCCGGCGCTGAAACTCAAGAATGAACGGGCGTAACTCAGTGGTCGAGTACCCCTCTTTCAAAACCGCAGCCGAAAGCTCGCCCCGGGACGCTTTCAGCTTCAACTCTGCGAACAGGTAATCGAACGCTTCGAGATCGTCAGGTCGCAACTTAAGAACGAGGTGCTCGAGCATCAGCACCGCCAAACACCGCGTTTCCCACGCCACCCCGCGTTGTCGCGCCAGACCCAGAAGTTTCCCGCAAAAGCTTTTCTGAAACGTTCGCTGCCCTAAAAATTCATCGAGCAGATCCTTGGCAATACACCTCTGCATGTCTCGGCTACTTCTTGCCGCCTTTACCACCGCCGCCATCTTTGCCTTTATCTTTGCCCTTATCTTTTCCTTTGTCTTTGCCTTTGTCTTTCTTCCCCTTCTTCTTTTTCTTCTTCTTGGGAGTGGGCAAGGTGCCGAGGGCGACTACGAGCGCGGCGTACAGGGCTTCGGCACAATCACGCTTCAATATGACGGCAACAGTGTCGGTGACATACTTGCCTCCGCCCTTGCCTTTGTCTTTCTTCCCCTTGCCATTCGTCTTGCCGGCCATAAATTCCTCCTTCAGGGCTAGTCAATAATATTTGGCTCCTATGGTCTGCCGGTTGGATTAAGTGGCGGACGGCGGAAGCGCTCGATCAAATTCTGAATTGGCGGTCGTGCACCGGGCGCCGGCTCCGTGCTTGCACCAGACGTGCAAACTCCAGTGGGTGTCGACGGATTGCCGACACGGAAGATCCCCCACGATCCCGACGACGCATCAGCAGGCAGATAAGTCGTGTACAGATAATCGCCGGGCCGGCTGAACGTGCCACCAGCTTTCGGGATCACCAGATCGAAGTGATCGCTCGAACCGTGATTATCACGCGAACCCATCCATTGCGAAAGGTTATTTGGCGCGATGATGGTCGAATTCTTCTGATAAGGATTCCGTTGCCAGCTATGACCGTGGATCGTGAACACCTCCGAATTGCCTGTGCCGAGCGGATGCGTCATGCGGAAGCGCACTTGATCGCCGGGGTCCGCTTTGAAGATCGGCGTTTGCGGTTCGCCGATCTGCGTGGGCGTGGTCAGGGTCGGATCGGCCAACGTGTTCGATGTCATGCATGAAACGTCTGTTCCCGATTTAGCAAAACGATGGTTGGCCGGTTCAGTGCGATAGTTGATCGCGTTAACTGGACCAGCGGCTGAAGTGATCAAAGCATCACTCAGCATGATCGAGAACTCGCGGAACTTCGCGCCCGCGGGCGAAGTGATCGTCGCCGAAGCGCGAGACTTTTCCGAACCCGGATCGCACGATCCAAGGCTACCCGGATCGCCGCACTGCCACGTCGAACCCGCAGGCTCGATGATCATCTGTCCAAACACGCCGTTCGGATGCTGGAACATCGGATCTGACGAGAACAGGTTGAGCGCGCCAAACTCCACTGGCGTGTAATTAAGCGTTCCGTTCGAGCCGCGATCGATCTTGCCGGCATACCAGCGATACTTCACCGTCTCGTTGAAGTTCGCGAACTGGTCCGCGCGGCCCTTGCTGTTCCAGCCCACGTTCATGCCGTAGCTCGATGCAGCATCGTAACTGAGCAGTTGCGGATGCAGCCCAACATAAAACGACATCTTCGAGTTGTAAGCAGGCACTTGCGTAGTACCGTCGCTTGGCGTGGTGTTCGGCACCGTGATGTTGAACGGCGCCGGCCAGTTGAAGTTGTGACTGAAAACTTTGGACGACGGATCGAGCTTGTTCGTCAGATTGATATCGATGCAGTCGCCCGCGTTTGCACGCAGGATGAGCGGTTCAATCTGAACACCAGGCTTGAGCACTCCGTTATTGTCGAGATCTTCCGATCGCACGAACATGACGCCCAGCAAGGTGCTGATGTTTCCCGGGCTCGAGCTGGCGCCTGGCATTACTCGAGAGTTAAAGACAAGCTCGCCCGGAGACTGCGCCTGACCCGACAGTGCTTTCTGCGCAGTCACAGCGGTGATGTTGTAGACACGTTTCTGCGATGCCGGAAGACTTGCCGGACAAGTTGCGTAGGTCACGTTATTGGTCGGCGCAATCGAATTGTTCGGCAGCGGCTGCAATCTCGTCGCCGTTGCTGTCGGATCATAAGAACGGAAGATGCCCCACAAACCTTGCGCGATTCCCGTCTCGTCAAAGCTCGGACTGTAGAAGTAATCGACACAGTTCGCGCTCGACATACCATCAGGACACTTTCGAACGGCGCCATTCATCGGAAGCGGCGCGGAAGACGACGGTACTTTGAACAGCAGCTCAAAGTGTTCCGAGAGTCCCATCGGTTGGTTACTGCGGTAACCGGAGTTCTTCCACGAAGGCTCCGCGAACCACGTTGGACCAGCAAGGTTGAACTGGTGCGCGAACACGTGCGCGCCGACCAGCGTGCGGACCTGAACGTTGTCGCCCTGGTACGCGCGCATGAGCGGCGTCCATGGATCCGGGTTCGGAATGTTCGGATTGACGGCGAGCGCAGTCTGGTTGTCGAAAGCGTACGAGAGATCCTTGAACTGTCCGAGTCGCCACGGAACCGGCTCATTGTAATAGTTAACTGACTGCGTACCCGTGATGGGATTCTCGTTTCCGGTGCTCACCAGTCGTGGCCTCACTTGCCCAAACTCAGGAAACACCGTCGGATTCACGGCGTGAGTAGCATCGCGCCAGCCCTTGTCCTTGGCCGGATCAGGCGCGCTTCTCGATCCCTGATCGTAGGCAAGCTGAAGATCCTGAAACTCGAGCATGAACTCACGATAACTGTCGGGAGCGTTGGTCGTAACGATGTTGGCTTTCCAACTCGTTGGACCACCATCGGGTCGAACCGGCGGCGTCGTGATCGTGCCGCCGCCCATCGCTGAACCATCTTCAGCGTTTTTCCACTGCGAGTTTCTTGGCTCGACTACCAGACCCGCGTAGAGACCTGCCTGCTGGTGCGTCGATGGTCCAAAGTGATCGTGCGTGAAAACTGTGCGCAAAGTTCGATCGACGTTCTGGCTGTCGACAACGGGATCGAGATACCAGCGTTGAATCGTAGTTTGCGCTCCCATCCAGTCGCTTGCGCACTGCGCGGGCGGATTCGGACCGGCACAGATCGCAGCCGGTGGCGGCTTGGGCGCGAGTGTAGTCGCGGTGCAACCGGGACACGGCGTCCAGCTTCCGCCGGGCGCATTGATCGCGTGGATCATCTCCTGCACTTCGTTCGGACTGAACGTTCCATCTTCGTAATTGAAACCATTGCCCGCGCCGTCTGACGAAGTCACGTCAAACTTCACGAGGTGAATATGCTGGCCGAGGATGTCAGTCGGCGTGCGCACTTGGAAATCATCGACGAGGTAATAATTCGGAACGAGGTTCGTATGCCAGTACTCGATGATGTCCCCTGAGTTGCCACGGAAGAAGAGTGGCTCAGGCGCGCGACCGCTGCCGCCCGGTGTGTAAGCGAGTGTTGGTTTCACGTCCTGCCACAAAGTGAGTATGCGTTGTTGCGGGAAGTGCCAGCCTTTCTTGTTCAAGACGACGTTCAGTTGGATCGCAGCCGCTTTGTAGACGCGCTTTTGCTGTACGCCGTTGATGACGTTGATCGCTTTGCCATTGTCGTCAACTGCGGGATCGGCGAACGGCGCGCCGCTCTGTGGACCAAGCGGCAGGCCATTCACGAGAAAACCCGTGGGTGGAGTGTTCTGCGTCATGTTTGGTGAGGTCACATTCGTTGACGGACAACCGCCGGGCGCACCATTCGGGAAGAAAGACGGGCGGCAGCGGACTTTAAAGAAGTTCATGGCCACTTTTTCGACGTTCGTGCCGCCTTCAGGAAGCTGAGTGGCGTTCATCGTCGCGAGGTCTTTACTCCAGTCAAACTGATCGTGTTTCTCGTAAGCGATCGTGCCGCCGTTCACGATGTGACGCGGCAAACCACCATCCATGAATCCACCAGCACCGTCTGGCGCGAAGTCGAGCGGCGGATGCGGCGCGCGTGCGCCGGCGATACCGGGAATGAAGAACGGAAAACCGGGGTTGACGGTGACGCCGGCTCCGGTTGGATCGGGAGCAGCCGGAGTTCCGTAAACCACTTGTCCATTTTGGATGAACACTGATGAAGGCATGGGGGCCATGGGCAGCGTTGGCATCGGCACCACGGCGGGCGTTGGTGTGCCTGCCTTGATCTCCCCGTCCGGTAGCGCCCGCGTTCCGGTAACGGGAATACCATTCGCATCTACCTGCGAGCCGACTTCAAACGTATCGTGGGTGCGCCACATGGCCCACATGCCTGCCGCGAAATGCGGATAGAAGTGACAGTGAAAAATCGAATCGCCGACCACCTTGTTGCGGTTGCCGCTGCCGTTGAACGTCATCTCGAGCGTGTAGCTCGCACCGGGACTGATCATCTGGCTGTCGAGATACGCGCCTTCGTCGCTGTTCGGCGATTGCAGCCACTGGTGTGCATGCTGGTGATGAACGTGCGTGGCGACTGTGCCGCCGTGATGAATTCTGAACTTCGTGTGGTCGTTGATGTAGCTGTGATAGACGTTCGATGGATCGTCCGGATAGTAAACTTTGGTTGCCTTCGCGAGCGGCGCCAGTTTGTACGGAAAACCATTCACCGCACCCGGCACCGGTACGCGCGCGTTTGCGCAGTTCGGATCGGGAGCGGCGCCAGTGTCGCCGAGTTGGGCCGCCGTGCAGAGCACGGGCGGTGTTGTTGACGGTGGACTGTTCGGTACGGGTGGCTCCGCGGGCGCGGTGGTGAAAGCCGGCAGCACGCTCGAGTTCGCAGGACGATCGACCAGCATCGCAGGATCGCCAACGGACCACGCGCTCAGGAAGAACTCTTCAAACTTGCAGTCCACGCAGGAGCCCATCGGACCAACACCGATGCGGTTTGCGTAGACTTCGGCGCCGATGCCGCCTGTGCCGTAGTTGATCGCGAACCCATCAAAACCGGCGTTGATTGTGCTCACCATGCCGAGCGAGGGATCGCTGAACACGGGAAACGCCTGCGTCGCGACCTGCCCGACCTCGTGATAGATGATCGTGATTTCACGATAAGGCTGTTTTCGATCCGGCGCAGATGGGTTAGCGCAGAACAACGGGTTCGTTGCGCCGCTGCCGTTGTTTGTCGCGTTGCACGGCGGCTCGGGATTGTTTACACCGGTGGTGCCGGGAAATCTTCCTGCGTTCGGCCCGGTGATGATTGCCGTGAGATCGCTGTGCACGATGTTGTTCTTTGCATCGAGCATCTTCAGGATCGGCGTGTTCGCCGGGATTGGCGTTCCATCAGGGTAAGTTGAACCGCCCGGATAGACGGCGTTGTAGTCGATGATCGGCTGGCCATCTGTAGTCTTCAGCGGTTGTCCTGAACCGTTTTTCTTAGTCGCGAGCGCGAGATCCTGTTGTGATACCTGGCTGCGATACCATTCGGCGCCGTTCGGCTGAACGTTGAGCGCGCCGAAGAGGCCGCGGCTGAGTTGGCCGCCGACGGGATCGCCTTCAGTGTCTCCCATCGTGTAGAGCAGAAACGTTCCTTCGTTCTTCACGAAGAGGGTGTAAGTGCGCGCGTTGGGTGGCGCGGGTGCTGGTATCGGTGTTGGCGGAGCGGTTGCGAGACTCGAGTTGTTCTTGCCGACAAACGAGCCGTCGTCGGCCGGACCGGTCGCCCATTCCTGTCCCTGGATGTGAAGAGAGACTTCGGTTGTTGCGACTGGCGGAGACTGCGGCGTTGACTGCGCAAATTTTGGCGCGGGTATCGCGTTCTGAAAAGTGATTTGCAGGCAATCGCCGACGTTCGCACGCAGCACGACCGGGCGTGGCCGTTTTCCCGGCCGGAGCCACATGTTGCCGTTGTTTGTGACCGTGTCGGATCGCAACGCGAAGACGAATCCGTTCGGGATCGTCGCTCCGAGACGGTTCAGCATGATCGGCTGCGGGATCGCTACGACGTCAGCCTTGATCTTTCGTGTGCCGGGTGGACACGCAATGACTTGCGGAGGAGTTGCCGGGGTGCTCGGTGCCGGCTCGGTTACGGTTTTTGCGGGCGCCGCCGGCATTTCTTCTTTAGCTGTTGATGCGACGGGGATTTTTGCGGCAGTTTCCGGAACCACCGCACTCGGTTCAATAGTGGCTTTCTCAACAGCCGCGGTTGCCGGCGTTTGGGCTACCGCAAGCGAAGCAGTCAACAAACTCAGAATGATCGCAGCGAATGAGATGACGAAATATTTGACGGTGGATCTCAAACCGAGCATTTCACTTCTCCTTCTTGCTGTTACCTTGGCGGCGACATTAAATGACTGAGGATCAATTGGAACCCGGAACAATGTCCGAGGAAGGTCAGTTAAGTTTTAAGAGCTGGTGTCGACTGAGTAGTCACAGTCGAGTGAGTAAAACAAACCCTGATTGTTGACACGTGAAGCGTAGTTCTCATCACTTTCTGTGTCAAGGAAAATTCCTTGTATGGTTTTGTTGCGAAGCTTACTGTCGCGCCGCAGCACCTGCAATCAAATCGACGAGTTGTGAAGGTGATGAAAGACCGTACGCTCGAGTCCAGTAATCAGCGCCGTCGTTGCCGATCATGATCATCGGCGTGTGATCGTTTTTGTTTGCTACGGCAGCGCCGAGACCCTGAAGCAGTGAGTCGATTTCGCTTTTATCTCCGGTGACAAAAGTCCATCCGGGTCCAGCCTTGAATTTTTCGGCAAACGCGTGCAGACGTTCTGGTGTATCGACGGTTGGGTCCACGCTGATCGAGATCAGTTGCAGCGGCAGTCCGCGTTCTTCGGCGTCTTGCTGGACACGGCGAAAGGTTGCGGTGAGTGGCGGGCAACTCGCGGTACAAGTCGTGAAGATGAAATTAATCGCGACTGTTTTGCCTTTGACCAGGTCGTTGTAGAAATTGAGTTGCTTGCCGTTTTGATCGTAGATGCGAGTGTTGGGAATTTTTGCCGAGGAGAATGATGGCGTTACTTGCTCTGAAGGAGTGGGCGAAGGACTGGGGGTCGGTTCGGATTTAACTTCACGCAGTTCCATGCCGCACTTCGGACAGCGTCCAGGTTTCGTTGAGGTGACGTTCGGATGCATCGGACACGCGTAAACGACCTTCTGCGCCGCGGGCTTTGGATTTGCGCGACGCGTCTGCGGCAACACCGCCACCGGCAAGATCAAGCAAGCTATGAGGCAAAATATTTTTAGAGCCATGATTCCCTTTCATTGCATAGGACCTATACGACTCATAGGACCTATTTCTCGATTCCCACCCAACCGCTCATCCGTGTGAATTTCTTTTCTTTCAGGTCAACCCCAACCACATACGCGCCCGTTGCGCCCACGCGGCGGTTAGGTCCGTAAGTGAGTGGCGGCGTCAATCCTGTCGGGAACTCATAAAATCCTTCGAGCGTCTGAACTAACTTGTCGCGACTCAAGTCCTTTCCAACTCGCTTCAACGCCTCGACCAATACTTTCGCACTGCTGTACGCCGTGATCTGCGCCGCCAGATGCTTCTCCGGCAACTTGTACTTCTCCGCAAGCGCGCGAAACTCGTTCAAACCATCAGCAGTTTGATCCTCCGGCGACGTGGGAGCTGTAAAAAAAATCTTTCCTTGAAACCCCGCCGGCGCGTCGAAAATCACTCCACTAACGGCTCCACTCTGCAACAAGATCTCAGGAAACCAGTTGACCTTCGCCGCTTCCGTCATGAACGCCAACGTCTCCTGCAAACTGCCCATAAAGAAAACTGCCGCAGGCTCGTCGCGTCGCATTTGCTTGATGTAGTCGGCCGCATCCAGATTGCCGCCTGGGTACTCGTACACCGTCGTCTTCAACGATTCTCTTTCACTCTGTTTGCGAATGCCTTCAACAATGCCGGCGTACAGTTCGCCGCGGTAATACATGACCGCGAGCCCACGATCCTTGAAGTCTCCTCGCTTCTTAAGAAAACTGATCAGCGCCTCCGCCTGTCCGGCATTTCCAGACAACAGATAAAAGATCTGACGGTTCAACGGTGTTCCCAACTGTGGATCGAGTGTCATTGGACCAACCAGAGGCACTTTCAACTCGGCAAAGACGGGAACCAACTCCCTTTCGGAGCCGGCGAGAAATGCACTTGTCATCGCAAACACTCTCTCGTCATTGATTAACTGTTCGATGTTCGCGCGCGTCGCAGCAGCAGTGTTGCCGGTTTCACTGACTTTGAGTTCGAGCCGGCGATTGTAAATGCCCCCCTGAAGATTCACTTCCGCGAAGTATGCGTTGACGACGTCTTTCACTGCCTGACCCATCTCAGCCAATGGACCACTCGCGGGCAGCGTCGTTCCGATCGATATTTGATTCTCGCGAATGCCGGGATCGAGATCCGTTCCGAGTCGCTTCAGGTAGATGACGAGGTCGGCGAGATCCTCTTTCGACATCTGATAGCGCGGCATTGCGTTCAGCAGCTTGTTGCCTGCCGGATCGACGCCGCGTGTGATCGCGAGCTCGAGTCCGCGCGCGGTATAGGCCGGATGCTTGCGACCGCTGGAGTGCGTGACGCCGTACGGTTTGGTCAGCGCCTCCCACGTGATGTTTGAAGGGTCGATGCCGCCCTCGGGCTTGCCCTGACCGGCCATGCCGTGACAATTGGCGCAGGCCATCGAGCTGCCGGGCACCTCGAGCGACGAGTCGCCGATGTAAGCCAGAATGTCTTTACCGGATTTACTCGTACCGAGCAGGTAGATCTCTTTGCCCCGACTCTCCTGCGGCGTCAGCGGTGTTTGTGCGAAGACCGAACTTTCATGCAAAGGCGCAAAGACAAACGCAAAGACGCAAAGAAGATTTATGACCGCCTTTGCGCCTTTGCCAACTTTGCGCCTTTTCGTGAAACTGCTTTTCACTCTTGAGTGGGTTTGTCGTTTATGACGCTGTCGACGACTTTGATCAACTCTTCACTCTTCGCGAGTCCGAAGGCTTTCTTCCAGAGCCCTGTTCGCTCGTTGCCGATGATGAAGATGTTCAGGTGATCCTGCTTGTTATCGACAAACTGGCCGAGTTTCTTGAGTACAAACTCTACGTTCTCTTTGTCGCCAGTCAGAAAATACCAGCCGGGCCGCGCGTTCAGTTTCTGAGAATAAGCCTTGAGTGTCGTAGGAGTATCGACGGTCGGGTCAACACTGATTGAGATGATGACCGCTTCTTTACCAAGCCTGTCGCCGAGTGCTTCCTGCACTTTCTCGAGGTTGCGATTCATCGGCAAACAACTTCCCTGGCAAGTGGCGAAGAATGAGTCGATGATGACGGTCTTGCCTTTCAACAGGTCGCTGTAAAAGCGCATCTTCTCGCCGTTTTGATTGATGAGAACAGTGTCCGTGAAATACTTTTGCGCGGCCGAAGGTTCCGGTTGCTGCGCGTGAACGTGGATCACTCCGAGCATGAAAAAGATCGCGATGAGTGCGATTGACTTCATAAATCCTCTTTTTGTGATTGTGCCTGTTTGCGGCTTACTTCAGTTTTTCACCGCCTGAATGGTCAGCGGTGTTAATGAATTAAAGCTGAGTCCGAGCGAGGCGCTCTGGAAGAACACATAGTACACGCCCGCACTCGGCGGTACAAAACTGGTTTCGTAAACGCCTTCACCAAGCGATGAGGCGAAATCGCGTTGCTGCCAGATGCCCGGCGAGAGAAACACGAGCACCGTGAGATCGTTGAGATCCGTTTTGGCAGCGCCCGTTTTCGAGTCGATTACTTTGAAGCGCACCTTAAACCGCGTGCCCGCGTTAGCCACCGCTTCGTTCGCGAGTGGTTCGATCTTGATCGCCGTCTCGGGTTTCTTCGGCGCGTTCGGATTCTCCGCAACACTCAACTCAAAACAGTTGACTACACGCGGCGAGTCGAGCAGAAAAGCGACGTCGTATTGACCGGCCGCGTTGAGTCGTACGGTCGTGCTGTAAACGCCACGCACCGTTTCGCGCAGGCTGTTGTCCATCACCAGCAGCGCGCGTGGGTTGCGTTTGTAGTTTTGAAAACTTCCCATCGGCGCGGCCATACCTTCGGTGTAGTAGTAGATCATCTTGTCAGCCGGATTCGCGACGAGCACCGAGCCGTCTTCGGGAGCCGCGACAATCGCTGCCGCCGATGCATGTGACTGCGACTCGGCAGGCGCTCGTTGTCCCGCGGGAAACTTCGTAACTGCCGCTTCCTTACCGATGTCAGCCAACTTGATCATCGTAACGAACTCGCTGCCGGTCGATCGCACGTAAGCAAACTGCTGCGTGAAACTGATCTGATCCGACCCCGGCCCGACGGGCACCTTTTGCAAGAGGCGGTTTGACGAGAGATCGAAAACGTAAACGGTGCTTTTTGCCGGGTTGAGTGCAAAACCATAGTGACCGGAAGATGGGATACCCAGGACGCTGGTTCCAGGTTCGGTCGGAATGCGTGCGATTACTTCATGTCGCGGTCCGCCAATCGCCATGATCGTGCCGTCGCCCTGCACCGCTACGTATGCCGTTTTGCTCAAGGTTGAGAATGCGATTGCGCTTGGCAAAACACCTGTGCTGATCTGTTTCAACACCTTCAGAGTTCTGACGTCGACGATTGATACAGTTCTTGTCTCATCGTTGGTGACGAACGCGATGCTATCGTCGTCGCTGAACGCGATCTCGTGATGGCCGAGTCCGGTGACCAACTGCTTCACGACTTTCAGATTCACGGTGTCGACCACAGTTACGCGACTCTCGGCCGAACTGCCGGCGGTGTTGTCGATCCAGAGATATCTCTCATCGTGTTGCAGGGCGAGTCGCATCGGCATCACGCCGACATTGATCCTATCGATTACTTTCCAGGTTGGAATATCGATCACTGCGACTGCGTTGGCGGCCGGCATGGAGACGTAGAGCCGTTTGTTATCGGCAGTCATCACCCAATCTTCGCCGGGACTCGAGAGTGGGACAAGCGTGTAAAGTTTGCTGCCGCCGAAACCCGACAACGGATCGATCACGGAAATGTTTGGTTCGTTATTTAGCGCGAGAATGAAGTAGGCGTTCAGATCGATGGTGGGACGTTTGCTAAAACTCGGTTGCAGAAACGACTGCACCTTCTCGCGACACTCACGCGCGCCGATCGCGTCGTTTGTCTGGCGCTGATCGAGCCACGCCACCGGTCGCAGATTCGTGAGCGGCACACCGCCATTGCTGCCAGTGATCTTGAACCGCACCGTCGCCTCCTCACCCGCCACAACCTTCTGAAACTCGGGACTCGTCGGCGTCGCAGTGAACTCGATCGAGACACCCTGCGCGTTAAAAGTCTGTGGCGTTTTGTCCTGAGCACGAACGCCTGAGCTGATTGCGAGGATTAGAATCAGGGCCGAAAAGTAGAACAAGCCCCTCTTCCTGTCTTGCTCTATTTGAAGTGACTTATTTTCTTTTTGCACTGATTTATTTACCGGCAGAAATTATAACGAAAAGGCGCGACGGCTTGGCCATCGCGCCTAATCTTATGTGGTCATCGTCCTCACCCCGACAACCACGTCGATGGAAGGATTCACCAACCATCTAATTGCGGAAAACTATAGTCCCCTCGCGCCGGAATTGCAAATCCAATCCCGTATCTTTCGCGTTTACAACCGTTTCAAAATCAAACTCCAGACCCACATCGTTAAAAACAGCCCGTAAAACAACGCGAGCGCGACGAGGGCGAGACGACGCCAGAGCGGCGGCCGTAGCGCTACCGGCAGCAGACGCGTGTTCACGTAAAGCAAGTGAATCGAACTGATGATGAAGACGATGCCTGCCATGTTCGCGCTCAGCGACAGTAGGATGATCGGTTGTGTCAGACGCAGCGCGATGATTCCCCACACGGAAATTATGGCCAGCACTGAATAGTAGATGACGCGGACGTCGCCGCCGCGCCACGCGCGAATGCGAGCGCTGCCCGTCCAGAGAATGTCCGTGATCGCGCGTGTCATGCCTTCCAGAATGTCGAGCTGTGCCTTGAACAAAATCCACACGCCGAGTATCGCGATCGCACCGCCGAAGATCGCGCCCTTCTGCGTCGCCACTGCATGTGCCAGCGCCGCCGCGATTCCCAGCCCGCGAATGTCAACACCGGCAGGCACGAACGTCACGTAAAGCAACGCCGGCAGCGCCATCCCGAGAATCGCACCGACGAAGAAGATACCCCACTGATCCACGCGCACGATTCGCCACCAACCGCGCCAGCGTGCGAGCGACTCCGCGTTTGGTTCGAAAGTGGTTCCGGAGTGAGCGAGTGCAACTTTCTTCCCGCCAACGGCTGCGGGAATGAAACCGACGCTGCTGCTCATGCCGTAGCCTTTGTCTCGCGCCCAGTTGCTCAACGTCAGATTCGCAACACCGCCCGCTCCCGCGTAAGCAGCAAACGCGCCGAGCAAAAAGAAGTCTGCGCCGGCAGGCACGAATTGAAACGAGCCTGTTCGTACGTCGAAGCCCGCGAATCCTGCAACCGCCGCCGCCCACGTCGATAAAGGTACGAACATGATTGCGAGCAAGCCGAAGCCGCCGATGATGGCCGCGAGCATGATCCAGTTGAGATACTCGAGCGTGCGTTCGATACGACGTCCAACCATCAAAATGAGTCCGCATAACAGAAACAGTCCGACTCCGATCCCGTAGACCATCCCTGACTCCGCGGCGCCCGGCAAGCGCTTTGTGAACAGAAAGAAGATCGCACCCGCAGCGGCACCGGCCCAGCCGGGCCATCCCATTTGCAGAAAGTAGAAGGTGGCGTAGAACCAGGCCCAGAAAGTCGAGTGGGGGCGGGTTCGCATGAAGCCGGTCATGATCGGCTCGCCGGTTGCCATCGTGTAGCGCATCAGCTCGACGTTCAGGAGTGTCTGGAGCAACGCAGCCACTCCAACCACCCACAACAACGACAGACCGTATTTCACAAATGCTGCTGGTCCAAGCAGGAATTCGCCGCTGCCGATTGACACTCCAAGCACGATCACGCCTGGACCAATCGCGCTGAACCATTCGAGGCCCTTTGGCCGTGGCGGCGGCGGCAACTCGCCGCGTCGCCATGCATCGAGTCCGGAGCGCGCTTCCGGCGCCGCGTCACTGACAGCTTGTGTGCTCATGGTTCAAAAGGGCTTGCAGCATAATGCACTTGTGGTTTTCTTTGAACTGTTAGTATGGTTTTATTTAAGTGATTTCGCCTCTTTCTGTTTTTTATGTCCAACAGTACTGTTCGAATTCGTGTGGCAACAGCTGCCGATGCTGCGAAGATAACGGACGTCATCAACGCGGCGTTTCGCATCGCTGAAGGCTTCTTTATTGATTCAAAGCGCATCACGGAAGCAGAGGCTCTCCAATCGCTCGGCAAAGGCGACTTCCTGCTCGCGGAGAGTGATGACAAAGTTAACGGATGCGTTTACGTTGAGATGCGCGGTACGCGCTCGTACCTCGGGCTTCTGTCAGTCGATCCTGCTTGCCAGCAAAGCGGGCTCGGATCGCTGTTGATGCAGGAGGCCGAGCAATACTGCCGCGAGCGCGGTTCGCGTTTCATGGACATACTGATCGTCCACCTGCGAGAGGAGCTGCCGTCGTTTTATCGGAAGCGCGGTTACATTGAAGATGGCACGAGCCCGTTTCCCGCAGACGTCGAAACAAAAGTGCCGGTCCACTTCATCAAAATGTTGAAGCCTTTATAGTGGGAAGCGCAAAAGAACAAGTTGAGGTGTTATCGATTGACGGGCGCGAGGTTCGCGTAACGAATCCCGACAAGCCGTATTTTTCGTTGGAAAGGAAACTCTCGAAGCTCGAGCTCGTTCGTTACTACTTGTCGATCGCACCCGGCGCGCTCGCCGGCATTCGCGATCGACCCATCGTCTTGAAGCGTTTCGTTGACGGCGCGGAAGGTCAGGCCTTTTATCAAAAGCGCGCTCCGACGAACCGGCCTCTCTGGTTGCGCACGACCACGTTATCCTTTCCTTCCGGTCGAGTTGCGGAAGAAGTTGTCGTTGACGACGCTGCCGGACTGGCGTGGGTCGTGAATCTCGGTTGCATCGAGTTGCACCCGCATCCGGTACGTTCGCAGGATCTGGACCATCCGGATGAGCTGCGCGTGGATCTCGATCCTGGTCCAGGTGTCGCGTGGGAAAATGTTCGTCTCGTGGCGCTGGAAGTGAAAGCGCTGCTCGAAGAGATGTCGCTGGTCGGTTGGCCCAAGACGAGCGGCTCTCGCGGCATGCACGTCAACGTTCGCATTCATCCGCGCTGGAATTTCAGCGAGGTGCGACGAGCGGCGGTCGCGTTGTCGCGCGAGATCGAGCGTCGTTTGCCGAAGCTCGCGAGCTCGAAGTGGTGGAAAGAAGAGCGGCACGGAGTTTTTCTTGACTACAACCAGAACGCAAAAGACCGCACTACGTGTTCTGCGTATTCGGTGCGTCCGCTGCCCGATGCGCGCGTGTCGACGCCGCTTGCGTGGGATGAAGTTGCCGACTGTGATCCTGCCGATTTCAACGTGGTGACAGTGCCGCAGCGTTTCGAGAAGCTCGGAGATCCGCATGCGGAGATGGATGCGCACGCGGGCTCGCTCGAGAAGTTGCTCGAACTGGCGGACAAAGACGAAGCCGCAGGTTTGGGCGATGCGCCGTGGCCGCCGCATTTCCGCAAGATGGAAGGTGAGGCGACACGTGTCGCGCCGTCGCGCGCGCG
>DATDFT010000020.1:0-8581 GCA_036522475.1 Pyrinomonadaceae bacterium | reverse complement strand
GGCTCGATTCGGAGAATTGCATTCAGTCTCTTCAAACTCGCGGTGCCGCGTTGATAAAGATTCACGACGTATCCAAGCGCGATCAGAGGCCAGATCAAACGCGTCAGATACAGATTGAACATCGTAAACTGACCGACCGTGATCTTGCCGCGCACCGCGAGCGGCACGCCCGCCCATATGATGATGATGTAACCGAGCCCGAAAAAAAACGTCATCAACGGACGCATCAACGCCTCAACGCGCACCAGCCCGAGGTTGCGCTCGGCATACTGCAAGTTGAGGTTGTTGAACGCCGCCATCTCCGCGCCTTCCTGCGCGTAAGCGCGCACCACACGGACGCCGCTGAAGTTTTCCTGCGCACGCGCCGTGATCTGGCCGAAGAAGTCCTGGATTTTTTCGAAACGAGTGTGAACCTGCTGTCCGAAAAACTTCACCGTCAGCGAAACGAGCGGCATCGTCAAAAAGAGCAACAACGTCAGCCACCAGTTGAGCATGATCATCAACGGCAGCACCAGGATGACCACGAACACTGTTTGCAACGTGTACATGATCATCGGGCCGGCGAGTTGTCGCACTGCGGCCAGGTCGTTCGTAGCGCGCGCCATCAAGTCGCCGGTGCGGTGTTCGTGGAAGAACGAGAGCGGCTGATCGACCAGGTGACGATAAAACTCCTGGCGCATGTCGTACTCGACGTTGCGCGACATGCCGATCAGAATGCGGCGTTGCAGAAAAAGAAAAAGCCCGCTGATCAGACTTGCACCGAGGACTTTACCGGCGGAGATCGTGAGTTTCGACCAGGACAGTTGAGTCCAGTTCGCGTCGACCGCCTGGCCGACGATGAGTGGAATAAAAAGTCCGGCAGTTACGCTGCCGAGGATACACGCGATACCGATCGCTAGTTCGAGTTTATATTTTCGAAAATAGAGTGCAAATTTTCTTAAATCTTCCACGCAAGCATAATAGCATCCGTGTCATCTGTGGCTTAAATCACTCGCAGATAGGTGCTGATCGCAGTCGCCGCAAGCTTTTCGTTACCGTCAAAAAGGTCCGCGGAAACGGTAATGACGCGTTTTCCGGCGCGCACGACGCGCGCGATCGCGCGCGCGGAACCCTCACTGACCGGCCGCAGATAATGAATCGTCAGATCGACGGTCATCGAGTGTTCGTTTTCGCCGAGCATCGGCATGATTGCGAAAGCCATGGCGGAATCGATGAGGGTCGCAACCGCGCCCCCGTGCGCGATGCCGCCGTTTCGCTTGAGATCGTCGCGCATCTTCATCGTGAGTACGGCGACGCCGGGCTCGACGGACTCGACCTCAATGCCGAGCAACTTCGCAAACGGAACGTCATCCAGTGTCATGAACGATAGCTCTCTCCCGGATTGGCCGGCTCAACAATCACGGCGGTCCCGTAAGCAAGCACTTCAGTAACGCCTTGCGAGAGCTCGGTGGTGTCGTAGCGTGCACCGATGACAGCATTCGCGCCGATCTCGGTGGCGTGTTGGATCATGATCTCGAACGCGTCAGAGCGCGTCTGTTCGCAGAGTTTGGTCCAGACAGTGATGTTGCCTCCGACGATTGTCTGCAACGTCGCACCGAGCGTCGCGAAGACATTTCGCGAGCGCACGACGATACCGCGCACGACGCCGAGGTTCTGCACGACGCGATAGTTCGGCAACTCGAAAGCGGTGGTCACCATCTGGTGCGAGACTGAATAACGCGGCGGGCTGACGGCGTAAGGAACGCGTTGTTGCATGGAATCTGAACTCATCGCTTTTCTCCTTGCCACAGAAAGACACCAAAGTCACTTAAAGAGAGTTTGTGCCTTTTGGGATCTGGTCTTCGGTATGTAGAGAAACTGTTCGAGGTTGCAACGGCCGTTTTTATCGAAGACGACGCCTTCGAGTTCAAGTAGGCGCTGTTGTTTATCGTGCGGCAGAACGACCTTGCCCGTCGAACATTTACCCTGCGAGTTAACGACGCGCTGCCAGGGCGTTCCGTCTGGTGATGAATGCATGCAGAAACCGACGGTGCGCGGCGTGTAGCCGTCGCCGAGCAATTCCGCGATCTGGCCGTACGTCATGACGCGTCCGCGCGGAATGCGCCGGACCATTTTGTAAACGCGCTCGCGATATTGCGGATCAGTTTGTTTCAATTGTTCTCAACACCACTCGCGCTGGTGCGCCGTCGCCCAGGTTACTTCTTAAACGTAACGGCAAGCAGATCAGTTCATATCGATCTGCTGGAACCTCGCTGAGATTCAAACCTTCGAGAATGACCACGCCGCGCGACAACAGCGCCAGGTGAGTCTCATGTTTGGGAGAGCCAAATTTCTCGATTGATAAATAATCGATGCCCACGAGCTTCAGTCCTCGCTCGACCAGCGTCTGGGCTGCCTTTAAATCGAGATAGGTGAAATCTTCGTGAAACTGAAGTTTAGGTTCGCTCCAGAACGCTGAGTTGCGTGTTTTAAAGAGTATTCGTTTAGCCCCCGGCGAACAGTGGGCCAACACGAACGTTTCGTCAATCGCGCGACAGTCTTCCGGAACGGCAACCACTTCCGCTTCGCCAATCAACACGCCGAGATCTAAGTCTTCAACTTTGCCGGCGCCTTCGATGAAATGTGCGGGCGCGTCGACGTGCGTCGCAGTATGCGCGCCGAAATTGAGCCGGGAAACATTCACGCCGTCTCCAGCCGGCATATTGCGCCAATCGGTGATCTCGACCGCAGGATCACCCGGCCAGGTCGGCAACTCGTTAAATATCGGCACAGTGACGTCGTAAATTGGCACCGGCGAATAGTAGCAATTTGATTCGCGAAATATAAGTGTCGTATTTTTTAGCCCGATATAGGACTTATATGTCCTATAGGACCTATACAATGAAATTCAGACTTGCTGCTTCGAGCTACTTAAATTCCGCACCTTTAATCTGGAGCTTTTTACATGGACCGCATCAGGGCAGTGTCGACTTTGTCGAGGCTGTGCCCGCGCGTTGCGCGCAAATGCTGCGCGAATCGTCCGTCGACGGCGCGCTTGTGCCGGTGATCGAGTATCAGCGAATTGCTGGCGGATTGCTGGTGCCGAATGTCTGCGTCGGCTCGCGAAAAGAGGTGCTGAGCGTCGTTCTCGTTTCGAAGAACAAACACCTCGAAAACATTCGCAGCATCGCTTTGGACGAATCGTCGCGCACTTCAGCGACCCTCGTTAAAGTGATCTTTCGAGAGTTTCTGGACCACGAGCCTGAATGGACCACGCGCTCTCCGAACCTCGAGGAGATGCTTGAGAAGAACGACGCGGCGCTGATCATCGGCGACCCGGGGATGACGTTCCCGCGACAGGGATTGAACGTTTGGGACATGGCGATTCTGTGGCAGCAGCATACCGGCCTCGGGTTTGTCTTTGCGATGTGGATGGTGAGCGACGATGCGACAGATCGCGCGCGACTCGTGGATTTCTCAGGCGCACGCGACGAAGGCGTAGACCACATCGAGGACATCGTCCGTTCATACCGGGAAAAGATTCCGATGCGAGTCGAAGAGTTGCGAAACTACCTGACCGAAAACATCGTTTTCAAAGTAGATGAGTCGATGGAAAAAGGATTGCGGCTCTATTTTGAATTGGCGTTCAAACATGGCTTAATTGAGCGCGTGAAGCCGTTAAGATTTCTTAGCCACGGATGACACGGATGTCGAACATTCAACCAATCCTCGATCGCGTGCTTGCCGGTGAACGGATGTCCGTCGAAGAGTGCACGCTGCTCCTCGAGTCGCACGACATCGCGCGGATGGGTGCGGCCGCAGATGAGATACGCTCGCGCCGCCACTCGGACAACATCGTCACGTACATCATCGATCGCAACGTCAACTACACGAACGTTTGCAACGTTGTCTGCACCTTCTGCGCGTTCTATCGCCGTCCCGGTGCGCCCGACACTTACGTTCGCACCTATGAAGAGATCTGCGAGAAGATCGACGAGACGATCGCCCTCGGCGGCACCGGCGTCCTGATGCAGGGCGGACTACATCCCGACTTCGGCATCGAGTGGTACGAAGACCTGTTGCGCTCGCTCCGCGAAAAGTATCCGAATTTTCAGTTGCACTGCTTCTCGCCACCCGAGATTCACAACATCCACCTGATCTCGAAGCTCGATTACGAAACGATCATGACGCGGCTGAAAGAAGCAGGACTCTACAGCCTGCCCGGCGGTGGCGCTGAGATTCTCGACGACGAAGTGCGCAAGCGCGTGGCGACGAAGTGTACCACCGATGAGTGGCTCGACGTGATGCGCGCGGTCCATCATGTCGGCCTGCGCTCAACAGCAACGATGATGTTCGGCATCGGTGACAAGATCGAACATCGCGTCAGGCACCTGCAACGCATTCGCGATCTACAGGACGAGACCGGCGGCTTCACCGCTTTCATACCGTGGACATTTCAACGCGAGAACACGGCGCTTGGCCGCAAGATAAAAGATGAGCCGACGGGTGTGGATTATCTGAAGATGCTGGCGGTCTCGCGTCTTTTCCTCGACAACATCGAGAACTTTCAGTCGTCGTGGCTGACGCAGGGTTTGCGTCTCGGACAAGTCGCGCTGCGTTTTGGCGCGAACGACATGGGCTCGATCATGATCGAGGAAAACGTCGTCTCAGCGGCCGGCGCTCACAATCGAGCAGACGAGCAAATGCTACAGTTCCTCATTCGTGAGGCCGGCTTCATCCCTCAACAGCGCGACATCCTCTACAAACACGTAAATAGATCCGCGGCTTTGATCGCTTAAATCCGCGCCTTAGATCACTGCGAAGTCAAACTGCTCCTGGTGAATCGTCGCGTCGCTCGTGATGTCGATTGGACCAAGATAGTCTTCGATCTCCACCATCACGTCGCGCTCGGTCGAACGCAGCGCCTTCGCAACATCGGGATTGATTCGCAGCGTGATCTGCTTGTTGTCGCGGTCGCCGTTAAACTCCTTCGCCAAACGTCGCGACTCTTCAAGCAGCTCGTAACAGATCGTCTGCGGCGACTTTACGAGACCGGCGCCCTGACAGTACGGGCAAGGCGAGCAAAGCGTTCGCTCGAGCGACTGCTTCACACGCTTGCGCGTCATGATCACGAGACCGAAGTCGTTGAATGAAAGCACCTTCGTCGGCGACTTGTCATTCCGCAACGCATCCTGAAGCGCCTGCATTACTTTTTGGCGATTGCGCCGCTCTTCCATGTCGATCAGGTCGAGCACGATGATGCCGCCGAGATCTCGCAGGCGAATCTGCCTGACGATCTCGTCGACTGCCTCGAGGTTCGTGCGCGTGATCGTATCTTCGAGACGGCCGCTGCCACGCCCGACAAACTTGCCGGTGTTGACGTCGATCGCCACCAGCGCTTCCGTCTGGTTGATCACGAGATAACCGCCGGACTTCAGCCACACGCGGGGTTTGATCGCCTTATCGATCTCGGCCTGTACGCCGTAGGCTTCGAGAATCGGCTGCTCTTTCGTGTAGAGCTTGACGCGCTTTACGAGCCGCGGCTGAATTCGGTTGATGAACTCAACAATTGCCTGGTACTCATCCTCTGAATCGACGCGGATCGATTCAAAATCGTCTGACAATTGATCGCGCAACAGTCGTTGTACCAGATCGAGATCGCGATGGACGAGAGCCGGCGCCTTGGATTTCTCCGCTCCGCTCCTTATGTCGAGCCATGTGCGCACGAGATAACGCACGTCCTCGCGCAACTCCTTCTCACTGATGCCGACACCCGCGGTGCGTACGATAAAACCGCCGGACGGGATGTCTTCTTCGGCCCGAATCGCCTGGATCAACTTGCGGAGGCGATGGCGTTCGTTGTCTGACTCAATCTTGCGCGACACGCCGACGTGTTCGACGGTCGGCATGTAGACGAGGAAACGTCCGGGCAGCGCGATGTGCGACGTGATGCGCGCACCTTTCTTCGCGATCGGTTCTTTCGCGATCTGAACGAGTATCTCCTGGCCTTCACTCAATAAATCGGTGATGGCGGGCTGATGTCGCTCGCGTCGCGATTGGCCGCGATGACCACGCTGATCGCGCGGGCGCTGATCGCGCTCGCGGCGCTGGCGGACGGGCTCAGGCGGCGGCGCGGAAACTGGAACTACTTCTTCATGCGGTTCCGCAATTTGTACTTCGCGTTCATCGTCATGACCGTTTGAACGATCGTCCACATGGTCCGCTTCAGCTCCGGGCCCCTGCGGTTTGTTCTTGCCTGGGCGCCTCCGTCTCCGCCCGCCTCTGCGCGTGGCAAACTCACCGCGCGACTGGTTCTCCATCATGCGCGCTTCCGAGTCGCTGTATCCGAGCGATGGTTGTTCAGACTCGCCGCCTTCAGGCTCAGCACTCGCTCGCTTCTTCGACGACTTCTTACTCGCAGTCTTTTTCTTCGACGCACTGCTCTTAGTCGCAGCTTTCGAGGTGCGTTTCTTCTTGTCAGTACCGGCGGCTTTGCGACTTCGTTTGCTCGCCGCCTTTTCTTCAACGACTTCGGCTGCCAGTGCTTCTTCCTCGTCGTCGCTGATGCGCTGGAAACTGCTGCTGTGCAATGTGTCCGGCTCAACGTCGTCGATGAAACTCGAAACATGTGCCTCGCGCGGACGGCCAGCCTCGCGGATCGGTTCGCCTTCAGTATCGTCATCGGCGATGCGTTCGAACGACGCGCTGCCCAGCCCTGCTGAAAGCAGTGAACCTACCTCAGCGCTGCGGAAGTCGTCGTCCATGTTGAACTCGACCGCGTGTATTTGATCGAAGATACGTTCCTGAAGCCGCGCATCCTTGAACATTTCGCCGTTCAACGCCGTCTCTTCTTCATCGACGATTCGCTCGATGGAAGGATCGCCGGCGACGAATGGTGTATCCGGAACTTCGAAAGCGGGTGACGGAGCCTGCGTGGAAGGAGCTTCGTCGTCGCCTTTCTCCCAGCGACCGCGGCGACGGCCACGTCGACCGCGACGACGCCCGGATTCCTGCGACTCCGAAACTTCTTCCGCGGCTGCGGCCTGGCTTTCGACGAGCGGCTCGGCACGTTCCTGAGTCAGTTCGATGCGTTGCTCGCGTTCGACCCGATTGAGCGCGACTTCCTCGGCGGCTGCATGTTCCGCGTCGGGAGTGCCCTTCTTCGACTTGTCGATGACGATTCTTTCAAACTCCTCTTCCTCGTCGAAGAAGTCTGAGACGTAGAGGAAGGCATCGCGTTCGAGACCGATGTCGACGAAAGCCGACTGCATCCCGGGCAGCACGCGCATGACCCGTCCTTTGTAAATGTTGCCGACGATTCCCTGATGTTGTTCTCCACGTTCAATGTAGAACTCTGCGACCTTGTCGTCTTCAATAATCGCAATCTTTTTCTCGCGTCCATTGACGCTCACAATTAGTTGTTTTGCCATTACCAGCCTTTTCTGGGTGTAGTTAAAGCGCAGAGCTGCGCCTGCAAGCCGTTAGGCGAGGCGTATGCTCTGCGCAGGATTAAGTGGGATGTTAGTGGGACAGCGTCGTGAATGACGCTTGAATCCGGTCGTCTGCGGATCGATGTCCTACAGAAGACCAACGCTCTAACTTTCAATACAAAGCCTGACTAGCCGCTGGGCGCTTCAGCGCCGGGGATCTTTTCACAGGGAGCAAACTTTTATGCTCTTGAACCTTGTTTCGATCCGCAGGCGGCTGCAATCAAAGTTAATTTTGAAAACTTCCTCGCCAATCAAGTGCCTGAAGCACATCTTCGCTTCCATGCACTCCTTTAGTCTTATTTTGACCTAAGCGCCTGAAAAAGCGGCGGGCGAGTTGCGGCGAGTATAACCCATATATGCCGTTTGTCACAAAAAGATCTCTGCGGTCTCTGTGTACCTCTGCGGATCTCTGCGTTAAAAGGCGCAATTTTAACGCAAAGGACGCAGAGATTATCTGTGCCTCTTCGTCGCGTCGTATTTCGGTAACGACTCGACAATGAAGTCGAATCCAAGCCACAGGCTCCAACTATGATGATAGAAAAGGACCGGGAAAATGAGGGCCATGATGAACAGCAGAATCAGCACGTTGTTGTAATCGGCCCCGATGATCAGCAGAAAGAAGAAACAGACCAGCAGGATCACGAGCTCAGTCGTGACTACGTTCGCGAGTATCGCGCCCACAAAGAACCCGTCTTCACGCTTAAAAAGCGCCAGACAGTGCGGACAATGGTGCCGGATGTGAAACGGGTGGGCGACGATCGTCGATTCCCCACAGGCAGGACAACGCAGTCTCAAACAACGCCCTAGTACCCGCTTGATATGTTCAATATCTACTTTCAAAGTGTGGCCCCATATTAACGTGAGGCTGGTCTAATCCCAAAGCCTTGACAGATGGCAACGACCTTCGTTAGATCACATCCTGCTTTTTCTCCCAAAAGCGAAAATCACGAACAAGACGGAGAAGTGCACGTTATGTCATGGCATAAGATCACACTACCGATACCGCAGTTTAAGGAAATCGACCCCAAGGTCGTGGAAATCGGAGATCTCGCTAAAGCGCGCTGGGAGGAGGAAAACAAACCGGCAGGGTTTGGAATGTTCCATGCCTCTCG
>DATDFT010000019.1:0-15342 GCA_036522475.1 Pyrinomonadaceae bacterium | reverse complement strand
GCCGGAAATGCGGTGGCTATCGTCTCTTCCGATCTCGCTTCCAACTTGAATAACTGACTGTTATCCGGAAAGCATTCTTAACGCTTACGACTGACTTATACTTGCTTCGGCCGGAACGCCGGTAAATACTGCTGGTCATGCGTTGGCCCAATCAATATCGGCAGCGCAAATTAGACCAGTACGTGAAGAGGCAAGAATAATGGAACACAGGTTCGACAACCTCGACGTTGACGAGGCGCTCAGAGTGATTGCCGGAGGCACGGCCACGACAACCGGTAAATGATTTTCCGCCTCGCTGGTTGAACCTTTCCGGAACACTCAATACGACGGGAGCCTGGGTCACTGAATATCTGCGAAATACTCAGCGGCTCCGGGCTCTTGCGTTTTGGTTGAACGGTGAATGGATCGCAGACTAATACGACATAGAGGGTAGTCCGTGTGAGCTCGTCGTCACATCAGCTCAGACCGTTCATATTCCGGAGAACGTTAGCAGTCTTTTTCCGAAAGATTCTGATTTGCGCGTGTTCCAGGCGGTCAGCTATTTGGGTGTTCCCTTGATGGATCCGGCAGGAACCGACCTGGGTCATTTGGCAGTGCTGGATTCGCGTCCGATGCCGAAAGAGCCGCGTCTTATCAGCCTGTTTCAGATTTTTGCCAACCGCGCTGCTGCTGAACATCAGCGGTTGCGGGCTGAGGCCGCAACTCGCGAGCACGAAACGCGCCAAACCGCTAATCAAGGTGAACTGCGCTGCCCTTCCATCGGCTTAATCGAAAGCGAATTGTTCGGCCATGAAAAAGTCGGAATCACGCAAAAAGTAAATGGCGTGGAAGTGCCCCGATTGTTTGAAACAATTGCTGCCATCAAACAAGCACCGAACCTCGCGGATTTTGAGTTTCGTCTCGGCAATAAGTGGATTAACGGAGCACGTAATCGTTCGCTGATCGCGAACTTCTACGGAGTTGGTCAGGAAAACAAGCATCACCCTGAGTTTGTTCTGGATACTGATGAGCCTCCGCTCTTGCAAGCGGACGTGCCGCCAAATGTTTATGCAAGTAGTGGCTGGCTCGGTCCGGGCCAGCCACTGCAAATGTAAAAATTTTCGTTCACACCGGGAATAAAAGTGGTGTGAGGCAGGTATTAAGGGTAGATCGCGTAAAAGAGAAACTCATACGCGACCAACTCGCCCGGTGTTTTAAGAAGCAGTCCGGCCGTACTCGACGAAGCATAAAACTAAAGTTACACGGAGGTGCTGACTTGATTTGTCAACAAGCACTGGAGCTCATTCATCCATACCTCGATCGCCAGCAGGACCAAATTCAGGCCCGAGAGCTTGAACAACACCTCGAAGCTTGCGAAGACTGCGACCTTGAGTATCGCCGCCAACTTGGCTTGCACTCGGCTTTGCGCGACGCTTCGTTTCACTACCGTGCGCCGGAAGATTTTAAGAATCGCCTCAGATCCTTGCTAGCAGAAGACCCTCATACCACTAACTCCTCCGAGGACACTTCACTACAATATTTTGAAACCGAATCGGCGAGGCGCCTGCGAGCACGAGCCAGACGCGACATCACCGTCCCCAAAGGAATCTGAACCAAATCAGCGATCTGCTGGTACGACAGCTCCTCAAATTCTCTCAGCACTATGACCTCGAGAAACTCTGTTGGCAGCTTGCGTAACGCACGCCTGAGCAGTTGCTTATCGGTTTCTTTCAACAATAACATCTCCGGATTGGGCGCCTCCGAGACGTGTGCATCCGCTTCCTCCTCGAATGAGGTTGCGGTCTCCTCCAAGTGATGGCGCTGGATCCACGTGTAGTACGTATTCCGCACGATCGCTAGCAACCACGGCCGCGCGTCACCACCCTTGAAAGCGCTAAAGTGCTTGAGAGCGCGGAGACAAGCTTCCTGCACAACATCTTCAGCATCTCTTTCGTCGCGAGTTAGCCAGCGCGCGAGATTGTACGCCGCGTCGAGATGCGGTAACAGTGCTTCCTCGTAAGTGGCAGTTGGTATTTCCATTACCAATCTCCCTCGATCGTTGTTAGGCCGGCGCATCGTTGCATTTCTTGAGCTGGTCGGCCACGAAAAGCGGCGGGTTTAGATGTCTAACACCGCGCTGGATTAAATTTCGGATGAGTGCTATGCCCTCACAGTCAATAAAAGAAATATTTGCCAGATCGACATTGAGACTGATTCCGTCTCTCAACACCGACTCGGCGGTGTCCTTTAGTAACTCAACCCATTGACCTGTAATTCGACCGTCCAATTGCAGTGTGACTTCCTTTTCCGACAAGACGGCTCTTGTGATCTTCAACATTAATTTTGAACCTTTGAAATTTACGCGCGGAGTTCTCGTTGTTATTTCGCCTCTCCTGCCTCTGTGTTGCTGTCGGAGACAGACAACACAGAGACGCAAAGAGGATTACGTTATGGCTGATGATGAGGCTCACCGTAGATGAAGTCGTCCATCATGACGACGTCGTTCGCCTGGTCATCGTCTGGACCCGGAGCAACGTTACCGCCGATGATTCGGACGCTGGCGATCCGCGGGTCGTTGAACTTGATCCCGAAGAAAGAAAAACCTCCGTCACCAGGTGCGGCAGGTACAAAGCTGCTAAACAGCAACCGGCCATCGGTGCCGAAGAACTGGATCAACGTGCTTGCACCGCGATTGCCACGTTTCGTACCTGGACCACTGCCATCAGGGCGATCGACGTCAGTGAAGATCGCACCGAAACCGGTAACGGCGGCTCGCGTAGCACCGTTTGATCCGGGAACGAAGAAAGCCGTATCAGTGATATTGCTTCCCACGGGTGTGAACAGGCGGGGAGCACTAAAGGCGCGAAAGTCGGTGGCATAAGACGCATTGCCGAATAGGGCTACGAGACCGCCCTGCGGTCCACCCGACGGCGGCGCCTGTGAAAGTCCGACGCCCGGAGTAGTGAACTGGGCGCCACGCGTATTAAGAAAAGTATTGAACGGGTTTACGGGAGGAGTAGTAACGTCGGTCGGAACAGCTCCATCCCAATTAATTTCGCGCCGACCTGAATCGAGCTCTTTGAGTGCATTACCGTTAACCGGATCACCCAACGCGGCGCGAAAATCGTTGATCGTTCCCAGAATCGATGCACTATTTGGACCAGCCGCCTGAAACACCTGCGGTGGAACAAAGTCGCTGGTTGTGTTGTCGTCAATTGCGACTGGATCTATGGTCGGCTCCTGACCTTGAACGTGAACTGCCAGGACCATGAATATGATGGCAAGACTAAAACCGGCCAGCCATCGCCAATTCAGTTTGGCCTTGCGTGTTTTTCCCTTAGGGACGTTTCCGTCCAAAAGATGCTTACTTAAATCACTCATTCCTATTTCTCCTTCTGATCTGTAGAACCAATTTCACGTGCTGAAATTCTGAAATTGTCGGGATGGTCCAGTGCAGATGGCGTGCCGTATTTCCAGCCGGACACGAATCTTTGCGCCAGGGAGCAGAGAGATCAGAAAACCCGGTGGAAATAAGCGAATTTGCGACTCGGCGCATTGCGTTAGGGAGCCGTCTCTATCTGGAGCTGGTTTTCGGGAAGCTGGTCCACCGTATTTGGTGGTGAAGGGGACCGGAGGTTTGGAGGCGAGCTACGAAATGCGGTGGGCAGATCGTTTGATTCCGAGTTTTTCCATCCGGTGTCTCAAGGTGTTCGGATGCATGCCGAGAATCTTTGCGGCGCCATTCGAGCCCTCAATCACCCCGTGAGTTTGTTGTAACACTGCGAGGATGTACGCCCGCTCAACTTCTTGCAAGGTTTGAACAGACGACTGATCGGCATTAGGAACCTCAGCGACTGTTAGTGGGGGCTCGTGAAGAGCTGGGGACGCCGAAACGCCCATGAGGTCGCTTTCGAGATCGAGTATCGGTCCGTTGGCAAGAATCAGAGCGCGCTCGATTACGTTTTGCAACTCGCGTACGTTGCCGGGCCACGAATAAGACAAGAGCTTTTGCGTGGCGGCCTCCGAGATATCGGTTATTTTTTTGCCAAGACTGCGTGCATATCGAGAAACGAAAAACCGTGCCAACTGATCGATATCCGAAGAACGCTCCCGCAATGGCGGAACATTAAGCGGAAACACATTCAATCGATAGTAGAGATCCGAGCGAAAAGTGCCGGCCCTGATAGCCTCTTCAAGATTTCGATTGGTGGCGCAGATGATCCGCACGTCGACACGCACCGAACGATTGCTGCCAACAGGTTCAAACTCGCGCTCCTGTAACACGCGAAGCAATTTAACCTGCGTGTCCATTGGCAGCTCACCGACTTCGTCGAGGAAGATTGTGCCGCCATCCGCGAGTTCAAACCGGCCGATGCGGCGCTCGAAGGCTCCGGTGAACGCGCCTTTCGCGTGGCCGAACAGTTCACTCTCGACCAGACCAGCGGAGATCGCGCTACAGTTCACTTTCACCAACGGCCTGTTCTTGCGATTGCTGCGATCGTGGATCGCACGTGCGATCAGTTCCTTTCCAGTGCCAGTCTCGCCGTAAATCAGAACAGTTGAATCTGTTGGCGCGACTTGATCAACTCGTCGCAGCAGCGCCAGCAGCGGCGGACTATCGCCAACGATCTCTTCAAAGTTGTGTTCAGTGCGTATCTCCTCCTGGAGATAGACATTCTCTTTCTCGAGCCTGCCTTTTAACGAAGCGATTTCTTCGTATGACGTCATGTTTGCGACTGCTAAGGCGACCTGGTTTGCAACTTCCCTGATCAACTCAGCGTCGTCTTGTGTATAGCGGTTCTGTGCCTCACTCCACACTGCGAAAGTACCGAGGCTTTGGCCCATCGCCACAAGCGGAACGACGCAATATGATTGGATGCCCTCCTCCACCAGGCGCTTTTCGCCGAGCGACTGCTGCTCGCGCTTCAGATCACCGCGGGTAGCTGTCTCCTGGTGCTCGAGGACCCAGGCCGAAATCTGAGTCTCCTCCAGATCGTATTCTTTGCCTACCTGGAAAAATTCAGAGTTGTTTGGCCCTTCCATCGAGAGGAGTTTCAGGGTTTTGGATTCAGCTTGATAAAGAAGGAAGGCAGCTCGATCAAACGGGATCACGCGTCGTATTGCTTCATAGACTGAAGCAAAGAGCGCGTCACGCGTTAGTTTCGTGATAATGGCATTGTTGATTTCGAGTAGCGTGTGTTTGCGTTGCTCACTCTTTCGCAGTGCTGCTTCTGCTTCTTTTCGCTCGCTGATATCGAAGAAAGTGACCACGGCGCCGACGGTCTTGCCGTCGCGAACGAGTGGGTGAGACCAATACTCAATTGGAAAACAGCTGCCGTCTTTTCTCCAAAAAACATCGTCGTCAACGTGTACGCCGCGGTTTTCAAGAAAACCTACAAAGATCGGACACTCATCGATTGGAAACGGAGTGCCGTCCTTGCGAGTATGGTGTTCGAGCGCGTGCATGTTTTGGCCGAGCAGTTCTTCAGGGCTGTCATAACCCAGAATTTTCACTGCGGCAGTGTTACAGAAGAGACACGTTCCATGAGAATCACAGCCAAAGATTCCTTCGGCTGCGGAATTGAGAATCAAGCGAGCGCGCTCGTCGCTTTCCTGAAGGGCTGCTTCTGCTTCTTTTCGTTCGCTAATGTCTTCTGATAAAGCCACCATGAACTGCGGCGCAGTCTCAGGGTCTCGAACTAAAGAGATGTTGTTTCTCACCCAGACCAGACTGCCATCTTTGCGCCGGTATTGCTTCTCGATTTGAAAGCGATCTCGCTTTCCCTCCACCAGTTCAGCAACGAGGGCCATGTTCGCGTCACGATAATCCTCGTGAGTGAACTCAAGGAATGAAACTCCTTGAAGTTCACTCTCCGTGTAGCCCAGCATTTTTTGGTAGTTGGCGTTCGTGGCCAGGATGTGACCATGCAAGTCAGCGACGGCCACTCCGACGCCCGAATTCTCGAAGACAGATCGCCACCGGAGCGCCTCTGTTCTCTCTCGCGATGAATCAACTTCCGAGGGGGAATGCGTGTCAAGCATACCGCTAGTTGGACCAGTGCGTTCCATATAGCAGGTGGAATTAACACTAAGTGTGACTGGAGTTTCTTTCACGCGTGGTAGGAAGTCAAGAGGCATTCTGAACCTTGGTTACGCCGTTTCGAATAAGAGCCCATAGTCGGTTGTTCCAGAGTGAGCGCACCTGTCATTTGCCCGATTAATTGACAGTGCGCTCACTTCTGAGGCCAGCGCCACCCCCCGGTTACACCAGCCTGTCTTGCAACCCTCCTGGAAGCCCCCTTGTTCCCTTTCTGCTTCCTATACCGATTGAACTGCCGACTTATTCCCGCGTTTGTGCGTGGACCCTAAGAATCTTGTCTTGAAAGATAAGCTCGAAGAGTTTCTGCGACATCTCAAAATCGATCGATTTGAGCAATTGGTACTGATCCAAAGCCAACGATCGCTGACCACGCTGAAGATAAAGCACGGCGAGATTGTTGTGAGCTTCGGCAAACCCTGGCTTGAGCAGCAGTGCCTGCTTGTACGACTCGATAGCCTGTCTCTCGCGATGACTGTGACTCAGGACGAAGGCAAGGTTGTAATGGGCCATAGCCAAACCTGGCGTTAGGTGAATCGCGTGCTGCAAGCATTCGATCGCATCTGAAAGGTGGCCCGTTTTGAAATAAGCAACTCCTAAATTGTTATATGCCTCGCTGTAATCCGGGTTCAGCCGAAGTGCTTCCTTAAACGACTCAATAGCCTCTTGAACACGTTCCTGTTTGGAATAAGCGAATCCTAGTTCCGTGAGTGAATCAACCCGGCCTGGCTGGAGCTGAAGCGCATACTTGGACCACTCGATTGCGTCTGCATAGCGCTCACTGCTGTTATACGAAACAGCCAGTTGATGAAATGCATCGACGAACGCCGGTTGGAGCGCGACTGCGTGGTTGAACGCATCAATCGCAAGATCCCATTGGTCTATCATTTGATAGATGCGACCGAGATTGTAGTAGGCCATCGGGAGATCGGGGCGAACGGCGATAGCTTTCTTGAGCAACTGCAATGCTTCCTCGTAATGGTGGTCGTTGACACATTCGACTGCCTGGTTATTTAGTTCCGCAGCCTGGTTAGCAGATTCATCGCCGAGGTCGCGCGCTGCTGCGTTGGTCCACGAAAGCAGCACGCAAAGAACTAACGATGCAACGAACGGTGATTTGCTGAGTCTTAACATCGGACTTTCCCCCCTTGAAAATTTGTATCCGCAGACTACGCAGCAGCCTGCGCAGTCTGCGGATTGGGTTGCTGCTTAGAAAACGTAACGCAACTGAAACTGACCAATCCTTCCGGCATTGACGTTGCCAATGTTGAGATTGCCGGTATTGAACCGGAAGTCGTTGAAGGTCGTGTCTGTTACGTCACCCGTTCCCGGACCAAATTGCGGTGTATTGAGCGCGTTGAAGTAATCAAAGCGAACCTCGAACCGATCTGCTTCAAGGCGGGTAAAACCAAGACCGATCGACTTTGTCAGACTCAGATCCAGACGATTCTGTTTTGGTCCACGCAGGATGTTGCGTCCGGCCACTCCATTGAGCACCGATTCGCTTACCAGGAACCGAACGTCGCCCGGATTGACCGGATTGCCGTTAAGATCTGAGAAGCCGGTACGCGAAGTCACGCCGGAGATGAAGTTCTCCGCGATGAAGTTTGAAAAGCCAACGGAGTTTGCCGGCGCGTTCGGATTACTGATGACCGGACGATCGTTGAAAGCACTGCCGTCGCCGTTCAGATCGATGCCACCCACGAATGGAGACTGCACATTACCTGACTGCAAGCGATACGTGCCGGCGACGGAGTAGCCTCCTAACAGGCCCCGGACCAGGCCGGATCTCCTCGGGCTCGGTATGTCATAGATAAACGTAGCTACGAAACGATGCGGCACATCGAATGACGCGAGACTGCGATCCACTCTGCGGTTAAATGGATCAGAACCAAATGAAGATCCGCCCGTCGTGGCAAACACTTCACTGTCGACGTCGTCGATCGCCTTCGAGAATGTGTAGGCCAGCCGCAGCAAAACGCCGCTCTTGAAGCCTCGATCAAGTCGGGCTTGCAATGAGTTGTAACTGGAGTCACCACCATTTGTGCGCGCCAGCACCGAACCACGGTTCTCAAATGCCCGGACCAGCGTGTTGAAACCGCCGATACCTGGATTCAATTGCTCGTTTATGAACAGATGTGTTCCGCGCGAACCGACATAAGCCACATCTGCAATCAGACGGAGCGGCAATTCGCGCTGGATGCCGAAGTTGTAGACGAAGGTTTGCGGATTGACCAGATTGGTTGGAATCGTTTGTATGCTTGCAAACGGATCGGGGCTGCCTTTCGTCGGCAGGGAACGGACGCCAAACTCCGCAATCCCGCGCGGGTCGATGTCTGCCGGCAGAGAGGCGCCGAAGTTTGTTACACCAAACGTGTTCGGCACCGTCGATGCCGTATTACTCAAAATGTTGTTGAAGAAGAAGTCGTAATTGACTGCGAAGCCTCCGCGAAAGACTGTCTTGTTCTTACCGAAGAAACGCTCGAGGAAATCCGGCGTGTAAGCAAAACTGAAACGCGGTGCAAAATTATTGTTATCGCGTTTTTGGCGAGCCACTGTTTCAACCGGCTGATCAAAGCCGGCGAAGGCCGGAAACTGAATTGAGTTGAATGGCGTCCCGTAGTTCTCGTAGCGCAGTCCGAAGTTCAGGGTCAGATTCGGCCTGACGCGCCAGGTATCGTTGACGAAGTAGTTTTGGTAGAAGGCGTTGGGAAAAATCACCGGACTACCAAACTGAATAGCAGCGCCGCCGGCCCCGCGGCCGGAAAACTGATCCACAAAGTTTCCAAATGCATTAAATCCGCCACCGCCGGCAAAGGTCAGAACGCCGCGCGAATTAAACGGAATCGCCTGTTGCGAGCGCTGAATGTTCAGGTCAACACCAAAGCGGAAGGTGTGGTTGCCAATCGTGTCGGCCAGCGTGTCCTGGATTTGATAATTGTTAAAGAGGCGGCCCTGCGGAAATACGTTTGGCAGACCCACAGACGTAATGCCCTGACCCAAACCGGCGCCGGTGAATAGAAAGACTGGACCACTAACGCCGACTTGCGGATTGCGCGAAGTGAACTCCGCGTCGAATCGACCGTAACCAAAGCGCGCTTCGTTAGTCAGCCGTGTCGAGATGCTGCGCGTGTAGTTGAAAAAGAAATTCTGAACGCGACTGGGTACATCAACCTCAAATCCAGGAAAGGGTGTACCACCCGACGCCGCGGTCGGAAACTGATTGTTGACACGCTGATTATCAAAAACGTGCCGGAACGCGAAACTGTCTTTATCTGTCGGAGTCCAATCGACTCGCGTTAGAAATTGATGATCATTGATCGGCTGAGTGCTGCTGATTGTTGTCTCGCCGAAGTCGATGTTAGGCCGTCCATCGCCCAATGCGACACTGGAAATCTCGCGTTGGCCACGAAGGTTTCCAACGATGTTCAGATAATTATCGAGATTGGGGTTCGTACCGGCGGGAAAGAGCGAACGAAGAGCGTTGAATCCCGCTTCGGTGGGCACTCGTGCAGTGGCATCGGTACCGGCTCGAAAGCGATCGGCTTGATACGTTCCGAAAAAGAATAGCTTGCCCGTCTTGATTGGTCCGCCGAGCGAAAACCCGAAAGTGTTTTCGACGGCTACCGGCTTGCGCGTGCCGTCGGCCCTTTGGCTTGCGGTCAATGAATTGAACGCGCTGTTGTTGAGTACATCATAAGCGGAACCGTGAAACTCATTCGTTCCACTCCTGGTGACGATGTTGACTACGGCACCACCGGCGCGGCCGAATTCCGCGAAGTAGTCAGACTGTAATACTGTTACCTCGTTGTACCCATCACGAAGGATTGGGATATATGACTGTCCGGCAATCGAGTTGTCGTTGTTATCAAGACCGTCAATCAACTGATTATTAGCGCGTGCCCGCAGGCCGTTGACTGAGAATTCATTACCTTGAACGAAACCACCGGCAAGTGGTCCAGGATCCACAACTCCCGGAAGTGTGAATACTATGGTCGCTGGATTCAATGCAGGCGTCGGCAAGTCCGTAATCTCACGCTTGCTTAACGTGTTGACGCGAGCTCCATCCTGGTTTTGAAGAACAACGTCGGCGCCCGAAATCACATTGACCATCTCGGATCTCGTGCCGACCTCGAGTTGGAAAGGGACAGTGGTGGTTTGGGAAGCGCCCACGACCACGTTTTCGAGCAGTGCGGTTTTGAAACCGCTCTCGCTTACTTCGACTCTGTATGTTCCGGGGTCAACTGCATCGATGCGGAAGCTTCCGTCTGCCGCCGAGATTGTCTCCCGTGTAGTGCCCGTGCTCGTGTTGGTTATCTTGACTTGAGCGCCGACGACAACCGCTCCACTCGGATCGAACACGTTGCCGACAAGAAATCCCTTGCTGGTTTGGGCCAACAACTGTGAGGCAAAAACCAGCAATACAAAGACTAACGCCGCCATTCTGAAACTAATGCGTGCCACTAGATTGATCTCCTTACAAAAAATTTTCTGAACAATCAGGGAGACTGTTATGTGTGGTTGGACTGCGCTCTGTAATACTCGAACGGGTTGTGTTTTATTCCCGCCGCGGACGTTCTCGTATCAAGCGATCTGCTGCAGCTTGAGATTGAACGAAGAAGCAAGCGGCGCTCGCGCATGGTCCAATTGTCGAGGGGTGGGTCGTCGACCTGCCAATAATTGGCGCAGTCGCAGGCGTGCCTTATGCAATTGCGATTTTGATGTTCCTATCGCACATCCGAGAATCTTTCCGATCTGCTCATGCTCATACCCTTCCAGATCGTGCAGGATAAATACCAGCCGGTAGCCCGGCGATAACTGATCGATTGCTTCGTTCAATGCAATACGATCGATTTGCGACATCCGGAGTGGATTCTCTGTTCCGCTAACAATTCGCACTGGTATTGTGCCGTCTTCGGTCGTTTTTTCCGACTTTACCAGTGGCTTACGTAAGTGCATTAGTACATGATTGACTGTCAGCCTGTGCAACCATGTCGTAAACGAGGACTCACCTCGAAACGTGTGCAGCTTGCGAAAGAGTTGGATAAAAACTTCCTGTGACAAGTCTTCCGCATCTGAGACGTTCTTCACCATGCGAAAACAGAGTGAGAACACTCGTTTATGATGACGACGGTAGATCCGTTCGAACGCTTCCAGACTTCCTTCAATCGCCTGCTGTGCATCCTGATCTACCGTCATCACTCCAACCTTTCGTTCCTGGCATTAGTGGATCGCAAGTCGACGTTTTAGTGCAGAACGCCGGCTACAGTTACGGTCTCGACAGTCACCTTCGGGGTCACCTTTCCGGATGATTGATTTGTCATTCGTTGGCTCTGGAGTGCGCGCTCGGCGCTCGATTTGAGAAACTGTCTCCCAGTTGTTTCGCCGGCAGTCCACACCTGGTAAAGGAAGTACTCATCTCCATAACGATGGAAAACCAGGGTTGCCTGATTTTTGGCCTCGGCAGCGAGGACCGGTATCGACAGACGCGCTTCTTTTGTGTGACCACGCCCATCCAGGATCGACAGGACGGTGTTATCAGAGTTTTGGATCGCACGACCAATCGAGTAATTACCCGCTGGAAGTTTCTTGTTGGCAATGCTGAAGTCGAATGGAATGTTGACTCGGATCCGGTATTGCAGGGATTGAGCTTGAACAGACACACACGCGGTTGCGAGTACGACGGCACACAGGACGCGTGCTTTCGCCATCAGGTTATAAAGTTTAGTTTTCATAGCATCTCACTCTCATTTGTAATTAGCGGCACTAACTCCGCCACTAGTAGATACCGACAGAGGCCATGATTTATTCCGCGAGATGCTGACGCTGTTTCGGAAATCGAGTCAAGAGGTGATAAGTGCTTGAATTGGACCAGGGGAAGTTAATTCGTGCTGATTTACCTGTTGCTAGCAAATTAAAATGTCCGGTTTTATTAGCAAATGAAATGTCCGATTTGGATTGAGAGTGTGGGAAAGTCAGGCTGCTTTTTGGCCTGACTCACAAAAAGGCGGCAAAGAAATGGGGTCTTACTGATAGCGGGGGGAGCATTACGCTCTAACTCGCCGTTCTATTGATGCTGCTCCTCGTCCGCGGTGGTCTATTCAGATTTCATCAATGGGGTAGCAGCGACCTTCCGCCTCTGAGGGATAGGCCGTACGCGAAGCATTTTGGATAACCCAGGTGACTAGGGACGCAAGCAGAAATTTTTAGGTGCGGAAGCGGTTGCAGTCGATCTCGTGAATTCTGACCTTGTAGCCGATAATTCGCTCGGTGGTATTCAGTAGTTTTGCTGCCCGCTTGCGGTTGCCTCGAGTCGTTTTCAGAGTATCCATAATGATGTCTCGCTCGAAGGCTCCCACTGTGGCCTCGAGCGATAGTTGCGTAACTGTTCCTGAGCCCTCGGCGGTTTGTAGCGTAGGCGGCAAATGATGGCCATGAATTACATCGGTTTCACAGACAAGCACTGCACGCTCGATGATATTTTCCAGTTCTCGGACATTCCCCGGCCAATGGTAAGACGCGAGCATGTCGATCGCTGGTGTGGAGATGCGTTTGATTCTTTTTCCATGCTCGCGTGCGTACTTTTCCAGAAAATGATCCGCCAACAAAAGAATGTCGGACTTACGCTCGCGTAAAGGCGGCATGAAGATAGTGAACACGTTCAGACGATAGTAAAGGTCTTCGCGGAACTCACCATTAGCGATCGCCTGTTCCATATTCTTATTCGTGGCAGCTATCAACCGCACGTTTACCTTGATGGTTTCTGTGCCACCCAAACGTTCGAACTCTCTTTCCTGAAGCACACGCAGCAACTTGATCTGTGTTGACACGTTTAGATCGCCAATCTCATCAAGAAACAGCGTGCCGCCGGCAGCCAATTCGAAACGTCCCTTCTTCCGGGCCTGCGCTCCGGTGAAGGCGCCCTTCTCATAACCAAACAGCTCTGACTCAATCAGCGTTTCCGGCAAAGCCGCGCAACTGACTTTGATGAAAGCTTTATTTGCGCGTAGCGAGTTGTAGTGAATCGCATGAGCAATCAACTCCTTGCCGGCCCCCGACTCGCCGCGCAGCAGGACGGTGGTGTTGGTTCTCGCCACCTGCGTCACCTGTTCATACACCTGGCGCAGCGGCCCCGAGTTGCCAATGATGTGACTGAAGTCATAACGCTCACGCAGCTCCTGCTTCAAATGGATGTTCTCGTCCAGCAGACGCTGCTTGTCTGATTCGATCAGGTGATCGACTTTTATCGCCTGAGCCATCATCGTCGCGATTATTGAAAGAAATTTGGTAGCACGCTCGTAGTCGCGCTCGGCTTTGTAGTCGAGATCGACGCCCAACACACCTACGGGTTTCCGGTTTACCAGGACCGGAACACAAATGAAGGTCAACTCCTTCCTAAGTGACTTCCTGCGAGCGCCCAGGCGATCGAGAAACATCGGCTCGCGACTGATCTGCGGCACTACGACGGGCTTACCTGTTTGTGCCACACGTCCGGAAACACCTTCCCCCAATTGATAGCGGACGCGGCGTGTTTCAGTTTCGTCCAGACCATGCGAGGCAACGACGCGTAGCTCGTTCGTATCGTGATCGAGCAACATCACGGAGCTGCGCTTCATTCCATGGTGTCGTCCAAGTATCGCGAGAATTCGCGACATTGCTTCTATGAGTTGGAGCGTGCCTGCAAGTAATTCTCCAGTTTCCAGAAATGTAACCAGCTTGCGCGCCTCGGCCTGCTCTGGCGTTCTTTGCCTGGTCCGCTGCTGAGTTTTTCTCGGCTTCTTCATGTCCTAATGCGCCGGATACTACCATAATTTATTCAGACACGATTACAGTTTTGTAGGACATGCCTGGTAAAACGACATAAATGTCATCACAGGGTTTCGAACACCTGTGAAATCACCTCTTATTCCAAGGAAATCAGACTTCAAGAACAGAAGCGACGCTGGCATGACACTTGTTAAATGAACCGCAACGACATTGTTACTGCTTGTAGTCATGCTGAAAAAGTTTCCTGGAGGGCTGGACACGATGACACAACTGCGCAAAGCACTACTCTTCTTTTTCACATTCGTTACACTCGGCGTAAGTTCGTTGGAAGTTGTGGCGCAACAAGCCGATCCCGAAACTGCCAAACGACTTGCGCAGCTTGAAACGGCGGCAGCAGCTGCTCAATCCGGTGCAGACAACGCGTGGCTGTTGGTATGCGCTGCGTTGGTTTTGATGATGACCGGCCCTGGGCTGGCCTTGTTTTATGGCGGTCTCGTAAGAAAGAAAAATGTGCTTGCGACCATGGCTCAGAGCTTCGTGCTGATGGCGACGGTGACTGTGCTCTGGGCGTTTTACGGTTACAGCATCGCCTTCTCAGAAGGAACGCCCTTCTTCGGAAACTTCAACTATCTTTTTCTACGTGGTGTTGGTCTGGCTGTTAATGCCGACTATGCGCCGACGATCCCGCACCAGACGTTCATGTTGTTTCAGTTGATGTTTGCCATCATCACTCCGGCACTGATAACCGGGGCATTTGCTGAACGCATGAAGTTTAGCGCCATGCTGGCTTTCACTTGCCTCTGGGTGTCAGTTATCTATTTTCCGCTGGCCCACATCGTTTGGGGCAAGGGAGGTTTTCTAAACGCCGCACTCGGCGGTCGCATTCCCGCTCTGGACTTTGCGGGCGGCACAGTGGTCCACATAGCTTCCGGTTTCTCAGCTCTAATCTGTGCGCTCTATCTGGGAAAACGAATTGGGTATCCCGAAACACCGGTAACTCCACACAACCTCGTCTTAAGCATCATTGGCGCGTGCATGTTGTGGGTTGGGTGGTTTGGCTTTAATGCGGGAAGTGCACTGGCCGCCGGAGGACTTGCCACGAGCGCATTCGTAGCCACGCACTTTGCTGCCGCTTCCGGAACACTTGGGTGGATGGCTGTGGAGTGGGCGCGAACAGGTAAGCCGACTGTGCTGGGCATGATCTCGGGAGCAGTCTGTGGCTTGGTAGCGATAACGCCGGCATCCGGCTTCGTCACACCAATGTCGGCATTGATCATCGGATTTGTCGCCGGACTGGGATGTTTTCTAATGGTTTCGGTAGTTAAGGAACGCTTCGGCTACGACGATTCGTTGGACGTGTTTGGCGTACATGGAGCGGGCGGCACTATCGGCGCAATCCTGACAGGAATATTCGCAACCAGGGCAATCAATCCGATTTTCAAGAACGCCGCGGGACAGCCGTTACCCATCGGGCTGGTCGACGGTAACGCTGCTCAGAT
>DATDFT010000018.1:0-36667 GCA_036522475.1 Pyrinomonadaceae bacterium | reverse complement strand
CATCCGCAGTATCTCGAAGTGGTGCGAACTTATGTTCAACATGCGGGCATTCATCTCGAACTAGTTCCGTTTGACGAGCAGACTGGACAGTCATCGCGTGCGTTAGCCGAAAGCGTTGACGATGAGACGGCGGCGCTCGTGGTCCAGTCGCCAAACTTCTTCGGTTGCGTCGAGGATCTGCAAGCACTGGCGGACGCAGCGCATGCGAAAGGCGCGTTGCTGATCGTTGCAATCACCGAAGCGATGTCGTTGGGATTTCTGAAGTCGCCAGGTGCGTGTGGCGCTGACATTGTGATAGCTGAAGGACAGTCGTTTGGTGTGCCGTTATCGTTTGGTGGTCCATACGTGGGCTTGTTTGCCACGCGAGAGAAGTACGCGCGACAGATTCCCGGACGGCTGGTCGGCGAAGCGTACGATAAGAAAGGCCATCGCGGGTTCGTGCTCACACTCGCTACTCGCGAACAGCACATTCGTCGCGAGAAAGCCACGTCGAATATATGCACTAACGAAGGACTGATCGCGCTGGCCGCAACTGTATATCTGGAAACGATGGGCCGTCGTGGTATTCAGGACGCCGCGAAACAGTGTGCGCAGAAAGCTGCTTACACCGCACGCAGAATCGCTCGCCTTAACGGCTATTCACTTCCCTTCACCGGTCCATTTTTCAATGAATTCGTAGTTCGTGGACCAGGCAAGGCAGTCGACTTACTGGCGCGCCTGGGCCGGGAAAAAGAAATTGACGGCGGCATCGCGTTGTCACGGTTCATGTCAGACCGGCCGAATGATTTTCTGGTTTGCTTGACGGAAACAAACAGCCGGCAGCAGATCGAAGCGCTCGTCGACGCTCTCGCGAGTGTATAGGACCTATGTCCTTTAGGACCTATCTATGACCACAGCAATCACTAAAGTCACGAGTCACATCAGCCCGAACGAGCAGCTCATCTTCGAGCGCTCGCAAACCGGGCGTATCGGTTACCGCCTGCCTGCTCTCGACGTCGATGAAGTCGAGTTGCACATTCCCGATGAGTTTCGTCGTGATGACGATCTCGAAGGCATGCCTGAAGTGAGCGAAGTCGACGTGATCCGTCACTTCGTTCGCATGTCCACCTGGAACTACTCAATCGACCTCGGCATGTACCCACTCGGGTCGTGCACGATGAAATACAACTCGCGTCTGAACGAACGCGTTGCGCGCATCGCCGGCTTCGCCAACCTGCACCCGTTGACTGAGGAACAGGACGCGCAGGGTGCGCTCGAGGTGATTTACGAACTCCAGCAACACCTCGCCGAAATCACAGGACTGCCGGGCATCTCGCTGCAACCCGCTGCCGGTGCGCACGGTGAGATGACCGGAATCATGATCATCCGTGCCTTTCTCGATCAGCGTGACGGCGCCGCCGCTTCGCATCGACGCACGATGCTGATTCCCGACTCGGCTCACGGAACGAATCCCGCGTCCGCACATCTCTCCGGTTTCTCAGTCAAAACGATCCGCTCAACTGCGGAAGGTCTGACGGATCTCGATCACCTGCGCGAACTCTGCGCCCACGGCGAAGTCGCGGGTTTGATGTTGACCAATCCAAACACGCTCGGCCTCTTCGAAACCAACATCCAACAGATCTGCGGCATCGTTCACGAAGCGGGCGGCCTCGTTTACATGGACGGCGCAAACATGAACGCGCTCGTCGGCGTCGCGCGTCCGGGCGACATGGGCGTAGATGTGATCCATCTCAACCTGCACAAGACTTTCTCAACTCCGCATGGCGGCGGTGGACCGGGCTGTGGTCCATGTTGCTGCACGAAAGAGCTCGAACCGTTTCTGCCGGTGCCGCGGATCGTAAAGTCTTCTGATGCCAGTTTTCGACTCGATTACGATCAGCCACACTCAATCGGCCGCGTTAAAGCATTCTTCGGAAACTACGGCATGATGCTGCGCGCCCTCGCGTACACGTTGACTCACGGCAACGACGGTTTGCGCGAAGCTACTGAGGCGGCGGTGCTCAACGCGCGCTATATATCTGCGGGTCTGGTTGAGGACTACGACAAACCATTCGCGGGCTCGCCAATGCACGAAGTCGTCTTCACTGACAAGCGACAGTCACGCAAAGGCGTTCACACGCTCGACATCGCGAAGCGTTTGATCGACTACGGTTTTCATCCGCCAACAATCTATTTCCCGTTGATCGTGCAGGGCGCGATGCTGATCGAGCCGACGGAATCGGTGGGTCGTCAGGAACTCGATCAGTTCATCGCTGCAATGAGATCGATTGCGACTGAGGCGGTTGAGGATCCGGAACTGGTTTTGAATGCGCCTCATAACACGCGTATCGGGCGTCTCGATGAAGCCGCGGCCGCGCGCAAACCAGTGTTGCGTTGGAAACCGAAAGAAGAAACTGCTACGCCTTTGCCCGAACCTTCAACAGCGCAAGCCGTGTAACCACACGTCCGTTAACGATGTGCTCTTCGACGATCTCCGGAACGTCGCCGGCTCGCACTTGCGCATACCAAACACCATCGGGATAGATCATCACCGCCGCACCGACTGCGCAAAATCCAACTGACGCACATTCAGTCAACACTACTGAACCGTTCGGATTGCAACCCTTCTTTGCCTTTCCGTACTGCAACCCTCGTGCTCTCAGCTCGCGCTCGAAAGCATTCCTCACTTCCACACTGTCGTTAGCCGAGCACGACTTCCCTGTACAAACAAACACGTGATACTGAATGTCAGCCGCCGCGATCGGCGCGAGATCAACTAAACATTCGCGGTCATCAATGAAATCCACGTTAACCAAGTTTCGGTTCCTTCCTTCGCATTTATGCTAACACTACGCACACGATTACGTTAACTCTTTCGCTCCACTTCATGTAGAATGGCGTCGAGGGCGGCTGGAGATAACCGCGCAAGCTGTTAGGCGGTCGGATCCGGGCGCTCGCTGCGTAAGTGAGGTTTTGTAGCTCTCTAACTTTATGGCAACCGGCCTGGTTATCCACATCTCCTCGGGCGAAGACCGGCATACCGAAATCCTCTCCGACGATAACATTCGCATTGGCACCTCTGAAAACTGCAACCTGCGACTCCGCTCTTCGAGTCTGCCGAAGGACGCCGCAAACGCAGTTTTGCTCGAGCTGAGCCGAGCCAATGGATCTTATCGGGTGAGTGGGTTGGATGCGGCAGTACCGCTGACTCTGAACGGTGAGCCGGTCACTTCGGGCGGTGAAATCAATGACGGGGACGAGCTTCGCATCGCCGATTCCGAGTTGATACTGCACTTCTTCCCTGTTCGTGCCCTGCCAGCAGTCGTACCGGGTTCGCCGCGTGAAACGCACGTGGCGCCGTTTATCGAAGCGGCCGCGATCGAGTCCGCAGCCACAGCGAGACGCGACGACGCCAAGGTCTTTCTGCGCGAGTTTACGCGCGAGCTGGTGCGCGAAATTAATCCCAGCACCAAGTTAGTTGTTTTCGGGATCATCATCGCCCTCGTCGGCGGCATGCTCTATCTCGGCTTCGCGATGTACAAGGAACTTCAGCGCAGCCGCAGGTTGATTGACGATCAACGCGTGCAGCTCGGCCACATGCAAGACCAAGTCTCTAAAACAAATCAGCAGATTAGCGACATCGACGAATCTAACAGACAGATCCAGGCGAGTTTGTCGCTGGCCGTGAAGCTGCGGAGCGAATACGGCAGTGGCGTGTGCCTGATCGCGGGTTCGTTCTACTTTGTTGAGGCGGGAACGGGTCGACCACTTCGCTACGCTGAAGCTCAGATGAACGAGAGCGGTGCAGCGGTTCAGAGTGGCAACACGCCCGAAGCGTTAACGCCGGACGGCAATGCTGCAATTGCGGAATACGAGTTTGTCGGCACGGGATTTCATGTCGGCCAGGGCTTCGTGCTGACTAACCGGCATATCGCGCAACCGTGGATCGCTGACGATCGCGCGCAGAGTATCGGCGGCGGGCTCAATGCTCAACCGCGTCTGCGAAAGCTGATCGCCTACTTTCCCAACATCCCTCAGGCGATCCCACTCAAGTTCAAAGGCGTTTCAACAAAAGACGACCTCGCGGTTTGTAGTTTGGACATTCCGGAAATTCCGGAAACGATTCCCGTCCTGCCGCTCGAAACTGATCCGGACGCAGTCGCAGTGGGCAAGACTGTCGTGATGATGGGTTATCCTTCTGGACCGGATCGTCTCCTCGCACTCCTGGACGAGTCAGAGTCGAGAGGAATTCAACAGCGCTACGGCACGCCCATGGCCCAACTCGCTTACCTTGCCGAGACGAAACGCATTCAACCGCTGACCACTCAAGGCAGCATCACCGATCTCGACGTTCGAAGAATCGTGTATGACGCCCGAACTGCCGAAGGCGGATCGGGTGCGCCGTTATTTGGTCCGTCCGGTCGAGTGATCGGAGTTAACTTCGCAGTCTTCACTGAAAACCAGGCCTCAAACTTCGCGGTACCGATTCGTTTCAGTCTCCCACTGCTCGAGCGTTCAGGCTGGGAAGTCCCGCCGAAGGATGCGAAAGAAGCGGAAACCGCCAGCCAAGCCTCCGGCCATAGCGCCGGCCAGCGGGAATAATTCAACGCACAAATCTCAATATGCCATGGGAACAAACGTGAGATTCCACGCGACAAGCCCGTGCCATGTTCTGAGTCCAATACCAGTCACGTTAACACTGATGACAAGATAATCGTCTTCAGCAACACAGGCGCGCTTCGAGTGTGGCATTTATGCATGTGTGGCTTGTTACAATGCAAGAGCTGTCACATGGCTGATACAAAATCGGTCCATAAGGGCTGAGAGTAATGTATATTGGTTTTGGCCCGCGTGGGCACGACTATTGCTGTTGAAAACCAAACGTAACGCTTTATCCAGACATCTAGTCAAATGTTGTAGCTTTAAGATGCAGTACAAACTCCCCATCTGCCAGATTTTATTGCTATCGCGGACGAAGAAGGATGACGATTCGAAGCCGTAGGCACTGGCACCTGAGGGCGAGCTTTTTTCTGGCTCTTCTGTTCGTTGTCTCGCCACTATCCCCGACACTCATCCGGGCTCAGGGTCCAAAGTCCTCAGACACCGACGAAACCGACCCAGCGTCAGCACCCTCTCAGATACTCCGTCTGGAGCGTATCGAGGTGCCGGGCGGCGCTGAGTTGATCACTGTTCACGCTCGACTCACCGGTATCGAGTCTAATGAAAACGACAACTGGGTACCGCTCGTGTCTATTTTGCGGGACACTCTCGGCGATAACGACTCCGAGAACAATCGTCTGCGCTACGTCTGGCCGTTGACTTACACGCGCCCGACCGCCAGGCAACGCCTCGCAGCCGCGATTCCGTTTTTCTACACGCGCGTCGGAAACAAGGAGTCATTGACGAAGGTGCCGCCGGCCGCGCTCGATCTTGCTGCGCCTGAAAACGACGTGTGGGACAAGATCTTTTGGGCTGCGCTTCAGAACGTCCTGCTCGACACGTACGGCACGCCGATCAAAGCGTCGACCAGTTCTTATCGTCGTAACACCAGCGACTATCGACGCTCTCATATCATCCGCGCGTTATCAGTGCTGGCCTTGTATCAGTCAGTGAAAGGCGAATCGGTTTTCACCAAGTCGGAGATGGCGACGATTCAGGCGCGGCTGCTGCTCAGTGACAAGACGTTCGGCGGGTTGGTCGACGATTCACACTTGGAGAACTACTACAACCGAAGGACGACGCAAACGCGCGACGAACGCGGACACAATTGGGAACTCCTGCGCCAGCGCGCCGAAGCTGAGTCGCTCTATTTCGAACCGTTGCTGATGCCGGACGGCAGTGCGACCCATGCGCTGCTCTGGGTTGCGAAGCGCGATCTGATCAAACTACAGGGATCGCGTTACGATAAACGTTTCCTGAACATCGCAAATCCGTGGACGGACAAGCGACTGTTGGACTGGAAAGGCTACGTCGAGACAAGATACTTCGATTCCGAGAATCATCCGGTTGACAGCGACACGCCGGGCGCCGAAGCAGTGGAGATGATTCCGCTCGGGCTTTACGGTCTTGATAATCCGAAGATCCCGATGCTGCTGGTTGATTTTCGTGACGGTTACAACCCCAAAAAACGCGAGATGTCGCGCCGCGTTTTGAATGATGTGACGCGCAATATGCTGTCGCTATCGAAGTTTGGCAACCTGCCGTTCTTCCTCGGTCGCACGGTCTATGATTTTGTGACCGGCCGGCGTGGCATGGACATCAATCAACCTTCGCGTTTGCACACGTATTCGCAACTGAAGTTATTGCTCGCGCTCAACTCCTCGATGGAACCTGAGCTTCGTGACGAAGTCAGCGGCCGGCTGGAGAAGATCTCGCTCAATCCGTTTGAGAACGGGCTGAACGCGGAGGCAAAGATCGCGACCGAGCAGTACAACGCGCTCGTTGCGTACGCCAAGGATCCATCCCCTGAAGGGCTCGCCGCGAAACTTGAACGAGACCGCCGCGCCGAGTTGACGCCGCTCGAACACGACGGCAAGGCGCGACTCGCGTTCAGCGTTCTGAATGTTTTGAGTTTCGGGAAATACGTTCACCGCGAGGAGCTGACGGACGATATGGAAGACCGGCTCGATATCGCGCGTCGAGTCCAGTATCACACCAGTTTCCTGCAACAGATTGCGAAGTCGAGCGCTGAGATCGATGTCACGTGGAATCTCGAAGATGTGAGAAGGTCGTTACGCTTCCTCGCGGAGCACGGCTCTGAAGCGAGCGGCAACGCTGCCGCCGCGACGGCGAAGATCTTTGCGCGCACCAAGGACGACGAGACGCGTCGCGCGTGTCTCGAGAGTCTGTCGCGAATTCACAGCTCGAAAGCGCGGAACGAATTACTGCGTATCTCGCAAAATAACGAAGTCGCCAAAGTCTTAAGAGATCTTGCCAGCGAATATCTTCGTGGTGCCCCGAGAGTCCAGCCAGTTGCCGCAACCGTCAGCGGTGCGCCAGCAGTAACAGGCCAGCCCTGACGATGTCTCGCGTAAAAACCACGTTTGATTTGCGTCTTTGCGCCTTTGCGGGAGTAATTCTTCTCCTGCTTTGCGGCTCCTCGTTCGCTCAGACCAAACGCCTCGTCGTCATCAAATGCGACGGACTGCCCTACGACGTCGTCGACCGTTTCGTTAAGCAACGCGATCCACAGTCCGACAAGAGTTTGCTTCCGTGGATCGACTACATCTTCTACCAGCGGGGCGCCCGACTCTCGAACTTCTATGTCCGCGGCATGAGCTTGTCGGCTCCTTCGTGGTCGCTGCTCGAGACCGGCCAGCACCTGCAAATCAAAGGCAACGTCGAATTCGATCGTTACACCCTGCACTCTTACGATTATCTGAACTTCTTTCCACTTTACCTTGCCGGCATCAACGGCAGCCGCATCGATATGCGCGCGGTTGAAGTGCTCGACTCGCTCGGACTGCCGCTGTTGTCCGATGCGTATCCGCACAACGAACGCTACACGACCTATTCGATCTTCCTTCGAAACCCACGTTACTCAACGTTACAAAACAGTCTCCAGACTCGCTTCTCTAAGTCGCCCAAGGAACTGTTTGACGAGTGGACCATGGGGTTCGAGTTGAGAAGCGCGATCACCGATCAACTTGTCAAGGAACTCATCACGAAGCTCGGCGATCCGAAGATCCGTTATCTCGACCTGATGATGGAAAACTTCGATCACGCCGCGCATCACAACAACGACCTGCAAACTCATCTTGCCGTGCTGAAGGAAATGGACGCAGTGATCGGAGAAGTCTGGTCTGCGATTCAGAAGAGTCCGCTGGCTGATGAGACATCGATGGTTCTGATCTCGGATCACGGCGTCAATACGGACGAGAAGGTTTACAGCCAGGGCTACAATCTCGTGAAACTGCTCGGCAGTCGCGCAGGCGGCGGTCATCATGTCATCACCAAACGCCGGCTGATGCTTGACTATTCGATCAAAGGCGTGAATCCGCTCGTACCGCTGATCACGACAACAACGCCAGATTCTTACTATCTGAAAGGCGAGAGCACTGCTTATCCAACCGCGATGCTCGACTTCGACGGCAACGAACGAGCGTCCGTGCATCTGCGCGACAGCGATCTCAACGCGCTGCACATTCTGATCAAGGAATTGCAGCGCGGCGGACTTTCCGAAGAGCTTTACAAAGCAGCGTTCAACGAGTTCTTTGGAATAATCGACCGCCGGCGCCCCGGCTGGGAAACAGATCTCAAGCAGTTGCAAAACGAGCTGGGAGCACTCGACCGCGCGATCGCCGAACAACGCAAGCTGTGGGAAGCGCAGCCAAAGAAGTTTGCGAAAGAACAGCAGGACGCGGGTTTGGACGATGCCTCGAAACGCATCTACGTACAACTCGATCGCTGGCAAACCGAGGAGAAGGAATACAGCGAGTACGCTCGCACTCTCAAGAACCTGTTGTCGATCTCGTCAGAAGCCTTCTCGCCGAACAAGGTGAGGATTGCGGACATCATTCCGCAGATGGCGATGGGCGATCGAAACACGATTTACGAACTTCAGAACTACGTGGTTGGTGTTGGTCCAAACGGACTCGTCGCGAATCCCGACGGGTCGCTGAACCTGGACCAGAGCTTCGTACACGTCAACTACTTCTCGCTGCTACAGAGCGTATCGGTCAGAAACAACGTTCAGCGCGGTATTTCGAATCGCCCTGTCGATCTCATCGCCGCCAGGTTGTCGCGTGACCTCGTGCTGCCGCTGATGAACGATGTCGACAACGATGTAATCTGGGTGACGTGCGGCGTGGATCGTCAGGCACTCATAGTCTCGCGACACGATGCGAATGGCAGCTTAAGTCTGCGCTACCTGCCGATCAGCAATCTCACACAGGATGCGAGCGGGCATTTTCAGTTTAAGGAGATGGGCTGGCAGGCTGGTCTGCCTTTGCAGATGCTCGAAGATCCGAATCTGAATGTGCCCGGCGGCGCGGATCGCGCGACGTGGTTGAGCCAGTGGCACACAGATGCCGAGTGGTTACTCGCACTTCACAGGACGCACTATTCGAACGGTCTTATCGGTCTTCACGAAGAGCTCGCGCGACACGACATCGAGCGGCTCTCGACCAAAGATACAAAACTGACCGACGACGAGCGGTTGATGAGAGAGTATGCGCGTCGCAAGCGCGAACTGGTCGAACCTGACATGTTGATTGTGGCCCACGATCACTGGAACTTCGACGTTCGTGGTTTCAATCCGGGCGGGAATCACGGTTCCTTCTTTCGCATTTCCACGCACTCGACGTTCATGGTCGCAGGCGGTGCGCGGACAAACGTTCCGCGCGCGTTGACTATCGAAGCGCCTTACGACAGCCTGAGCTACGTGCCGACACTGTTGGCATTAACGGGAAATTTACGCGATGATAGCAACCCAGTACCTGAACTTTGGGAGAGAGGTTTCAGAAAATTCCCCGGCCCTGTGGTCGAAGAGCTCTTACCCGATCGGGAACGCCCGAAAGCCACAGCTAATGGAGCTACGAAGCAGTAACTACGCCGAAGGCGTTGGCTAGTTAGCCGAGTTCTCGGCGTTTATGGAGCGCGTGTATCGCCTTGATTGAATCGAGAGAAGAGTTCGCAGGCAACTGGCAGAACGGTGAAACCCAAGAACTCTCCGAAGAACCGGAATCAACTCAAAACACCTCGCGCCGCTATCTGGTCTGGCTGCAAACGCTCGCTTTCCTGCTTGGTCTCGGCCTACTCATCTACGTAATTCATCGCGTCGGCGTGCAGCCGCTTTTCGACGCCCTCTTGCGTATCGGTTTCGGCTTCTTCGTCATACTTGGTCTCAGTGGACTGCGTCACGTGCTGCGCACGATCTCGATGCGCGCAGCAGTGCCTGCGGAACACCGGCGCATTAGTTTCCGACATGCGTTCGCAGCACGTCTCGGCGGCGAAGCGATCAGTTTTCTGACGTTCACTGGTCCACTACTCGGCGAAGCAACAAAAGTCGCGTTACTCAGAAAACGAGTGCCGTTAACGTACGGCGTGCCCGCACTCGTTGTCGATAATCTGATTTACAACCTCTCGGTCGTCTTCTTCGTGTTGAGCGGCGCGGTAGTGATGCTGTTGCGGTATCCGTTGCCGCCCCCGGTGTATCTCGTGTTGTTGATTATTGCGGCCGTCGCAGCGTCAGGCATATTGGTCGCCGCTATCGCCGCCAAGCGTCGCGTGATGCTGCTCACGTGGATGATCGATCGACTCGGCGAACTCCGCCTCAGTCCGAAGGTCATACTCAAGCGACGCCATCACATCTATCATCTAGAGTTGAAGGTTTACGACTTCTATAAGCATCATCCGGGAGCGTTCTTTGCGATGATCGCCTGCAACCTGTTGGCGCACGCGACGAGTGTTATCGAAGTTTATATGGCGCTGAAGATGCTCGGCTTTCGGAGTCAGGTGTCGCAGGCTTACATCATCGAGTCGCTCACCAAAGTCATCAATTTTGTGTTTGCATTTGTCCCCGGAACAATCGGCGTTTACGAAGGCGGCACTGAAGTTATCCTGCAAAAAGGACTCGGCTTCACACCTGCCGCCGGCCTTGCACTCGCTCTCGTGCGCAAGGCGGCGATTGTTTGCTGGACTTCCCTCGGCCTCCTTGTACTGACCTGGCGCACGCTTCCCAACGCGTGGCGCCGCATCCTGGATCGCAGCCCGCGTTTACAACGTCTTATGGATAGTCTCGTACTTTCAAACATCGTTCATCGACCAGCGCGTACCGCAGTCAGCATTCTTGGCACCGGCGTGGGAGTGCTGCTCATCGTTTTCACTGTCGGTCTCGCGCACGGAGTTTTGCACGAACGTGGTCGCCGCGAGTCAAATATCGGCGCGGAGATCATGGTTCGCGCCTCGGGCAGTGTCAGTCTCGGCGGCGGCTCTCAATTCAAGATACCGATGTCACACGTAGCTGAACTCGCGTCGATACCCGGTGTCAGGGCAGCCACCCCGATCGGACAGACATTCGATAAAACTGATACCGGTTTCGGACAGCGGTTGGTTGACGGCATTGAGTATGACGAGTACGCCAATCTCGCGCACATCACGATTCGCGAGGGACGCAAGCTCGAATCGGGTGACGAGGCGATCGTCGATCCTGAATGGAGAGATCGACGCACGGTCAGAATCGGCGACACGGTTGAGATGTTCAAGCGCCCCTTTAGGATCGTGGGCGTTTACGAACCACCGGGCGGCGGACGGATCAAGATTCCTTTGAAGACGATGCAGGAACAGGAAGGAACAGAGAATCGTGCGTCAGCAATTCTCGTCGCCTGTGTGAATCCGGCTCAGCAGGACGAAGTTGCTGCGCAAATTCTGGAACGTTTTCCGCACGATCAACTGATCTTCACCCGCGACCTGCCTGAGATCTACGCGACCGGTGTGCCGGCGTTGAATGTCTTCATCAAGGTTGTTGTCGGTGTGGCGGCAGCGATCAGCGTGCTCGTGATCTTGCTCGCAATGTACACTACGGTTACCGAGCGGACCCGGCAGATCGGAATTCTGAAGTCGCTCGGTATGTCGAAGACGGCGATTGCATGGGTTATCGAGCAGGAGGCGATCATCGTGAGCTTCCTTGGAGTGGTTGTCGGCGTGTTGCTGACGATGCTGGCGCAACTCGTCGTCACTCGTACCACGAGTTTGGCAATCGAGATCGAACCACGCTGGGTGCTCATAGCGTTGGCTGTTGGACTACTCGGAGGCAGCATCGGCGCGCTTTATCCTGCGCTTCGTGCGGCACGGCAGGATGCGGTCGACGCGCTTAGTTACGAGTAAGATTTGGCCGCAGATTAACGCGGATTGGAACCAAATTAACGCTGAGGACGTTTTGTAAACCATGTATTGCCCACAATGCGGCACAGAAGCTCAGGCAGACGTCCAGTACTGCCGCGTCTGCGGCTCGAATCTCAGAGTGATCGGAAAGGCAGTCACGCTCAGTGAGGCGATTGCGCGTAGCGATCGCGGCCCGCTGCCGAGAATCCGCAAGTTGATGAACAATCTCAAGGTCGATCAAGTGACCGAGGAGGTTTCGCGCGCTCTCGATCACCTGAACCAGGAAATTGCGAAGACTCAGCCTAAATCCGCACAGAAAGCAAAAGCGCGTGAAGAGAAATTGAAAGCCCGTGACGAGCGCCGGTCATGGAGTCTTAGAAGAAAAAAGAGTGCCGCTGAACGACGCGAGAAGCACATAACCCACGGCATAGTCTCGATATTTTCCGGCACAGGTCTCACTGTTTTCCTCTATTTCCTGTCAACCTCAGTCGATTTGAAACTTCCACCGGACATCCTCGGGAAGATTCCGTTCGAAGCGGTGCAACTCTTTAGAATCGTCTGGCTGCTAGGGCTATTGCCGATAACATCCGGCGTCGGTCACATCCTCGCGGGACTCTTGATCCGCCCGGACGCGGAACCGCAACCGCAGTTGGAAGAGGTAGTCTCGCCGCCACGCGAATTAACCGATAGGCCACTCACAAATCCCATTCCGATGAGCGTCACCGACCACACGACAAACCTCCTGGATGATCGCATTCCCAGCCACAAAAAGGCACAAAATGTACAAAATTGAATTTTAACCCTTTGTGCCTTATGTGCCTTTTTGTGGCTCTTTTTACTCTGATTTACTCTTTCGGCGGCCTGATCCGGATCGCATAATCCGGCCAACAACTGCTCGAATCGAAGTCCTCGAACGACGTCGACGACGAATGCTGCTCTTCATCGAACCCGAACGGGAACGTGAACGTTGCCGGCGCCGCCGGTGGAGCAAACCTCGGATCCAGCGCTTTCGCGATCTGATCGCGAGCGTCCGCGAGATGTGCGCGCGTTTGTCGATCCGTTGCCCGAGCACTTGCCGCTGCGATTGCTGCACTCAAATCACGCAACTCAGCTTTGATCAACGCCCGGTAGTCATCAGTCACTGACGGTCGCACGTTCAACTTGTTAGACAGCAGATCGATGTACGAGTTCTGAAGATTGCGTCGATAGACATCGATGCGAATCGGACCAGCGCCTTCGAGCTCGCTCCAGATACCTCTGCGAACGTCCACCATGAAATCCGCCGGCTTGTACGCTGCCACACCGTCAATCGCTTCCTGCTCGATCAGACGATCGAAACGAGCGTTGTTCAGAAGTGAATTCAAAATACGCTCCTGCGCCAGATTCACTCGCGCCACCGCGCCTGCTGCCTCGATCCGTCGCAGAATCTCGGGCCTCAAGGCCCAGGTCGGAGTGGCGAAAGCGTTCTCATTCAGGAAACGCACCGCCGCGGCCTGCCGCTCCTTCGGAACGATCACAAACCTCACACCATCCTGCCCGGCATGTTTCTGCTGTGAATTGAAGCCACCAACAATCCCCGTGACGTGATTCAGCTCAGTGGCCCATTGGCCCAACATGCGGCCATACAGCTCATCGAGATCGTCGTACGGCTCACCCGGATGTGACGTCGCCGGCAAAAGCATATCGGCAACACGTTTCAGGTTTTTGATACCGAGCGCGGTCGACGCGACTGCGTCAGCGTCGCCGACCGCTTCCGTGTTCTCACCTGGATCCGAACCGCGCGCGTCGGCAGTCGAGAAACGAAGCCAGGGTTTCGAATCCTGTTCGCGCGCCCACGCGTCAAGCGTCTTCTTCTCGTCATCCGGAGTCTTCGCCCCCGGAATCGGTTTGTAACCCCACATCGTGGCCCACTTGTCGTACGGACCAATCTGCGGAATCAGGTTCTCAGGCGGAATGTTGTCTTCGGGCTGGGCCACGTAGTTGAAGCGTGAATAGTCCATCAGCGTCGGCGTGTGACTCATCGTCTTCAACCATTGCAAGTCACGCACTTTCTCAGCCGGATACTCGGAACTCGCCTTCATGTTGTGCTGAAAACCGAGCGTGTGTCCGACCTCATGCGCGACCACATATTCGACCAGACGGCCCATCAGATCGTCCGGCAGCGGTAGGTGCCTGGCGCGCGCGTCGAGTGGTCCAACCTGTAAAAAGTACCAGTCGCGCTGGAGATTCATCACGTTGTGGTAGTACTGAATGTCCGACTCGATAATCTCACCCGTGCGCGGATCGCTCACGTGTGGTCCCGAGGCGTTCTCAATCGTCGACGGCAGATAACGGATTACCGAGTAGCGAGCGTCTTCGGGATCCCAGTAAGGATCTTCCGATTTCGATGGCGCCTCTTTCGCAATGATCGCGTTCTTGAAGCCGGCTGCCTCGAAAGCAGGCTGCCAATCCTCGATTCCCTTCTTGATCCACGGCACCCACTTCGTCGGCGTTGCCGGATCCACGTAGTACACGATTGGCTTGATCGGTTCTGAGATCTCAGCGTTGGGATCTTTCTTCTCGAGCCGCCAACGAGTGATGTAAGTGCGTTTCGGAGCGCGCTGTTCATCAACACCGTAGTCGTGGTTTTCAACGGTGAAATAGCCGACACGCTCGTCGAAGAGACGCGGCATCATCGGATTTTCAGGCAGCTTCACCATACTGTAGTGCATGACCACCGTCGCGTTGGTTCCGGCACGCATACCCTGCGCGAACGGGTTTGGATTCGGTTGTGGTTGTGGGCCGCCACCGCCGCCGCCTGGATTCGTTTCGGGAGGCGAAGTGTAAGTTTGTGAAACTTCAACTTCGATGTTCGTCGGAAACGACTTCGTCTTTTCGATAAACGAACGCGAAGCATCGAAGCCGCGAGCGCGCAAGCGCGTGCGGGCACTGAACTCGGTGACTTCAGTCGTGAAAAGTTTGGAGACGTCAATCACGGCGGAGTCGTCTTTCCCAAACGCCTCGATGTTGAACGCCATGATGATCGTGTCGTTATTCGCCGCCTGGACCGCACGCGACACCGGAAGTTTCGGGTCGGCGACGACGTCGTACGATACGTTACGCAACAGAATGTGATTGCCCTTGCGTTCCCATTTCACCACGCGGTTGCCCGCAGCCTGGCCACCATAACCAGCACCGAGCGTGGTCTTCGCAATCTGGCTCACCCACAGAAACTCTTTACCGAGCTCGCTCTTCGGAATCTCGTAGTAGACCTTTTCTTTGATCGTGTGAATGGTGAAGACGCCGTCGTCTGACTTTGCGTCTTTAGTGATCACGCGATCGTAAGGCTTCGGCTCGGGTGCTTGCTCCTGACGGCCGAAACGCTCAAAGCCCTGACCGCCGGTCTGTGGTGGTGTTTGTGGATCCTGCTGAGAGTTGTTCGCCTCCGATCGAGGCGCGAGTAGAAATACGGAAATAATTAGCGAAAGAACAAGGATCGAGACAGGGAGATACCGGGATCGCATTTGCATGCGTTAGCTCCTTCCGATTGGCGTATTGAATTGAAGCGCGAGGATGTTAAGGCAAAGACAGAGAGAACACAAAACTCTGCGGCCCTCTGCGTATCTCTGCGTTCTCTGCGTTTACTAGCGCCTGTCAACGCAAAGAACGCAGAGATACGCAGAGGACCGCAAAGATCAGACTCTCCGATTACGATCGGTTAACAGCGGCAGGGGATTGATCGCGCCCGTGGCAGTGTAGACACCGAAGTGCAAGTGCGGCGGCGTTCCTTGAGCATTTCCGGTAGTTCCAACGTAACCAAGCACGGTGCGAGTCGTAACCGGATCACCGACTTCAATTCCAGGCGCATAAGAATCGAGATGCGCGTAGTAGTAGATCCGACCGCCCGAGCCGATTACCGAGACGGTCTGGCCGCCCAGCGGGTTCTCACCAATCTTATAAATGATGCCTCGGGTCGCGGAGAGGATGGGAGTTCCGCGTGGCGCGAAGATGTCCTGCCCTTCATGATGCCGGCCGGTGCCTCGTGGCGCTTGCCAGGTGTCGGCGATCGCTCGCTTCGACACATCTTGCAACGGCATTGCCAGCTTAGTGTCCGGGCTCTGGGTGTAGAGCCTGGCGACGCGGGCGTAAAACATGAGCGTATTTGAAGCGCCCGTGATCACGAAGATAAACAACACGATCGCGAACACCGCAAAGATCTTCGATAAACGCCACAACCACCGCATGCCACTTAAAACGAACAGCCTGGGAATCGAGTTCCGAAATTGATCTATTAGTTAAGAGTCCGCAAGAGTATCGTCAGTTGCCCTTACTGGATACCTTCTCCGAAATGATCCAGTGGTCAGGGTCGAGCTCCACTTTCTTCGGCCGCATCGGCAACTTGATACGAAACGGGCTCGACGCGCCCTGCACCAAAACCGTGCCCATCGCTTGCTGCTTGCCGCCGAATGAGAGCTTCACCGGTAACACCATCACCCAATTTTCCGGCGCGTTCTGTTGCGTGATTGCGCCTGACAGCATGACCTTCCCGTCAGGCTGATCCTCGAGCTTGTACTGCAACTCGTAAGACGGCAACGCAGTTTGATAAACCTCCTCCGCGAACAACCAGTTGAGGTTTGTCATTCCATACTTGCGAGCGATCGGCGACTTCGCGAAGTGCTCATTAACTACCTCACGAAAATCATCCGTAGACGCGGTCTTGTTCCGGTAGCGCTCGACAAAATCCGTCATCATGTCGAAAAAAGCCTGTCCTTCGCCGGTATCCGGATTGCTCAACATGAAGTGCAGCATACGCAGGACCAGCGCACCCTTGTTGTAGATAAGAGTTTCATACGCGCCGAGCGTCTTACTGCTCTGAAGCCGGTGACCCAGAATGATTGGACCAACATCTACGAGCCGGCCCTTTCCCATTCCCGAAATCGTCATCGGCGGATCTTTGAGCGACGATCGCAACTGACCCAGTAGATCGTTTTTAGCATCGGAATTGGCGCGCAGTCCCGTGTAAAGAATCCCGGAGTATTCCGCGAAACCTTCGCTGAGCCACTGGTCGCGATACGAACGCCACGCAACGATGTTGCCCCACCACTGGTGCGCGGTCTCGTGAGCGATGAACTGGTAGGTGTACTTGCTGGCGCGATCCGCATTCGGAATCATTAACAGAGTTGGAAATCCCTGACCAAAGCCGAACGGATGAAACGCGGCGCCGAAGGAGTCATACGGATAATTGCCGAAGAGCACCGTGAAATATCTGACTGCGTTATTTAGTTCGGCGAGAATGAAATCCTCTTTGATCGGGAGGTAGTCGCCCGGCAATGAATTGAACTCGAGCGGCGTCGGCGGACCACCCTTCTCCCACTTGATCGAGTCGGTGTATCGTTTGAATGGACCAAGCGCGAAGGTGACGAGCGCCACCGGATGCGACATCTGATACCTGGTGACGAGTGAGTTCTTGTCTTCGGGATCGATCTCTTCACTTGTGCGCGTGCCTACGCTCGCCACGTGAAGACTCTTCGGATGATGGAAAGTCAAATCGAATGTCGCCCGATCGAGATAACCGTGACGCGGAAACCAACTGGTATTCGACCGCGGGTAGTAACAATTGTCGACGACTTGAGCATCTCTGAGATAGTCGCCTTCGAGCGTCATGTCGAGATCCAGTTTTTCACGCGCCTTGAGTGCTTCAGGCAGAAAGACGGTAAATCCGCCTTCCCATTTTTCCTGCACCGCAGGCAGCTCCACGCCATCACGCCGGATTGAGACCACGCGCATCTGCTTCTTCAAACGCTGACTATCCTCTTCACCGAGGTCCTCGCCCACTCTGAATGACACAACGCGCACGTTTGGTTGATAAGGCTCGGCTTCGAGGCGCAAATTCAGTTTGACTCGATCTTTGTAATCACGCAGATCAACATCCATGCGGTACGACTTCACGTCAATCTGATCGTTCGCATCCGAATAAGTCACCGTCCCGCGCTGGTAATCTTCGAATGAATAGAAAGCCTCCCAGACTTCCGGACTATAGATGTAGGAATTGTAGGACCAGATCAATCCTTTCTCACCACCGTTGATATCGAAGTTAGCGACGGGAACACGATTCTGATAGTCGAGCACCATCGAGAAGCGACCACGCTTGCCGCCGTCGAATTGAGCGAAGAAGAAGCCGGGCTTTTCGTGATTCAACATCGAGATCGCGAGTCGCGCGGGCAAGTTGGCGCCGGTCTCGCGCAACATGCGTTCGTCGGTTTCGTGTGCGAGTTTCTGCGCGTGCTCGTTCGCGGGGCCGGTCCTGGTCGGTGCGAGTTCAACGCCGGTGCTGTCTGTGAATCTGAACACGGCGGTCTTGAAGTCAGACTCGATCACCTCTGTGCCGAGCAGGCGCTTGACGTTGTCTTTCTCGAACTCGTTTGTGGGAGCTTCGGTGGCGAACTTCCCTTCACCGATGAACACAGCGCCCGTGATTATTCCGTTCACGGGTTCGGTGAGGTAGATTGTGCCGTCGAGCGTGATCTGTGTGTGGACTCGCTTCAACACTACGCCTTTGACGTCAATCGCGCCGCCCGTGAGTGAAAATGCTTTGAGCTTGTTGTAGGTGTCCTTGTCTTTCGAGCCAGAACCATCTTGTGCCGGCGCATTCGTAACAGCGAACAGCAAACATGCGAGCACAAGCAGGGGGATTCGGGGGAGTTGATTTTTCATCTGGCGAGGGTCTCCGGTGTTTCAAATCTTCTGAGCAATCACAAACTATGACTTCGGTGGGTTGCAGTCAAGGAAAGACTTTTCCTATGATCTGCCTCCATGCCCCCGGAAAATGATTTCGCTCAGTTCCTGACGGACTTTCGCGCGACCGTCGTCGATGCAACGGCCCGTTTGCGGGAGATACCGGCGGCGGAGAGCCGTCAGAAAAGCGCGCCGGACCATTGGGCGCAGATCGAGATTCTCGGTCACCTGGTCGACTCCGCGGCGAACAATCATCAGCGATTCGTGCGCTCGCAGTTCAGTGACGACCTCGTGTATCAGGGTTACGAGCAGAACCAGTGGGTCAGCTCGCAAAAATACGCGGACGAGTCGTGGCCCGAGTTGATCCAACTCTGGAGTTCATACAACCTGCACCTGCATCACGTGGTGTCGGTTATACCGGCTGCAATCCTGACCAAGCCCCGAGCGATTCATAACCTGGACCAGATCGCATTCAAACTAGTCGATAAAAGCGAAGCGACGACGCTCGAGTACTTCATTCGCGACTACGTGGACCACCTGCGACATCATCTCGATCAAATCTTTGCGGAACAGAAACAGCATTGAACAGGAGCTTCAAATGGCAGAGTTGACATACGAACAACTAAGACACAAAACACTTGCCGAACTGCGCGACATCGCCAAGGGCATCGAACACGAGGCCGTCCAGGGCTACACGCAGATGAACAAGGATCGTCTGGTGGGTGGACTCGCGACTGCGCTGGGCATTCAACACGAGCATCACTCCGCTGTCGGCATCGACAAGGCATCCATCAAGTCGCGCATTCGGCAGTTGAAGACGCAGCGCGAAGCAGCGATCGAAGCGCACGATCACGCGCAACTCAAAGTCGTGCGCCGCACAATCCATCGTCTGAAGCGACGAATTCACAAGGCAACTGTTTAGGTCTTTCTAATCCGCGTCATCCGCGTTAATCTGTGGCCAATTAAAATTTCAAAGTGAGGTAGCTCATGAAAAAGGCTATCAATCTCAGCGTTAACGGTGTCTCGCATACCGATGAGGTCGAGCCACGCATGCTACTAGTCCATTATCTGCGCGACGTTTTGAGTCTGACCGGTACACACATCGGCTGCGAAACGTCGCTTTGCGGCGCGTGCACCGTGATGCTCGACGGGCAGGCGGTGAAGTCGTGCACAATCTTCGCCGTTCAGGCGGACGGATCGCAGGTCACGACTATCGAAGGCTTCGCCAAAAACGGCGAGCTGCACCCGGTGCAGGAAGGCTTCTGGGAAAAGCACGGTTTGCAGTGCGGCTATTGCACGCCCGGCATGATCGTCACGGCGGCGCAGTTGCTCGACCGCAACGCTGCGCCGTCGCGCGAAGAGATCTGTCACGGCCTGGAAGGCAATTTATGCCGCTGCACTGGCTACCAGCACATCATCGAAGCGGTGCAGTACGCGGCGAAGAAAGCGGGGCAGTCATGACAAATAATTACGTGGGCCGACGAGTAAAGCGCACCGAGGATCCGCGACTGATCCGCGGCCTCGCTCATTACGTCGATGACATTTCCCTGCCCGGTACGCTGCACGTTGCCTTTGTGCGTTCGTACTACGCACACGCGAAGATCAACAGCATCGACACGAGCGCTGCCGAGTCAGCTCCGGGTGTGGTGGCTGTTTACACGGGCAAGGATGTTGCGGAGAAGATTGGACCAGTGCCGTGTGCGGGCGCGTTGCCGGACCTGAAAGTTCCGGACCATCGCGTGCTCGCAACCAGCAAGGTCTACTTCGTTGGCCACCCGGTCGCAGTCGTAGTTGCGAGCGATCGCTACACGGCGCGCGATGCTGCGGATCTCATCGTAGTCGATTACGAAGAGTTGCCGGTAGTCACTGACGTTGAACAGGCAGCCGCCGGTGGACCAGTCATTCATGACGCGTTCAGCGACAATATCGCTTATCGACTCACTTCCGGCGAAGGCGATATTGACGCTGCGTTCGCCGCGGCTGATCGCACGGTCAAACAGCGCGTGCTTCACAAACGCCTGGCGCCGATCGCGATGGAGCCGCGCGGTGTGCTCGCACGTTATTTCCCGGGCGAAGAGGAGTTGACGCTTTGGTCCTCAACACAGATCCCGCACCTCATGCGCACGCAGGTCGCCCTCATGATCGGCATCGCCGAAAACAAGCTGCGCGTGATCACGCCCGAAGTCGGCGGCGGCTTTGGTTCCAAGCTAAACGTCTACGCGGAAGAAGCGTTGCTCGGATGGATCTCGATGCATCTCGGCAAACCGGTCAAGTGGATCGAGACACGGCGCGAGAACATTCAGGCCACGATCCACGGACGCGGACAGGTTGGAGACATCGAAATCGCTTTCAAGAATGACGGCACGCTGACCGGCTTGCGTTACACCGTCTTCGCGGATCTCGGCGCGTATCATCAACTCCTGACACCCGCGATTCCGACGTTGACCGGGTTGATGCTTTCCGGCGCTTACAAGATCCCCGCGATCCAGATGAACATCACCGCGTGCTTCACAAACAAGATGGCCACCGACGCGTATCGTGGCGCCGGTCGTCCCGAAGCGACGTACATAGTGGAACGCGGGCTGGATCTGGTTGCGGCCGAACTGGGCGCCGACCCGGCGGAGGTTCGTCGGAAAAACTTTCCCGCGGCGAGTGAGTTTCCTTTCCACACCGCGACCGGTCTCGATTACGACAGTGGCGACTACGAAGCCGCGCTTAACAAGGCACAGCAGATCGCCGGTTACTCCGAACTGCGCGAGATGCAGAAGAAGGGGCGTGAGGAAGGCCGGTTGATCGGCATCGGCGTCTCGACTTACGTCGAGATCTGCGCGCTTGGTCCATCTCAGGCGATGCCTGCCGGTGGTTGGGAGAGTGCGACAGTTCGCATCGAACCGACCGGCAAAGTGACGATCCTGACCGGCGCGTCGCCGCACGGCCAGGGCCAGGAAACATCCTTCGCACAGATCGCCGCAGATGAACTGGGCGTCAACATCAACGACGTCACGGTTATTCACGGCGATACGGGCGTGGTCCAATACGGTATCGGCACGTTTGGCAGTCGCGCGACTGCCGTCGGCGGCACGGCTGTATTTGTCGCGATTCAAAAACTGAAAGAGAAGGCACACAAGATTGCTACGCACATCTTGAACGCGGACGCTTCGCGCGTCACTTTTGAAGGCGGAAAGTATTCGCTTCAGGCAGCAAAGGCAGCGAGTGCCGCTGGGACTTCGGAACCGGTGGTGCCCGTCGGCGAAGCGCCCGCAGGCGCACTGCCGGAACCGGACACTGAAGGCAAGTCGAGTTTGACGATGCAGGAAATCGCACTCGAGGCACACGTCGCGAAGAACCTGCCGCCCGACACTGAGCCCGGTCTTTCGGCAACTTACTTTTTCGAACCGAAGAACTTCACGTTCCCGTTTGGCACGCACATCGCCGTCGTTGAAGTGGATCGAGAAACCGGCGACATCAAGTTTTTGCGATACGTCGCGGTTGACGATTGCGGGCGAGTAATCAATCCGATGCTCGTTGACGGACAGGTTCACGGAGGAATCGTGCAGTCGATTGGACAGGCGATGTACGAGGAAGTGGTCTACGACGAAAGCGGGCAGCTCGTCACGGGTACTTTGATGGATTACGCCGTCCCGCGCGCGTCACACATTCCGGAGTTTGAACTCGATCGTACTGAGACTCCCACGCCGGTGAATCCGCTGGGTGTGAAAGGCGTAGGCGAAGCGGGCACGATCGGCTCGACTCCCGCGATCGTCGGTGCGATTGTCGATGCGCTCGCGCCGTTTGGAGTGCGGCATCTCGATATGCCGATCAAACCCGAGAACGTGTGGCGAATCATCAACGGCCACTGATTGGAGAGGAGTGAACAAATGATTCCAACACAATTCGATTACCAGGCGCCTGCGACTCTCGAAGAAGCTGTTGCACTGCTCGCGAGCGATCTCGATGGCGCCAAGGTTCTGGCGGGCGGCCACAGTCTCATTCCGGCGATGAAGCTGCGTCTCGCGCAGCCACAGTTGCTCGTCGACATCGGGCGCATCAAGTCGCTCTCATACATTCACGAAGAGGGTGACGAGATCCGGATCGGAGCCACCACCACTCACTATCAATTGGAATCTTCCGATCTGTTGAAGAACATTTGTCCGCTGTTGCCTGCGTGTGCAGGCAGCATCGGCGACGTGCAGGTCCGTAACAAAGGCACGATTGGCGGCAGTGTCGCGCACTCCGATCCTGCGGGTGATTGGCCTGCTGCGGTGCTTGCGCTTGACGCGGATCTGGTTTTAGTCGGAACGAACGGCGAGCGAACCGTGAAAGCCGAGAACTTCTTCGTCCATCTGCTCACGACCGATCTTCAGCCGGGAGAGATACTGCGAGAGATTCGTATCAAGAAACCGACCGGCAAGTTTGGCCATGCGTATCAGAAAGTGCCGCATCCTGCTTCCGGATTCGCGGTCGTTGGAGTCGCGGTGAATCTCGCCTTCAATGACGACGGCTCGTGTAAGTCAGCCGGCATCGGCATCACTGGTGTGGGTGTCAAAGCGTATCGCGCGAAGGCAGTTGAAGCTGCTTTGGCTGGAACGAATCTGGACGACAACACGGTCGCAGCCGCGGTCACGCACGTTTGCGACGGCATCGATCCGACTGGGGATCTTTACGCTTCGAGTGAATATCGGCGTCACCTCGCGCAGGTGCATACGCGCCGCGCGATTCAAGCCGCAGATTCACGCAGATAAAACGCAGATCTGCGGTCATCCGCGTTTATCTGCGGCTAAATTCATTCCGATTGACGCCGCGCCTTCGCGATGAAGTCCTCGATGTCGCTGATCTTTCGTGGCAGCGCTTCACTCATCCAGCGTGCACCGTCCGGCGTAACCTGCATATCGTCTTCAATCCTGACACCGATGCCTTTGTATTTCTCAAACGCAGGCCGCACCGCAGCCTTGAACTTTTCCCAGTCTTCGGCTTTCCAGTTAAACGGCATCTGGTCCAACGCGTCCGGGCGGATGTAAATCCCGGGCTCGTTGGTAAACACCGCGCCTGGCACCAACGGATGTCCGCCGCCAACATCGTGAACGTTCATGCCGAGCCAGTGCGACGTCCCGTGCATGAACCACACTCGCTGCTGCGGCACTGAGTCGCGATCAGTAATCAAGCCCAGTTTCAGCAATCCATCTCTTACTACCGCCGAACCGGCGCGGTTTACATCCGACAGAGTCGCTCCCGGCTTCGTTGCCTTCGCAACTGCTTCCTGCGCGTCATAAACGATCTGATAGATCGCCGCCTGCAACGGCGTGAACTTCCCACTCACCGGAAACGTGCGCGTGATGTCCGCTGTGTAGTGATCGTACTCCGCACCCACGTCCATCAACAGCAACTCACCTGGCTTCACTGCTCCCTGCGATTCAATGTAATGAAGTGTCGTCGCGTTTGGACCACAACCGACGATGTCCGGATAACCCCAGTTGTCCGCGTTGCGGAGCTTCATCGTGTACGCCATCACCGCGTCTACTTCATATTCCCACTTCGCTGTCGCAGCCATCGCCCACGCTCGTTGATGAGCCTCGGTGCTGATATCGATTGCGTGTTGCAAGAGGCGCAACTCCATCGGCGATTTCACCAAACGCATCTCCGTAAAGATGGGCCACGCATTTTTAACGCTGAAACCCGACGCGGTGCCGGCCCACTCGGAAGCAAAACGTTGCTCCTGCTTGTATTCGCGGCTCTCGCCCTGACCGGGAACGAGCATGAACAATCCGGCTTCGCCCTTCGCCGCTGCATCGAACAATGCCGTGTAGCCGTGATCGTTCGTCAGGGGCATGTCAGCCGGCAGATCCGACATGAAAATGTTTTCCGCTTTTGGCCGGTAAGGCTGGCGATTGCGAATCGCCTTGATGAACGGATCAAACTCGGTCGCGTTCCAGATTTCACGGATACCCGAAAGCTGATTCGCTTCTTCGGGACTGTACATGTGGCCGGTCCAGGTTTCCGCGGCCGCGTTTCGACGCGGCATGAAGAGAATCTCGCGCACCTTGGTGTTGCCGGGCAGGAGCACAAGCGTCGCACCCTTCTGTTTCAGATTAGTCAGGTAGTAAAGGTTGTTCTCCTGTCGATAAGGATAATCAACGTCGTTCGTGTAAACGCGCGGCTCGGTGCTGAAGAGGATCATGAACGACTGCAGCCCGATGCTTTTGGCCACGCGTTCGCGCCGTTGCGCCAACTCCGCGACTCTTTCCTTGTCATCGAAAACTGGCGCGGGCGGCGTGAGTCTGATGTTTGACGGAGCCGCTGTTTCGCTCGTCGCGCGCACAGCAACTCCCACCGAAGTCAGCAGCGCGAGGCAAACACAAACAGCAAACAGAGCAAACGCTACACGAATACTATTCGACTTCCTCATCTCGATTCTCCTTCTAGAGCAACGAAACCAAACTTACTGTGGTGGTGACGGCGCGGGCTGCGGCGCTGTCCGGCGACCCTTCGATCGCGGCGGATTGAGGATCTGCCGTTTGCCGTCCTTCGTAACCATGACTCTCATTCCGTCAGGTAAAGTGATGATCTGTGAACCGTCACGAAAATTGCGGATCCTGACACCGCCGGGCAGCTCGCGAATGCCCGGCCTGCGCGGCACGTTCGGCTCATCAACGTCCGGCACCGGTATGTCCGGCGGATTGACACGCACATCACCTTCGTGTCCCTCACCTTCATCATTTCGCGTATCTGGCGGTCGTTCCGGAGTCTTCTTCGCTTCCTCACGCGGACTCTTCTTAGGCGCAGCAGCTTCAACTTTCGCTTCGGGAGTCGTAGTGACGCTGCTTTGCGGAGCCGGCGTCGGTGTAGCTGTTGCTGGTCCACCAACCGGACTCGGTGTCTCAGTGGCAATCTGTGCCAAAGGTTGATTGCGCTTTTGCAGCGCATAGAATCCGAAAACGCCGCACACGACCAGCAATAACAGTCCAGCCACGATCGCGATCGGAAACACTCGCGAACCTCGACCGGTGACGCGCGGACGAACCACGGTTGTCTCGCCGGTTGCGGCGACAGTGTCCTGTCGCGCCGTCGTTTGCGTGGGTGTGGTGACAGGCGTGGAGACAGTCGGCGGCGGCGGTGGAAACAGCACCGTCTGCGCTTCACCGCGCTCGACTATAGTCGAAGCTTGTGCAGCGCCCTGAAGCGCCTTGCGCATTTCGTCCGCAGTCGCATAACGCTGCTCGCGATTCTGCGCCATCGACTTTTCGAGTACATGGTCCACCTCAGGCGCGACCGCCGTGTTTGCTTCACTCGCCTTCAAGAGTGGATCTGCTTGCCCGTTTACGATCGCTGCTGCACGAGTGAGTGCATCAGGTGGTTTGACGCCCGTCAGCAAGTGATAGAGAGTCGCGCCGAGAGAATACAGGTCGCTGCGCGTGTCTGTTCCGAGACCCTGAATTTGTTCGAGGGGCGCGTAGTTCGGCGTGTAGCCAAAGATACTCGCCGCGGTCGTGACGCGCGAGATCTCTCCGGCCTGGCCCTTCGCGAGTCCGAAGTCGAGCAGGATGATTTGCCCGCGCGACGTCAGTTTCAGATTTTGCGGCTTAATGTCGCGATGGACGATCTGCGGATCCTGCGTGTGGAGATAATCGAGCGCGTCGAGCAATTGATCCGCCCACGTCAAAACCTGGTTCGCGGGAAACGGACTTCGTTTGCGAGCCATCATCTCCGACAAGTCATCGCCGGGGATGTACTGCATTACGAGAAACTGCCCGTCAGCTTCAGAAAAATGGTCACTGACGCGCGGCAGCGCGGGATGATGCAAACGAGCAAGCAGCCGCGCTTCGCGTTCGAATTGTTTGCGCAGGCGTTCGTCCGCAAAAAGCGTCTCTTTCAGCGCAACGGTCGTGTCAAGGCGCTGATCGATTGCCTCATATACAGCGCCCATGCCGCCCTGGCCGAGCTGGCGCACGATTCGATACCGGCCTTGTAGGATTGTGTCTGGCGTGAGCATCCGCCGGGATTATACACGAGCCGTGTAATCCGTGTTTATCTGTGGCAAGATACACGCGTGAGCAAAATACCCCGAGACGCGAAGGTCATCGACGTTGGACCACCGAGCCGGCGGCGCTGGAAGATCGCGATTGCGGTCGCCGCGATCCTGTTGCTGTTTTCGTTTTCACGAATCCTCTCGATTTATCTTTCCGCGCTCTGGTTCGAATCGCTTGGGTACTCTTCGGTTTACTGGTACATCTTCAAACTCAAGCTCGCGTTGTTCCTGGGCTCCGCGGTACTGACGGCACTTTTGCTCGGCGCTACATTCCTGCTGTTTCAACGACTTTTCGGTGCTTCCGCGTTCGAGAGTCGCACCATAATTCTTAACAACCAACCGTTTCAGTTTTCTCCGGCGAAGTTTATTCGCCCGCTCGGTTGGATCGTTTCCGTGTTCTTTGGACTGATCTTCGGTTTCAACCTCAAAGAACACTGGCGGCAGTTTGCGCTCTTCTGGAACCAGCCGCCGTCAAACACTTTCGATCCGGTATTCGGGAAATCGCTCAGTTTCTATCTGTTCTCGCTGCCCTTCTACGATCTACTCAACTCCTGGCTGCTTGGCGTAACGTTCATCATCCTCTGCGCCGCGCTTGCTTACTCGTTGCTGGGCCTGCCGCAAACGGTGCTCAAACCAACCGTGCGCTGGTCGTCGGGCGCTGCATTCAGAGGTGTTTGTTGCGCGCTCGCTCTGTTCTTGCTGGTGCTGAGCTGGCGCACATATCTCTCGCGCTTCCCTTTTCTCTGGGACGATCACGCCACCTTTTCCGGAGTCACGTACACTGAGGCTCACTACACGCTGCCCGCGCTGCTGATCCTCTCCATCGTGTTGATTGTCGCAGCGATCATGCTCCTGGTTAACGCGTTCGCGGTACGCCGTTTCAGCGTTCTGCTCGTTGCTGTCGCGTTTCCGCTCGCGACGTACGTGATTGCCGTTGTACTGATTCCTTCTTACATCCAGAGTTTCATCGTCAAGCCGAACGAGCTCGACCGCGAGACGCCTTACATCACCTACAACCTCGAGTGGACGCGCAAGGGTTTCGGTTTGGACCAGATTGAGCTGCGCGACTTCGAAGCGGAAAACTCTATCGAAGCACTCGACTTGCCGAACAACCGCGAGAGCCTCGACAACATTCGCCTCTGGGACTGGCGTGCGTTGCAGGACACGCTGCGCCAGGTACAAGCGATTCGCACTTACTACGACTTTCCTGATGTGGACGTCGATCGTTACGTCGTCGGGGGTCAAACACGCCAGATGATGATCGCGCCGCGCGAGATCAACGACGCGAAGCTTCCGTCTTTGTCCAACTGGGTTAACGAGCGACTGATCTACACGCACGGTTATGGCGTGACGATGAACAGTGCCAACGGTTTTACACCGGAAGGTCTGCCGCAATTTGTGTTGTCAGACATGCCCGTTCAATCGAGCGCCCCTGACATTAAGGTAACGCGCCCTGAGATCTATTACGGCGAGAAGACAGACCGCTACGTTTATGTGAAAACGCAACAGAACGAGTTTGACTATCCGCAGGGCGACACAAACGCGACCACCACTTACCAGGGAACGGGCGGCATCCGCATCGGCAGTCGACTGCGTCGCATGCTGCTGGCCTGGGCCATTGGCGATCTTTCGAAACTGCCGTTTTCAAATGCGGTGACGAGCGAGAGTCACGTTTTGATCAATCGGAACATTCGCGACATTGTGAATGGAGTGGCGCCGTTTCTGACGTACGACAAAGACGCTTACATCGTCGTTTCCAGTGAGGGACGACTCTTCTGGATTATCGATGGGTTTACCGAGTCGGATTACTACCCTTACTCGAGACATCACGACATCGCCGGCAATTCGATCAACTACATTCGTAACAGCGTCAAAGTCGTCATCGATGCGTACAACGGTAGCGCAAACTTTTACGTGTTCGACAAGAACGACCCGATTATCGCGGCTTACCGGCGCGTCTTTCCGAACCTGTTTCAGGATGCGAGTCAGATGCCGGCGGATCTGCGCGCGCATGTACGTTATCCGGAGACACTGGTGCGTGCGCAAGGCGAAGTTTATGGTCTTTATCACACGCAGAACCCGAAGGTCTTTTTCCAGCGTGAGGACGTTTGGAGTGTGGCGCAACAGATCACCGTTGACGATCAGGACAAGAAACAGAGTGAGCCGATCGAGCCTTATTACGTCATGATGCAGTTGCCCGGTGAGCAACAGAAAAACGAGTTTGTATTCATACTGCCGTTCACGCCCGCCAGTCGAAACAACATGATTGGGTGGATGGCGGGCCGCAGCGATGGCGAGCACTACGGCAAGTTGCTCGTTTACAACTTCCCGAAATCCCGACTGATCGATGGTCCAGTTCAAATCGAAGCTCGTATCGATCAGAACGCACAGCTTTCCGGCCAGTTCACACTCTGGAATCAGCAGGGTTCGCGTGTGATACGCGGGCATTTGCTCGTGATTCCGATGGGGCGTTCGCTGATGTTTGTTGAGCCCGTATATTTGCAGGCTCAACGGAGTCCGATGCCGGAGCTGCGCCTGGTCGTGCTGGCTACGCAGGAAAAACTGGGTTATGGGCAATCGTTTACTGAAGCGATGAATAGTCTGTTTGGTGAAGCGGCGAAAGCGGCGGCTCCTCCGGCTCAGCAAGGGAGCAGTGGACCATCGCAGCCAACGCCATCCGCCACTCCCGCTCAGAACCTGCAGCAGCTTGTAAATCAGGCTATTCAGGAGTTTGACGACTACCAGCGCCTGACCTCGCAAGGAAAGCTCGGCGAGGCCGGCCAGAAGCTCGAGCAGCACAAACACACTCTCGAAGAGATCAAGCGCCTCAGCAAACCGTGAACACAGATTATGCTGATGAAGAACGGATTTTTTCCTGTAGCTTCTTGGCTTTCTCGATCGTGTCCTTGTGCTCGGCGAGGTACTTCGGATCGGGCGTCATCGTGAGTATTGTTTCGAGCTGCTTCTTCGCATCTGCATTGCGTTTATCTGTTTCGTAAGCTTCGGCTAGGTAGTAGCGCATCACGCTGTTGTTCGGATTCAGCTTCACGCCCTTCTCGAGGTAGTTGATAGCTTTCGAAACGTCACCGCCGAGGACTCTCGGAGCGCTGAGGTAGAGCCGCCCCAAACCGACATACGCGCTGTAGCCCTGGTAACTCTCATCCAGCTTCAAGACCGTTTCCATCTCGTTCTTGATGTCCTGAAAAGTGGAAAGATTCGAAAGCGTGCTGTGCGAGGCGGTGCCGCCGTAGTTGGCCCCCAACCAGAAATGGCCGTCGGGTTTGTTTGGTTGCAGAGCTGCGGCGGCTTTCCCGGCGTCAGTACCTTCGCGAAACATGTTGTCGCGTTCGGTGTCGTTGTCAGTGCGGTCGCCAACGTAAAACGCCGCCCGGGACAGTTTCCAGGCCGCCTCATAGTTGCTGTAATCGGCCGCGTGAGCTTGCCGGAGGGTGCTGACGGCTAAACGGGCCTTGTTCATGTCCTCACGCCCTTCGTAGAGCGGCTCCGCTTCCGATGTTTTCTCGCGCGCCATCTTCGCGTCCGAACCGCCTGTGCTCGAGGGCGATTCTGAACCGCGTCGATTGCAAGCCAAGCCACCGAAAACCATCCCAACCAGTGCGGAAACGACCATTGCCAATCGCAGAATTTCGCGGGTTTTTCTCAGATTTATCATCAAACGTCCTCTGATTGTCTAGTGACACTATACAGTTTGTAATACTTTTGCTTCACCGTTATTCAAAACCGCTTCCATGCGGTATAGTGGCTCGCGTGGCGGGGGCAGCATTCTACGATCTTGAGGGCACTTTAGTAAGCACAAATCTGGTGCATACCCTCTCGTTCTACGCGCGACGCCAGCAGGGACTGATTGACAGCTTTAAGAAGAGTGCGACGACGTTTCTCAGCCTGCCGCTGTTTGCCGTGACGGATCAGTACAGTCGAAAGGTCTTCAATGACCTTTACTTCAAGCGTTACAAGGGTCAATCGGAGGACCGGCTCCGGTATTTTGCAAACGACCTGTTTGAAGATGTTATCAAGCCGGCCGTCTTTCCGGGAACTTACGAGCTGATCGAGCAATCACGCAAGTTAGGGCTACAGCAGGTGGTGATAACGGGCGCGCTGGATCTCTCGGTCAAGCCGTTGATGGAACACCTGGGAATCACGGAGTACGTCACCAACCGTCTCGAGTTTGTAAATGGAATCGCGACGGGACGCCTGTTGCCGCCGATCATGGCCGCCGCAACCAAGGCCTCGTGGATTCGAACTTATACCGAGCGCGAAGGCATCAGCCTGAGCGACTCTTACGCTTATACCGACAGCATGAGCGACCTGCCGATGCTCTCGATCGTGGGTCATCCGGCAGTGGTCAATCCCGACATGCGCTTGAGACAAACAGCGATGCATCACGATTGGCCGATATTAAATTTGAAATAATCCGTGTAATCCGCGGCTAAAAACGATGGCACTGCAACTCCGAAGAAAGACGCACGAATCCGTAATCTACATCGACCGCGATAGCGCGCCGCGCATGATGCCTTCGGGCGAAGACTTCATTCTCGAAGACTTGCCGATCGGAACGCGCGTTCTTTATCCGAATCCATCGATCAAGGGTCTGCCGAATCGGGAGGCTGCGGTCCGCTACGCGTTGAATCATCCGCTCGGCTGCGACCCACTGTTCGCGCAGCTTGAGCCCGGAATGCGTGTCACAGTCGCCGTCGACGACATCAGCTTGCCGCTGCCGCCGATGGCAACGCCGGACATCAGGCAAACGATTCTCGAGATCGTGCTCGACATGCTCGCCGGTCATGGCGTCGATGACGTTCACATCATCATCGCCAATTCCCTGCACCGGAAGATGACCGAGTGGGAAATGAAACGCATGGTCGGCCCGAAAATTTTTGACGAGTACTACCCGGACCGTTATTACAACCACGACGCTGAATGGGCCGATGGCCTCATCAAAATCGGCGAGACGCGTCACAAGGAACCACTCGTACTGAATCGTCGCTGTGCGGAAAGCGATCTGCTGATCTATGTCAACATCAACTTCGTGCCGATGGATGGTGGTCACAAGTCTGTGGCTGTCGGACTCTGCGATTACGAGTCGCTCCGCACGCATCACGAGCCGCAGACGATTCGCGACTCGGACAGTTACATGGATCCAGCGCGCTCGGAGCTGAACCACAAAATCATTCCGCTCGGTCAGATCGTCGACGAACAACTCAACGTCTTTCACATCGAAACTGCCATCAACAATCGGATGTACGGCGCGGACATGGACTTCCTGCTGCGCAACGAAGACGACTTCAGCGCCTTCGATCGCATGAAGTTTGAAGCCATGCGCTACACCATGAGCAAGCTGCCGCGATCCGCGCGTCGAAAGCTCCTGCACTCGCGCCCCTCGCAGTACGAGATGACCGCGTGTTACGCAGGTAAGACGGAGCTGGTCCATCAGAAGATCGTTGCCAAAGGTTTTGAGCAGTACGCGATCCCGATTCGCGGCCAGTGCGACATTCTCATCACCGGCATTCCCGACATCTCGCCGTACAACGTTTACTCGATCCTGAATCCGCTGCTGGTCCAGGTGATGGCACTCGGTTATCACTTTAATTTCTATCGCAACAAGCCGCTGTTAAAGAAAGGCGGCGTGCTGATCCTGCACCACCCGTGCTACGACGAGTTCGATCACCAATTTCATCCGAGCTATATCGAGTTTTTCCACCGGCTGCTGCCGGAGACGCGTGACGCGTTCACGTTGCGTGAGAAGTACGAGCGCGAGTTTGCGAACAACCCGAGCTACGTCGAAATGTACCGTCGTGGCAACGCCTATCACGGAGCGCATCCGTTTTTCATGTGGTACTGGGGCGAGAACGGCCGGCAACACGTCGGGCACGTGATCGCTGCAGGCGCCGAGAACGCGCATGTGCCGGGGATTCTCGGTTGGGAACGTGCGGACAATTTGACCGAGGCCATCGCGATGGCTCGCAGCTACATGGGCAACTCTGCCGAGATCACGATGCTGCATCAGCCGATGATCGGCATCGCGGACATGGAATAGGCCTATAGGACCTATTTGAGCTATATGAACTTATCACCGACTGAAATTTACAACGATCGCCGAATCTCCCTGATCGGAAGCACGGGTTTTCTCGGCAAGGTGACGCTGAGCATGTTGCTTCATCGTTTTCCGAATGTCGGGAAGGTTTATCTCACGGTGCGCGCGCGTTCGCGGGAGGAGTCGGAGAATCGTTTCTGGAACAACATCGTCACTGCCCCGCCATTCGATCCGTTGCGTGAACGCTACGGCAGCGCCCTCGAGGGTTTCATCCGCGACAAAGTGGTCGTTCGCGGCGGCGACATCGCCGAGACAAACTTCGGCTACACCGAGGAAGAAGCCCAAGCAGTCGCCGATGATATCGACGTCATCATCAACTCCGCAGGTAACGTAACTTTCAATCCAACACTCGAGAGCGGCCTGCGCACGAACGTCGTCGGCACCCAGAACGTGATCGCTTTCGCGCGTCGCATGAAGCGACCCGCGCTGGTCCATGTATCGACTTGTTTTGTAGCCGGCAATCGCTCGGGCGCGGTCTGGGAGAGTGACGATGTTATCGGCTACTTCCCTCGCCGCCACGAACCTGAGATGAAGGGCGTGCAGTTTTCAGTCGACCAGGAGATTGCCGACTGCGCGAAACTCGCCGATCGCGTTCGCGACGAAGCGCGCGATTCGATGATGGCCGCGCGTTTCCGTGAACTCGCCCGCAAACGCCTGATGGAAGAAGGGCGTGACGTTGACGATCCCGACGCGCTCGGGCTCGCGGTCGCTCGCGAACGAAAGGTCTGGACGCGCACACGTCTCACCGATCTCGGTGTCGAACGCGCCGCTTACTGGGGTTGGCCCAATATCTACACCTACACGAAGTCGCTCGGCGAACAACTCGTCGCGGCTGAAAAGGACATGGTGAAAGCGATCGTGCGTCCGAGCATCGTCGAGTCTGCGATGTCGTATCCGTTTCCAGGATGGAACGAAGGCTTTACGACGACGGCGCCCATCATCTTTCTGATCCGCAAAGGCCAGACGCAGATTCCGGCAGATCCGAAACTGATTCTCGACATCACCCCGGTGGACCAGGTCGCGTCAGTGATGCTGGCCGTGTCGGCGCAGGCTTGTGTCGAAGAGCCGCGACTCGTTTACCAGGCAGCGACAGGCGATGCCAACGCCAACAACATGGAACGGATCATCGGTCTGTGCGGGCTCGACAAACGAAAGTATTTCGAAGAGAAAGAAACCGGTCCAAAGATCCTGAATCGTATCGCGGCGCACATGGAGCCGCGGCCGGTCACAGTATCGAAATTCGAGAACACGTCGGTGCCGATGTTCAACGCGACCGCCAAGAAAGCGTCGTCGCTGCTGGAGCGTGTGCGGCCGCGTTGGGGTGGCGGGCGTGTCGGCGAAGTCATCGATGTGCTGAAGGACAAGGTTGAACGGGTTGAAGAATTCACGCGCGAAACCAGCGATGCGTTCGACATGTTTCGACCCTTCACAGTCGAAAACGCTTATGTCTTTCGCTCCGACAACGTGCGCGCGCTCTTCGATCGCATCAGCGAGGACGAACGATCGTTGTTGACGTGGCATCCGGAAAAGTTTGACTGGTACGACTACTGGCTCAACATTCACCTGCCGGGACTCACGAAGTGGGTGTTCCCAACGCTCGAAGACGAGATGCGCGCGCAGCCGAAGCGCGTCTACACCTATCGCGATCTGCTCGAGTTATTCGAAACTGCGACGAAGCGTCACGAAACCAGGGTGGCGATGCGTATCGAACGCGATGGGCGCAAGGAGCAGTACACGTACGCCGACTTGCGCGAGCTCGCCACGCGCGCGGCCGGATTTCTCGCGAGCCAGGGCATCAAGCCCGGCGATCGCGTGATGCTAGTTAGCGCGAATGCGCCTGAGTGGGGCATGAGTTATTTCGGCGTGCTGAAGGCCGGCGCTACTTGCATACCCTGCGATCCGGAAAGCTCGACCAACGAGATTCTCAACTTTGCGCGCGCCGGAAATGCGGCAGGCATGATCTGTAGCGACAAGCTGCTCGACGAACATCCCGAGTTGCGGGAACGGCTGCAACAGCAGGGACTGACTCGCCTCTGGACGTATCAGGAAGTCTTCGCGTTACCCGACGAGGAGACTGAAGATCGACACATCGCGCTGTTGCCACAAAAGGCACATGCGCAAAGCGTCGCGTCGCTCATTTTTACTTCCGGCACGACGGGTCAACCCAAAGGCGTGATGCTGTCACACCGAAACCTGACCAGCATGGTCTCGATGTTGTCGTCAGTGTTCGACATGACCACTCACGACGGTGTTTTGTCGGTGTTGCCGCTCCACCACACGTTTGAGTTCTCAACCGGTTTCCTCACACCGCTGAGTCGCGGTGCTCAGATCACTTACCTGCCGGAACTGACCAGCGATGCGCTCGCGCGCGCGATCAAGAACGGTCACGTGACGGGCATGGTCGGCGTCCCCGCACTCTGGGAACTACTGCACCGCCGCATCAAGAACCGTCTCTACGAACGCAGTGACTTGATCGGTAAAACTGCCGAGAATCTGATTTGGGCAAACGCATGGCTGCGCGACAAGACACCGCTGAACTTCGGACAAGTGTTGTTCTATCCGATTCACGAGGGTCTGGGCGGGCGCATTCGTTATTTCATCAGCGGGGGCTCCGCGTTGAGTGAGAAGATTCAACGCGACTTTCACGGTCTCGGATTCACGATTCTCGAAGGCTACGGTCTGACTGAGGCTTCGCCCGTTCTCACCGTCACGCGCCCGGAAGATCGAATGCTCACCGGCACTGTGGGCAAAGCATTGCCGGGCGTCGAAGTGCGCATTTCGGATCCTGATGCGAGCGGTGTCGGTGAAGTGATCGCGCGTGGTCCAAACGTCATGCTTGGCTACTATGAAGATGAAGCCGCAACGCGCAAGACACTCGTCGAGCGCTGGCTTTACACGGGCGATCTCGGTCGCGTTGATGACGACGGCAACTTGTATCTGGTAGGTCGCTCGAAAGAGATTATCGTCGATACCAACGGCAAGAACGTATACCCGGACGAGCTCGAAGAGATCTATGCAAACTCGCCTTACGTGAAGGAACTGAGCATCGTCGGCTTGCCTGACGGCATCGGCGAGAAGGTCGCTTGTCTCGTCGTAGCCGACGATGAATTCGACATTTCCTTGTCACGCGCCGCCCTGCATCGCCTGGTTGAAGAGCACTTCCGCGAAGTCTCGGCTTCGCTGCCTTACTACAAACGCGTCAAAGTTTTGCACTTCACCGATATCGAGCTGCCGCGTACCGCCACCCGCAAGGTCAAGCGACGCGAGGTGGTCGAGATCATGGAGTCGCTCGAAGCGACGCAGAAGTCCGGGCGCCGCGGCGGTGTGCAGGAGAATGCGAATGCGGATTCGAATTGGTTGCTGGGGGTTGTGGCTACAGTTGCGAACCGTCCGCGATCCGAAGTCTCGATCGATTCGCGTCTGAGCGATCTCGGGTTTGACAGTCTGATGTTTGTGGAGTTGGCTACCGCGGTTGAAAGCGCCGGCGGATCGATTTCCGCGCCCGAGCGGTTCAATGAGATTCAGGATGTCAAAGAACTTCTGACAGTCGTGAGCCGTCAGCCGACAGCTTCAACGAAGGAAGCCACGCGAATCGACGACGATCGCCGTAAGAGTGACGATGAGATTCACATACCGGCGTTCGTGCGCACGGCAGGCAACAAGGCGGGCGACTTTCTACAGCGTTTCCTCTACGAACAGTTTCTGCGCGCACACTACGAAGGGCGTTCGAATATCCCGCCGCACACGAACTTCCTCGTCGCAGCGAATCACGCGTCGCACCTGGACATGGGACTGACGAAGATGGCGCTCGGTGAGTACGGCAAAGATCTCGTCGCGCTCGCTGCCGCGGACTACTTCTTCGATACGAAATACAAGCGCGCGGTGATGGAGAACTTCACGAATCTCGTGCCGATGGAACGTACCGGATCGCTGCGGCAGTCGCTGCGTCACGCGAAGTCGTTTCTCGATCGTGGTTACAACGCGCTCATCTTCCCCGAGGGCACGCGCTCGATGAC
>DATDFT010000017.1:0-14970 GCA_036522475.1 Pyrinomonadaceae bacterium | reverse complement strand
CCGCGATTGCCACGGAGATCGAGCACGAGCATGTTCATGCCTTTGCCGTGCAGGAACTTGAGCGCCTGATCGAATTCATCGGCCGTCGTCAGGTTAAAACCGCCGGTCATTCCTACGTAGCCGACGCCCGGTCGCAGCATGTACGCCTGTGCGATTGACGGCAGCGAAACCGCGTCGCGAACGATGCTCACGGTTTCCGATTCCTTCGTCGCCGGATGCTCGACAGTGACTTTGACGGTTGTGCCGCGCGGCCCGAGTAAAAACTTTCGGACTTCCGGATAGGTCTTGCCCTTCATCGAATTTCCGTCAACGGCAGTGATGCGGTCGCCAAATCGCAAACCGGCACGCGCTGCGGGCGACTCAGGGAAGGTGGCGCGAATGTATGTGTTGACGTCAGAACCCTCGCGAAGATCTTCGATCGTGGCGCCGATACCGAAGTATTCAGAGCGCTGCTCGGTGCGGAAAGATGCGTACTCGATCGGGTCGAAATAAGTCGAGTGCGGGTCCAGCACGCTGAGCATGCCGCTAATCGACGATTTGAAGACTGCGTTGTAGTCCAGCTTCCGGCCGTCGATGTAGTTTGACTGGATAACCGACAACGCTTCGGAGAGATCGCTCTTGATCATCGAACCTGAAGGCGCTGTCTTTCCGCTGGGAGTGACGCCGGATGCTATTCGATCGGGAGTCGTTATTCGCCGGGCTGATCTATTTTGCTGGGCAATAATCAAAGCGGGAACTGCCAGGGCCAGGACGAGGAATAGAATTCCCGGGGCAAAAGACCTTTTTCTCACGCAACCCTCCTAAAAACCTTTATATCGCTTGGTTCTAACCGTCGGGCCGGTTCCGGGTAGGAAACACGGGACGCCAGAATAACACGAAGCACCGAACCTTTTGAATGTACGCAGGGGCGTCTGACGAAGTTTTCTGATGCCGCAACGGAGCATTTGGTCGCCTACAAAATAGGGCCTTAGGACATACAGGTCCTATGCTTTATTATTTCCAAGCTCTCACAAGACAGTTCGACGGAGGATTCTGAATGCCCACGACATTGAAACGGGACAGTCTGTTGTCTTTTGCCAATTCGCATCGAGAGGAGTTTGAAACACTCCTCCAGAGTTTCGTTGAAACTCCCACGGTTTCGGTCGATCCGGGCCATGCTGAAGACATCAGAAAAGGCGTCGATCTTACGGTAGCCACCATCCAGCGCTACGGCGGCAAGGTCGAGGTTTACAAGGCTGAAAAAGGAAATCCCGTCATTCACGCCGTCTTCGGCAACGACAATAAGCGGCCGACCGTGACCGTCTACAACCACATCGACGTCCAGCCCGCTTCAAAAGAGACAGAACCCTGGGACACCGAGCCGTTCGTTTTCACGAAGAAAGGCGACACTTACTACGGCCGCGGCACGACCGACGACAAGGGACCAGCGCTTAGCGCACTGTTTGGCGCCCGCGCCGCGATCGAGGCTGACGTTCCGGTCAACATTCGTTTTCTTTGGGAGTTTGAAGAAGAGATCGGATCGCCGAACTTTGAAAAAATAATCACCAAGGCCGCTCCGAACCTGCGGACAGATTCAGTGGTCGTTTCCGATACCGTTTGGGTGTCGCGCAACCGGCCCGCGAGTTCCGCCGGTCTGCGCGGCCTGCTCGGTTTCATCCTCACCCTCGAAACCGGAACGACAGATACGCACTCGGGCGAAACAGGTGGCGCCTCGCGCAACCCGATCGCGGAGTTGATGCAACTCCTTTGCGACATCTACGACGTCCGCACCGGCAAAGTCAAAATCAAAGGTTTTTACGACGATGTGATTCCGCCGTCCAAAAAAGAATTGCAGGACTGGGCAAACAGCGGCTTCACGACCAAGGCATTCAAGAAAGCGCATCATCTGAAGAAAATGCGTTCGGAAGATTCGCTTGAAGTGATGAAGCGCATCTGGGGGATGCCGACGTTGGAAGTTCATGGTGTCGTCGGTGGATACCAGGGACCGGGATTGAAGTCGATCGTGCCGCCGCGAGCGGAGTTGAAGGCGTCGTGCCGGTTAGTGCCCGTGCAGGATCCGGTGAAGATCAAGAAACTGATTACAGCGGCAGTGAAGGAAAGAAATCCGGACGTGAAGGTTCAGTTTGAATCTGCGGCGCCGGCGTTTCGGACCGTGCTCGAGGGTGAATTGCCGCAGGCTTTGAAGCGTGCGATCAAGTTTGCGTTTGGACGCGATGCGGTTTTCGTTCGCGACGGCGGCACGATTGGGGCGATGACGAGTATCGAGAAGGTGTTACGCTGTCCGGTGCTGTTTCTTGGTCTATCGTTGCCGGAGCACGGTTATCATGCGCCGAATGAGAATTTCGATTGGCAGCAGGCTTCAGGTGGGATGGTAGCCTTCGCGAAGTACTTTGAGGAGATAGCTAATTTAGGAAAATAATCTAGCCGCGGCTAAATAATGCAGGAGAGGCGCTCTTCGTTCAGTGCGACGAAGTCCGCTTTCTCGTAGAAGCTGCGCGCCTCGGGATTTTCCAGGTGGACCGCGACGTCGATGCGCGTGACGGCTTCTTTTCGTAACTGGTCCTTGAGCTGGTTCAGCATTTCGGAACCGATGCCTTTGCCGCGTCGATCCGGCTTCACCGAAACATCATCGAGCTTCGCGACCACCGAACCCATCGACGTCGAGATCGCATAACAGACCACGCAAATTCCCGCGACACCATTCTCATCGTAAGCCATCCACACAAACCCAAGCTCCGAGTGCTCCAGAAACAAGTCGAGCGCGTTATTCAAACCCTTCACACCGAGATCGCCGTACGCCTGGCTGCTCGCGAGATAGTGTTCGTCCGCAGTGAGAAAGTCACTGAGCATATGAAACGCGTCCGGCACATCCGCCGCGTTCATTTTTCGGCAAGTAATCACGCCCGCAATGATGCCATATCTCTTACAGATGCTATAATCCAGCCTCCGCATTTCACGTAATTCCATACCAGTTTGATAGGTCAGGAGCTATGAAAAAGACTGCCACTCTCTTCGCCACCGCCTTGTTTCTTTTCACCGCCATCTCGACGTTTGGACGCGAAGCGCGCCTCGTGCGCTATCCGAATTATCATAACGGCCGCATCGTCTTCACTTACCTTGGAGACATCTGGACCGCTGATGAGAATGGCCAGAACGTGCAACGTCTCACTGTCAACCGCGCGCGAGACGTCTACGGGCGCTTCTCGCCGGACGGGAAGTGGATCGCCTTCTCGAGTGAGCGTAACGGCAACCTCGACGTCTTTCTGATTCCCTCGACCGGCGGCAACGCGAAACAGTTGACCACACACTCCGCTGACGACATCGTGCTCGGATGGTCCAACGATTCGCGCTCCGTCCTGTTCAGCAGCAATCGTGGCGAAGACTTCACGCCGCAGCTTTATCTCGTCAGCATCGACGGCGGCATCCCCTGGAAAGCCGGCACTGACATGGGCGTGCAAGCGTCGTATTCGCCCGATGGGACGCGACTCGCTTACAACCAGAAGGCGCAGGTTTACTGGCGCAAGTATTATCGCGGCGCGAACCAGAGCGACATCATGATCATGGACGTCGCAGCGAAGAAGTTCACGCAGGTCACTGACTTCGACGGCATCGATTCATGGCCGATGTGGGGACATGACGGCTTCATCTACTTCGTCAGCGATCGCGACGGCAACGGCCTGACCAACATCTGGCGCGTCTCCGAAAACGGCGGCAAGGCCGACAAAGTCACAAGCTTCAAGACCGGTGACGTTCGCTGGCCTTCGATCAGCTCGGATGGTCGCGTGATCGTTTTTGAGCACGACTTCGGAATCTGGAAACTCGACGTCAACTCCAAACGCGCCACGCCGATCACTTTGAACATCGACGCTGAAACAGAAGACAACCTCGCGGAGGTGCGCTCGTTCAACTCCGAAGCCGACGATTACGATCTGGCACCCTCGTCACGACGCATCGCATTCTCGATTCACGGTGAAATCTTCACCGCGCCGGTTGAGGAAGGGGATCTGAAGCAACTCACCGATGGGCCGGCACGCGATCGCGCAGTCGCTTATTCTCCTGACGGCAAATGGGTGTCGTACATTTCCGATCAAAGCGGACGCGAAGAGCTTTACGTCGTTCCCGTTGACGGTTCAGCACCCGCGCAGCAAGTCACAGACATCGACGCGTTGAAATTCGCTTACAACTGGTCTCCTGATTCCAAAGAGATCGCTTTCGTTTCGTCTGATAACAACTTGCGCAAGCTGACCGTCGCGTCGAAGCAGGTGGTCGTGCTCGATACTTGTCACTACGGCAACATCAACTCGCCGGTCTGGTCGCCCGACGGAAAGTGGATCGCATATTCGAAACCGGACGCGACGCGCACGAATGACGTCTATTTGATCGCATCGTCAGGCCAGGAGAAAGAGCCGCACAAGGTCACGTTTGAGTCGTCAAACGACGGCAACCCGCATTTTGGACCCGACGGTCGCAAACTTTTCTTCCAACGCGTCGAGACGAATGGCGGCGAGCGGATCTCGTCGCAGATCTATTCAGTGTGGCTGGAGCACCAGGACCGCGATCCTGACGACGCTGAAGAACGCGACGCGGAGGCACCCGCGACTGACGGCGAAGCCGGGCCGCCGCGACGTGGGCCGGCCGTTAATCGTCCACCACGCGAGATCAAGATCGATTGGGATGGTCTCAAACGGCGTACGCGGCAGGTCACACGCATGCCGTTCGCGATTCTCAACTACACGCTCACTCCCGACAGCCGCACGATCGTTTTCGTCACGACCGAGCCGGCGGGCCCGGCAAACGTGCCGGTGGTCTATTCCATTCAAGAGGACGGGCGTCGTCTGACGAGGGTCACCGCCGGCATGCCGCCGAATGAAGGTGCTGAAGGTGGTCCCGGCGGTTTCGGTGGATTTGGCGGTGGCATTTCCGATCTGCACGTCTCGCGCGACGGCCGCACGCTGTTCTTCAGCGAGCGCGACGGTGTTTATACAGTGCCGCTGCCGATCACCGTAGCAGGTGCAGCAGCAGGAACAAGGGCCGCAGCGGCAGCAGCAGAAGCCGGAGCAAGCGCAGGTCGTGAAGCGCCGGTACGGAGGCGCATCAATTTCAACGTACGCGTTCGCATCGATCGACCGGCGGAGTGGGCCGAGATGTTCGACGACGGCTGGCGCACGATGAAATATCGCTTCTACGACCCAAACATGCACGGCATGAACTGGGATGCTGCGCGCGCGAAATATCGGCCGCTCGTTGAATTCGTCGGGGATCGCCAGGAACTGCTCAACATCATCAACGAAATGATTGGTGAATTGAATGCTTCACACACCGGCGCAGCGCCGCCACCGCGCGGACGAGATGCCGGCGGTGTTGCGACTTCGCACCTCGGTATCGAACTCGAGCCGGACACCGCGGCTGGCCGTTATCGCGTCGCTTACGTTTACGAGGATGGCCCAGCCGACAAAGACTGGGTGCACGTGAAAGTCGGTGATTACCTGCTCGCGATCGACGGCAAGCCGGTCAAAGCGGGTGACAACTACTGGCAACTGCTGAATGAACGTCTCAATCGCAAAGTAACGGTGACCTTCAACTCGAAACCGTCGGAAGATGGCGCTTGGAACACGCGCATCGAGGCAATCTCGACCAACGCCTACAGCCAGTTGCGTTACGAGCGTTGGGTGAAGGAGCGGCGCAAGAGAGTAGATGAACTCTCGGGCGGTCGCATCGGCTATCTGCACATCCAGGCGATGAATCAGCCATCGTTGCGCCGGTTCGAGAAAGAGTTGCGCGAGTATCACAACAAAGAAGCGATGATCATCGATCAGCGTTGGAACGGCGGCGGCAACATCGAACAGGAACTGCTCGCGATCCTGGTCCAACGCCAGTATCAGATCTGGCAACCGCGCGGAACGGAAGCGACGGGTCGTCCGTTCGCAGGCTTCTTTGGACCGAAGGTCGTGCTGCAAAACTGGCGCTCGGCTTCAAACGCCGAGATGTTTCCGGCTGGTTTCCGTGCGTTGGGTCTGGGGAAAGTGATCGGCACGCCGACGATGGGTGCGGTTATCGGCACGGGCAGTTACAGTTTGATCGACGGCTCGACGGTGCGTACGCCGGGCGTCGGTGTGTTTCTCGCGGATGCGAAACATACGAACATGGAAAACTACGGCGTGCAGCCCGATATATTCGTCGATAATAAACCCGAGGACACGCTGGCGGGACGCGATCGTCAACTCGAAGCTGCGGTTGAAGAGTTGATGAAAGAGTTGAATGGATCGAAGAAGAACGTCACCACCGAAGCCCAGCAGAAATAAGCCGCTGATTGACGCCTCGGGATAATCCGGAGTGTGCGAGCCGAAAAGGGTACTCAACGGTTACCCATTGAGAAACTTCTTTGCCAGCCTTTTGCGCCGGCTTGAATTTGATCTCGCACGCCGCGCGAATCGCGTTTTCAGTGAGACCGTACGGAACTCGCCTCACTACTCTTACCCGATCGAGTTTTCCGTTACCGAGCAGCAGGAGTTTGAGAACAACGTTGCCCTGGATTCCGACGCTTCGCGCTTCGCGTGTGTATTCAGGCTCAGGCCGCTCCGTGATTTCGGCTTTCACGTCAACTTCCTTCGGACTAAACCCTGCGACCGCGGGCGGATCGAGGAGATGCGCGAGTGAGCCGTCGTTGGTGCAGCTATAGTCCTGATCTTTTTCCGCGGTCACCTGTTCGCGCCGCGGCGTCGACAGAATCGTAGAGGGTTTCTCTTCCGGAGTCGGAGTCGGCGTTGGCGCGGGAGGTCTTGCACGTCTGCCTGATTGGGCGAAGGCAAACGTGCCGAAGATGAGAATGAGGATCAGTGCAGTTCTCATCAGTTACCGGGTTTTCAGTTTATGCCCTTACTCTTCCGGGCCAGTACAAGTTGGTCCGTGCAGGGCAGGAATCTTCTGACTGATAACGGGATAGTTTGGAGCCTCGTCAATATTGATTTGGGTCCAGTGAGCGTAGTTCTCAGGCACGTTGCTATCGGCGAAAATTGCTTCTACGGGACATTCGGGAACACATGCGTCGCAATCGATGCAGGTGTCGGCATTTATGTAAAGGCGATCGGGCAATTCATGAAAAGCTTCAACAGGACAAACGGCTGCGCAGTCGGTGTACTTGCAATCGACGCATAATTCAACAACGACGTAGGTCATTGGGGAACCAGGCTCCTTTCGATGATGGCAAATAGTTATTCACTCGTGAGTGTAATGTCAACCGAAAAAAGATTCAGCCGCAGATTTACGCAAATGAACGCAGGTCTGATCTGTGTTCATCCGCATAAATCTGCGGCTAAAAAATATCTTACGCGCCTTCGCCGCCGCGGCGTTCGACTTTGCCTGGGCCGTTGATGGTTTTGTTTACCACCGGGTCGCCTTTGTAGTAGACCGACGACGGACCAGAGATGGTGACGTCCAGTTGATCGGCGACATCGAGCTCGATCTGCGCAACGCCTTTGCTGTCGACAACGGCGCGCGACGCGTGCAGGTTGTGAGAATCGATCTTGCCGGCGCCGCTGCTATCGATATTGATGACCTTCGTGTTACCGGCAACGTTGATGGTCGGCGCGCCTTCCGAATCGATCGCAAACTTGTCGTTGCTCAAGCCTTTGACATCGATGTGACCAGCGCCTTTGACCGAAAGTCCCTCGAGCTTCGGAACGGAGATTCGGAACTTCACCGGCTCGCTCGTCGAGTAGTTCTTCGTGTTTCGCAAGCGCAGCACATTATTCGAGACTTCCGCCGTCACAACACTGAGAACGTTGTCGTCGCCTTCAACTTCCAAACCCAGGTCTTTCTGGCAAGTGACTTCGATATCGAAAGCACCTTCAGTCGAGATTGACGTGAACGGCGTGATATTTCGCTTCTCCACGACGCGTTTGCCGGAGCCTTTAAGCTGCGGGAACATCCCGTGGTGACAACCCGCGGCCAAAGCCAAAACCGGCAGCAACAAGAACAGCAACGCAAGTTTTTTCATCGACATTCCTCCTGACGCTATTGTTCGCGTCGAATGTATTCGAGTGTGCGAGTCGTGTTTTCAGTAACGCTCGAAACCGGTTCACCAAGTGGCATTCCCTGATTGAGACGTAAATCGTGCGGTACCGGAGGCGACGCGGGTAAGTACTTCTTTGTCTCTTTCGCGCTCGTGAGTTTGGAAAGATTTCTGACGAGCATGATCTCCGTCATGCCGACGATCATGAACGTGAACAACATGAAGAATCCGATCAGCTCCTGACTCAGGTTCGCGCCTCGGCGCAACACGAGCGCGCCGCCGAACATGATACCCAACCCAGTGATGCCGATGAGCGTGATCGCAGTGAGAAAAGCACTGATCGCGCCGGTACTTACCTCGGTTTGCTCTTTTAAGTTCGCTCCACAACGATTGCAGTAGCTAAGTCCTTGCGTCAGCGGCGTGCCGCAATGTGCGCAATACATTTTGGTGTCTCCTGCCCGGGATTTTCACGCGGAATAAAGCCCAGTACGGCTTTTGGGCTGAATTCGTTTCATCGGAGTTCATTTGTGGTAAGTGAACCAGAAATAAATGGCCTGAGCCACGCCGATAAAGAACCCAATGACTGCCCCAAAGAGCTCTATGGTTTTGAGATGGTGCTGGGCCACCGAAAGCACCAGCTCCTCGAGTTTTTCGAGTGGATAGTCTGAAACTTTTTTGCGCACAAGTCCACCAACGTCGAACTCCGCAATCGCGATCGGCAGGCGTTCGCGAGCCGCGAGCGTGATGCGCTCGACGAGTGCCGAACTGGCGCGCTCCATCGCGTTTCGCGAAACGTGATCGCCGAGCCGCCCGATCGGCTGTATCAACAAACGCTCGATCTGCGAGCTGAGTATCGCGTTTATGGTGCGCGCGGTATCGTCGCGCGAAAGCAGACTCAATAAGCTCTTTGTCAAAAAACTCTTGGCGTGAGTAGCTGAGTTTGAGTCGAGCTGCTGTATGACTTCGCCCAGTTTTTGCGGGCGCAGACGATCGAACGCGTCAGTCACTTGCATCGACACGGAAGTCGAAAGTGCTTCACTACGAAGAAGCTCGATCAGGCGGTTGCTTATCTGCGACTTTAGATCGTCGAACCTGATCGTATCGATCTGTCCGATCAACTCATCAAGCGGGCGCGCCATGACGTTGTCGATCGTTGCATTCAAAAACGCCTGCGCTTCCTGTTCGAACGCCTCACCGCGCAGATACTCTTCGACACGTTTCGGCAGCGTCTTGTTTACGAGCTCATCAACTTCGCGATGAATGCGTTCGCGCGAGATGAAGATCTTCTTGAAGAGCGAGAGTTGTTCGTAATACTGGTCAACTTCGAGTTTGATCAAACTACCGATCTGTTTGCGAGTTGACTGGCTGGTCGCAATATCGGCGAGATGGTGAACGATTGGCGGTACTTGTTGATCGATACGATCCTTGATGAACGCGATTGTTTCCGGCGTGAACGTTTCGGCAAGGGTTGCGCTGCTGCGCGCGAGATCATCCAAACGTCCTGCGACAAATTCGTGTACCCTGGTTTCAAAACCGTCCGTCGAGATCAGACGTTGCACGCGGTGCTCGACGAAGTTGAGCACCTTATCGATTGAATCCTCTTTGACCATGTCGCCGACGCGGCGTTCGAGTAATTCATCGACTTGCTTGTCAACGAAGTGTTCGATTGCTCCGGCAGTCTCTTCACTCTTCAACATCTCGGCGATGTATTCGGCGAGGCGATACTGAAGCGCGGAGATTGTGTCGAGAATCGGTGCGCGCGCCTGCGACGGCAAAGCATCGATGAACGACGGGTACACGCGCGCGAGCAGGTCGTTTGTGTACGCGCCAACGAAGTCTTGAACTTTGTTTTGGAAGAAACTCGTCTCGAACAGCGCATCGAACACGGTTTGTTGCGAGACGAGCTCATTGCCGACAGCGTTGCCGATCGACTGGGCCAGCTTTTCGCGATGCCGTGGAATCATCCCCTGCGGCCAGACGGTGATGCCAAGAAATTTTACGGACTTGTACGGATGGAAGAGCATCCAGATTGCCAGCCACGCCGCGCCGTAACCATGAATGGCGGCAACTATGACGATGCCAATCGCGATCAGAAGTTTCATACAATTGTATTAGCCGCAGATTTTCGCAGACGAACGCAAAATCATCTCCGCGTTCATCCGCGAAAATCTGCGGCTAAATACCTTATTCAACTGGATAGCCGGCTTTGACCCAGGCTCCGGTGCCGCCGGATACGTTGAGGAGTTTTGAGAAGCCCTCTTTTTGCAATAAGCTTGCCGCAGCACTCGATCGATACCCGCCAGCGCAAATCACCGCAGTGAGTTTGTCTTTCTTCAACGGCAGTGGACCAATGCTCTTATCGAGACTAGCGAGCGGTGCGTTCAATGCACTTGGCACGTGACCGCCGACGTATTCACCGGAACGACGCACATCGATGATCTGAAGATCGCTGTTTGCCATCTGCTCTTTCAACTGCGCGACGCTGACCTGCTCGATCGAGTCGAGCGGGAATCCCGCATTTCGCCAATTTTCAACGCCGCCTTCGAGATAACCTTTGACGCCTTCGATGCCGACGCGTGCGAGTCGAACGACTGATTCATCAACCTGGGTACTCGTGTCAGCGATGATGATGATCGCCGAATTCAACGGAATAAGACTGCCGGCCCACATCGCAAACTGTCCGCCGAGTCCGATGTTCATCGAGCCGGGGACATGCGCGGCACCGAAGTCGGCAGCGGAGCGTACGTCGAGCAGGATGTGATCACGCAGTTCGAGAACCTGTTGTGGCGTTAACGCCGCCGGTGGTTGCAACTCTGAAAGTCCGCGTGCCCCCGAACGATTGATCTCGGCGTCTTTCGGAAAATAGCTGGGCGCTTCGGGAAGGTCCGCGGTCATCAGGTGGACGAACTCGCCTTTCGTCATTGGCTTCAACGCGTAATTGAATTTGCGTTGCTCGCCGATTGTTGACGACGTTTCCTTTGACATGTTGCGGCCGCACATCGAACCTGCGCCGTGCGCCGGATAAACTTCGACTTCGTCCGGAAGTTTGAGCAATTTTCCGTGCAGGCTGTCGTACATCATTTCAGCCATCGTCTGCGGCGTGTAGCCTTTGCCGCCCGCGAGATCGGGGCGTCCGACGTCGCCGATAAAAAGCGTGTCGCCGGTTAGAAGTTTCGCTGGTTTGTCGGGAATTGCGGTGTCACTGACGAGGATGCAGATTCCCTCGGGAGTGTGGCCGGGCGTTTCGATGAAGCGCAAAACTACATGGCCCAGCCGGATCTCTTCACCATCTCGAACCGCTCGATGATCGAACTCGACACCTGCTTGTGCACCGAAGACGATCTGTGCGCCGGTGCGTGCGGCGATCTCCTGATGACCGCTGACGAAGTCGGCGTGCAGGTGCGTTTCGATAACGTATTTGACCTGCAATCCCTGCGCGAAGGCTTCGGCGAGATACTCGTCAACGTCGCGCTGCGGATCGACAACGGCAGCTTCACCATCCGAGCCGATCAGGTATGAAGCGTGCGCGAGACAGCCAAGATAGAATTGTTTGAAAAACATTTTTAATGAGTCCTAGTAGGTCGAATAGGAGCTATTTCGTGCTGAGATTATAAAACTCGCGCGCTGGTTTCAACGGCCGGAGCATCCAGTACGGCCGGCGCGTGCCGTCCGGTGAATACTGGTCTGCGGGACGCGTCATAGCCAGCCACTTCTTGTAAACCTCGCGTGACTTCTGCGTGTCGACAAAAATATCGCCCGGCTGATCGTTCGGCTCAGCCGCACGCACGCGAACCGCCTGGTGCCAGCAGTGCATTCCCGAGATCGGATCCGGATGCACCGGGAAAGTCATGTTCTGATGCACGCCCGCATCTTTCCACCAGATGCGCAACGTGTCAGCGTCGTCCGACTCGTACGGCTCGATGCCTTTCTCGCGTCTCAAACTCCATTTCGTGCCGTTCTGGTCCAACTTCACAGTCGCCATCAACTGTCGCTGGCCTTCGTCAGTCAGTTTCCAACGACCCATGTGATGGCTACACGCGACGATGCCGGGTCGAATTCCTTCCGTCACCCACGCAGGCACGACGTAGTAACCAATCTCTGTTTCGACTCGCACGAGATCGCCGGTGCGCACTTCGAGTTTGGCTGCATGGCTGGGGTGAATCCAAAGCGGATTCGTGTGCGCAATCTCGTCGAGCCACTTCGCGTTCGCGCTGCGCGTGTGGATCTGCACGGCGAGCCGGAAGGTCGAGATCAGAATCGTCTGGTCTTCTTCGAGATTGTCTTTATCAACATGACTCTTGAAGTAAGTCGGTATCGCCAACTCCGGCCAGCCCCAGTTGCTCAACGTCGATGAAAAGAATTCGAGTCGACCGCTCGGTGTGGGAAAGCCACGTTTGATCGTTCCATCGACATTGATCCCAACGAGCCGTCGACCTTCTTCATCGCCGTCAGGCGACGGCAGCGGCACGATGTTTGGACCAGCCGGTTTCGCCGCGCGCGTGAAAACTCTGCCAAATTGATCTTCGCGCAGATCATCGAGCTCTTCACGCGGAACAACTTCTTCGTAAATTCTTCCGATCTTTTCCTTCACCTCAAACGCGCCATACCGTCGCATGAATTCGAGCGGCGTCAAGCCTTCAGCATCGGCCCGCTCCGGCAGTCCGGGAACCGAGTTGTCGAAGATCCATTCGTAATACTCATCGACGCTGAGGCGTGTTCCCGGATTCTTCTTCGACTCCGCGTACTGCCTGATGCCGAGACTGCCATCCGGATCGATACGCCACGTCAGTTCGAGCCAGAATTCGTTCTCTTCCCACACCTCGCCCGGGTTAACCTCGCGTGTGTCAGCAATCGCCTCGCCGTTGCGCTGGCGCATTGCGCGCATCACGGGTTGACGAAAACCGAGCCACTGCGAATCGTGCGTTTCATATGAGGCAAGATCGTGTCGCTCGGAGCCGACGCCCATCGGCAAAACGTAGTCGGCGTAGTATGCGGTCTCGTTCCACGTCGGCGTGAGTGCGACGTAACACCCGACGAGATCGGGATCGGTCAACATCTCGATCCATGAGAAACCGTCGGGGTTGGTCCATACGGGGTTGTAGACGCGCGTGAAGTAGACGTCGAGCTTGGCGCGGCCGTCTTTCAACAAGTGCGGCAGCAGAAACGACATCTCATTCATCGACAGCGGATACTCGCGCGGCCACGTCGTTTCGTTCCACATCTTCGGATGCGGCGGCGTGTAAATCGGCCTCGGCACAAACTTGTTCCACGCGTTCGGAAAAACGCCACCTTCAGTCGCTACCGCGCCCAGCAACGCATTCAACATGAAAAGACAGCGCGCCACTGCCCAACCACCACTCACGCCCGAAGCGACGCTGCGCCAGTTGTGAGTCGAGAAACGCGTCCCCGCACTCGCCACCAACTTCGCAATCTCCTCAATTACTCGCGCCTCAACACCTGCCTCACTCGCCGCAAACTCGAACGTGTAATCCCCGTAGATCTGTCTCAATCGTTCTTCAAAGTCCGCAAAGTCCGCGGCCCCGCTTCCTTCCGCTGCCAAAAACTCCCTCCAGTTCCACCAGCGCTCTACGAACTCACGATTGTAGAGCCCGTTCTGGATCAGATAATTCGCAATCGCGAGCAGGATCGCCGCTTCAGATCCGGGATATGGCGACACCCAGTAGTCCGCGTGAGTCGCAGTATTTGAGAGGCGCGTGTCAAAGACGATCAGCTTCGCGCCGTTCGCTTTGCCGTCGATCACGCGTTGCGCGTGTGGATTGAAGTAATGACCCGACTCGAGATGGGCGCTGATCAGCAGGATGACTTTTGCGTTTGCGTGATCCGGGCTCGGGCGATCGAGTCCCATCCAGAGTTGATAGCCTTCGCGACTCCCGGACGAGCAGATGTTGGTGTGTGAGTTGTGTCCATCGATTCCCCACGCCGCGAGTATGCGTTCGGTGAAGCCGTCTTCACCTGGCCGGCCGACGTGATACATGATTTCGTGACGGCGATTTTCGAGGATCGCGTTGCGAATGCGCGTCGCGAGGGTGTTGAGCGCTTCGTCCCACGTCGTGCGTTCCCACTTTCCTTCTCCGCGTTTTCCGGCGCGTTTCAGTGGAAAAAGAATGCGATCCGGATCGGTAACTTGATTGAGTGTCGCTGGTCCCTTGGCGCAGTTTCGCCCACGCGAACCTGGGTGTTCCGGGTTACCTTCGAACTTCTGAACCTCGCCCGTGACCTTGTCGATGTAGGCGAGTAATCCGCAAGCTGATTCGCAGTTGAAACAAGTGGTGGGAACGAGCGAATAGTGTCGCTCTTTTCGTCGCGGCCACGCCCTTGAATCAAGTTCGGTCCAATCATCCCACCTCTCCTTCGGCGGAAACGCCGCGAGATGACTGCGACTCGGCCCCGGGTAGAAAGTTTCTTTTTTCTCTGTACTCAAATGCGGTATGTCCAGTAATCAGGTTCGCGACGATCGTGCGTCACTGCCACTACAAAAACCACGTTTGGAGTAACGTAATAAACGATGCAGTAAGGAAACCGCTTCATCGTACAGCGACGGACGTTTGCTGATAGCGCCTGGCAGCCGTTTGGAAACTGTTGAATTCGCGAGATGGTTACTTGAACCTCGTCGCGAAATTGATCTCCCAATCCTTCTCGTATGCTGTCGTAATGATTTTCAATTTCTTCGAGTTCCCTTTCAGCGTGAGGATGAAAGGTATAGTTCATCGTTTGTATCGCGATCGCAATCTGTTCATTACTTCCTCGCCCGGAATCGCCTTCACAACTCCGTCCTCAATCTCTTTATATCGTCGCTTTGCTTCTTCAGCCCAAAGCGCGTCGATCCTCTCCTGATCTTCAGTGTCGAGGGTCTCCATCAAATGTTCGGCCAACCTTTCTCTTTCTTTTGACGGAAGGGCCAAAGCAGCATTCATTATTTCGTCATAAGTGTTGATTAC
>DATDFT010000016.1:0-19093 GCA_036522475.1 Pyrinomonadaceae bacterium | reverse complement strand
GCGGCCTGCTATTACTTGCCATCGTATGGATCGTAATATTGCTGCGTGTCCTCTGAAACGCCCGTCATCGCGATCGTTGGTCCAACCGCCTCCGGCAAAAGCACCCTCGGGATCGAAGTCGCACTCCAACTCAACGGGGAGATCATCAACTGCGACTCTGTCCAGGTCTACAAAGAGATCCGCATTGCAACCGCGAAAGTTCCCGTCGACGAACGCAGAGGTATTCCACATCACCTGATCGACTTCGTCGCGCCTGAGATCAACTACACCGCCGGTCAATGGGCTCGCGAGGCTGCGAACAAGATCGAAGAGATCGAGAGCCGCGGCCGCATTCCGCTACTCGTCGGCGGCACCGGCTTCTATTTACGCGCGCTGCGACACCCGTTTTTTGCTAGCCCCCAGACTGACGAATCGCTGCGCCAACGGCTGACGCGAATCCGCGAACGCTACGGTCCGGAACATCTGCATCGTGTCTTGAAGCGCATCGATCCAAGCGCCGCTCGACAGCTCTTTCCTCGTGACTGGCCACGCGTTCAGCGCGCCATCGAAGTCTACTTTCAAACCGGGAAATCGATTGTGGACCAACAGCCCAAACGCCCTGAACCTCACGAAAGCTCGCGCCGGCTACGAATTCTCGCCCTCAACCCGCCGCGCGCGGATCTCTACGAACGCATCAACGAACGGACCGAGGCCCATTTCCGCGCCGGCCTCGTTGACGAGGTTCGCGACCTGCTGGCGCGCGGGATTTCGCCGTCGTCGAACGCGCTCGGCGCGCACGGCTATCGGCGTGTGGTCGAGTATTTACAGGGATTGCGCACCCTTGAGAGCGCCGTTGAACAAACCAAACTCGACGTGCGTCACTACGCTAAACGCCAATTGACATGGTTTCGCCATGAAGCGGACGTCGAATGGTTTGCCGGTTTTGGCGAGCAAAACGACATTTTGCGATCGGTTCTCGAATCGATAGACGCTGGGCCGCGGTCCAAATAATCATCTTTCTCTCACATCTGAGCGGATCTCTTGTCAGCCAAAGATCCGTGTTGTAATCTCCCCGTAACCGCGCGATTTACCAATCCACCCCCGGGTTTCAAGCATGTCGGACGGCAAACAGGCACCACAAAACATTCAGGACGCCTTTCTCAACACGGTGCGCCGTGAAAAGACTTCGGTCGTCGTTTACCTGCTGAACGGCGCTAAGCTAACGGGCCGCATACGTAGTTTCGACAAGTTTTCGGTCCTGCTCGAGTCGGGTTCTCAGGAACAACTGATTTTCAAACACGCCATCTCGACCATCTCACAATCGCGGCGTGCAACCGGCGAACTGCATTCGCAACCCAGCACCGAAGCAAACCCACGCGATATTCGCGGCTCCGATGTCAACTCGCCTGAGGCGTGACATTCGTTTACACTCCTGCACTGTGCCTGGAACCTTCATTACTTTCGAGGGCATTGACGGCAGCGGGAAGTCGACCCAGTTACGTTTACTGGGGAATTTCCTGCGCGCGAACGGTTGTGATGCCCTGTTGACTCGCGAGCCGGGCGGCACGGCGCTCGGCGTGCGACTGAGAGCAGCGTTGCTGGATGCGATGGAGGAAGTTGATCCGCTGACCGAGCTGCTGGTCTTTGCAGCCGACCGCGCACAACACGTGCGGCGCGTGTTGCGTCCAGCGTTGAAAGGGGGAAAGGTCGTCATCTCGGATCGTTACGCCGATGCGACGGTGGCGTATCAGGGTGCGGGTCGCGGTTTTCCACCGGAGCTGATCTCGCAGATCGTGCAACTCGCAACAGAAGGATTGAAGCCGGACCTGACGTTGCTCTTCGATCTCTCGATCGCTGAATCAACCAACCGCACCGCGAGACGCACGACAGGACGTTCATCAGGCAAGATCTCGCGCGATCGACTCGACATCGAGAAAGCCGACTTTCACGCGCGCGTGCGTGATGCGTACCTGCAAATCGCGCTGGCCGAACCGGAGCGCGTGAAGTTGATTGACACGAGTGGACCAGTCGACCACACACAGGAACGCGTCAAAGAGATCGTCATTCCATTTCTGCAAAGCCGCGGACACCTCGCAATGAATTATGTTTGATGAACTGACGGGAAACGAGCGCGTCAAGGCGTCACTGAAACGAATGCTGGTGACGGACAGGCTGCCGGGCGCGCTGCTGTTCGTCGGCGAAGAAGGCATCGGCAAGAAACGTTTTGCCCTCGAAGTGGCGCGAGCGTTGAACTGTCGCACGCCGAAGGATCATGAAGCGTGCGGCGTCTGTTCGTCGTGCACGCGCATCGTCAAGCTCAACTACCCGCAACGTGACGACGCAGACGAGTGGGCCCAGATAATCTGGACGGACCATCCGGACGTTGGACTGGTTGTCGCTCCGAAGCGCGTGCTGCGCGTCGAGCAGATGCGGCAGATCGAGAAGGAAGCGAACTTTCGTCCATTTGAAGGCAAGGCGCGCGTGTTTTTGGTCGACGAGGCTGACAAACTCAACGACGCGTCAGCAAACGCGCTGCTCAAAGTTCTCGAAGAACCACCGAGGACGTCTCATCTCATTCTGATCACAGCGCGTCCGGCAATGCTCTTGCCGACGATTCTTTCGCGTTGCCAGATGATCCGCTTCTCGCCTTTAACGCCTGGTGAGATCGAAACTCATCTGACTAAAAACAAGCTCGCCGACAACAAGACAGCGCGAGTGCGTGCGCGCGCGGCGAGTGGCAGTATCGGCCGCGCGTTATCAGGTGATCTGGTCACGTTCACATCGCAACGAAAGGCGATGCTCAAAGTGCTGAACGCACTCGTTCTAAGCCAGGATCGCGCACAACTCCTTCGCGCTGCCGAGCAACTCAATGAAGCTCAATACAAAGATGAGTTTGAAGAACGGTTAGATGTGCTGGAGACGCTGATTCGCGATGCGTGGATGCTGTCGCTCGGAGTTAATTCAGAGCAACTCGTGAATGAAGATCTGTTAGCTGAGTTGCAGGAAATTAGCGATAAACTCGACTCGTCGCGTGCGGCTGACTGGATTCTTCAGATCGAAGATCTGCGCGAGGCACTGATCGTGAACATCAATCGGAAGGTGACAACGGACTCGTTGTTCTTAGTCATGGCAGGCGACGTAGCTGCTCAGAAGCGACCGAAAATCCGGTAACACGGATTTACGCGGAAAAAGATCCCGGATTTAATCGTGGTTGGAAGATCCGTATTATCCGCGGCTGGTTTTTATTTCAGCGAGTAATTTCTCAGTTTCCATCACGAACGCTTCGACAATATTCTCACCCGCGACTTTGCGCATCGGCACGCCGTCTTTGAAGATCATCCCGACACCACGTCCAAACGTGATCCCGAGTTGCGAGTCGTGCGCTTCGCCCGGACCATTCACCGCACAGCCCATGATGGAGAGATGAAGCGGCTCTTCGATGTGAGCCAAACGACGTTCGATTTCAGTCACGATCCCGACGAAGTTATCGACATCAAGCCTCCCACAGGTCGGACACGCAACCACCGTCACTCCACGCGTCCGCAATCCAAGCGACTTCACAATCTCCCACGCCACTCGCACTTCTTCCTGCGGTTCAGCCGCAAGCGAAACGCGAATCGTGTCGCCGATTCCTTCGTAAAGCAGGATGCCGAGCCCGATCGAAGACTTTACAGTCCCACTAAACGACGTGCCCGCCTCAGTGACGCCGAGGTGAAATGGATAATCAACCTTCTGCGCCAGCAGTCGATAAGCCTCGACAGTGCGATGCACGTCCGACGCTTTCAGTGAAATGATGATGTCAGTGAAGTCAAGATCTTCCAGAATCTGGATGTGACGCATCGCCGACTCGACCATCGCTTCGGGAGTCGCCGTGCCGTATTTCTTGAGCAGATCCTTCTCGAGTGAACCGCCGTTAACTCCGATCCTGATCGGGACCTTCTGCGCCTGTGCCGCGCGCACCACTTCACGCACACGCTCGTGAGCGCCGATATTTCCGGGATTCAAACGCAGCTTGTCGATGCCCGCTTCGAGCGCCATCAACGCGAGCTTGTAGTGGAAATGAATGTCGGCAACGATTGGAACGTCAGGCACGCGCTTGCGAATCTCTTTCAACGCGACTGCCGCATCGTTATCCGGAACGGCCAGCCGTACGATCTCACATCCGGCACGGACCATCTCTTCGATTTGGGCTACAGTGGCGCCCACGTCAGCAGTGTCAGTCTTTGTCATCGACTGAATTGCTACGGGAGCGCCGCCACCAATCTGTATGTGCTTAACCTGAACGGGACGCGTTTTGCGCATTGGCTATTTCCGTGCGGGTGATGCAGCGGCCGGCGGTTTCTCCGGTTCGCGATTTCCTCCAATCGACTTTAGCACGTCGTTGGTAAGTACAAATACCATCAACAGCAGCACCATCACGAAGCCCACTTGCTGAATACGATCGCGCACGGCCGCTGAGATCGACAAACCGATAAGCGCCAGCAAACCTTCAAGCAGCAGCAGGAAGATCGCGCCGCCATCGAGCACCGGAATCGGCAGCAGGTTGAAGATGCCGAGGTTCAAACTGAGGAATCCGAGCATTCCAAAGACACCATCCCAGCCGAGCTTTTCAATCGACTTCTGTGTCGCCTGGTAAATGCCGATGGGACCAGAAACGGTGTTTCTCAACGAGCGCTGGCCGCTGAAGACCTGGCCCAAAGCTTTCCCGGTCAACCGGAGGATCTGGAGGTTTTGGTTGTACGCATACTTCGCGGCCGAACCCACTCCAGCAGCGTGCAACGGATATTGTTCAGTGACGACGAAGCCGAGGCGTCCATCGATGCGCCGTTCGGAGGTGTTGATCTGCGTGGCCTGACCGTTGCGCTCGACCGTGATCGCGATTGGCTGCGCATCGTGACTGCGAATGTATTCGGTCACTTGCGCGGAACTCTTCACGTTCTCTCCGCCGATCGTCAGGAACCGATCACCCTCTTTTAACCCTGCCGCTTCAGCAGGCGAGCCGGACTTAACTTCGCCAACGACAACCGGCAAACCGCCGTAATCTGGAATAAACTCGAGATATCCCGCCGACTCGCCATTTTCCGTTCTGGTCGCGGGCGTGATCGTAAGCGGGATCACAGAACCGTTTCGATTTACGATCAGCGGCAAAGGCCGGCCGGGAGACAGCAACGCGTCGCCACTAATCGCGTCCCAACTCGGATTCTCGCTGCCGTTAAATGAAATGATCCGATCACCGGGCTTGAGTCCGGCCTGATCGGCAGCGCCACCGGATTGAACGTAGTAAACAACGGGAGCCGGAGTCGCAGGCACACCGTAAACAAACGCTCCCGCAAATGGGATCGCCATCGCGGTAATGATGTTCATGACGGGACCAGCCACAGCAACCAGCACACGCTGCCAGCGCGGGCGAAGGTTGTATTGCTCCTCGGGCGGAATGTCCTGGGCGCCCGAACCCTCAATTGGAGCGTTTGACTCGTCACCGCCGAGCTTTACGTAACCGCCCAGCGGAATTGCCGAGACTCGGTAGTCTGTGTGTCCCCATTTTCTGCCAAAAAGACGCGGTCCAAAGCCTACGGAAAAGGTCTCAACGCGGATCTTAAAGAGTTTGGCGACGAGGAAATGGCCGAATTCGTGGAGGACGACGGCCGACCCGAGGATGAAGATAAACGCTACTACCGTGAATAGATCCATTCAAAACCTTCTTCTTATAGACTTACGTCAAACAACCACTTTTAGACTCGACGATTTCGAATCAGGTTGCACAAAACCGAGTTTACGCGTCCGGTTAAGACAACGTCAAACAAATACTGTTGCCGCAAAAAGGCACAAAAGTCACATAACGCATTAAATGTTTTGTGTTTCTTGTGCTTCTTTGTGGCAGACAATTTCTTCGATGGCAGCGAGGGCGGCGAGGCGTGACTGGTGATCGGCGGCGAGAATCGTTTGGATGTCTTTTGCGGACTGATTTAAGTGGTTTTCCATGACTAACTCGATGACTTGAGGAATCTCGGTCAGGCTGATCCGTTCGTTCAAAAACGCCGCTACTGCTTCTTCGTTCGCGGCATTCATGGCGGCCGGCAAGGTCCCACCCTCGCGCAAAGCGCGATAGGCCAGTTTGATACAGGGAAATCGTTCGTGATCGGGCGCTTCGAAGTGAAGACCGGAAACAGTGGTCAAATCCAAGGGCGGCAGTTGGCACGTGTGACGTTGCGGATAAGTAAGCGCATACTGAATCGCGTGACGCATGTCTGTGACGCCGAGTTGCGCGATTACAGAACCGTCCACCATCTCGATCATCGAATGAACCACTGACTCGGGATGGACGAGAATGTCGATCTCCTCCGGTCCGAATCCAAACAGCCAATGAGCTTCGATAACTTCGAGACCTTTGTTCATGAGGGTCGCGGAGTCGATGGTAATCTTCGCGCCCATGTTCCAGGTCGGATGCCTCATCGCTTCGGCAACGGACGCGAGTTCCATTTCCGCCTTGTTCTTCGTGCGAAACGGTCCACCCGAGGCAGTGAGAATGATTCGACGTACTTCTTCGCGCCGTTCACCGCGCAGACACTGGTGCAGCGCGTTGTGCTCAGAGTCAACCGGCAACAACTCCGCGCCTGACTTTCGCGCAGCGGCAGTCATCAACTCGCCCGCCATCACGAGTGTTTCTTTGTTAGCCAGTGCCACTCGCTTGCCAAACTCGAGAGCCTTCAAAGTCGGAACAAAACCAACCGCGCCGACGGTGGCTGAGATCACGCAATCAGCCTGTGGATGAGTCGCGACTTCACACAGTCCTTCTTCACCAATCACGATGCGCGGCAAATCTACGTCGCGCGCAAACAACATCGCGCGCAGATCGTGCGCTGCCGCTTCAGTGTCAACTGAAACTACCTCGGGCAGATGCGTCGCGATCTGATCGGCCAGGCGCTCGACGTTCGTTCCCGCTGCCAGCGCGACGACACGCATCGGAGTGTTAGTTAACGACTCGATAACGCGCAGACTATTGCAGCCGATGGATCCGGTTGAACCAAGGATCGCAACTCCGCGACTATGAATTGGTAAATCGATCATGCAATAAAGTGGGAGGTCAATACCCTTGTGTCGTAGGGGTCGAACAGAGCGATCGTTTGTCCTGATGAATTCACATATGAAGCCGAGGTTATGCGCCAGGCGTTCCCCTGCACCAGCATCAGGTCAACTGTGGCGTTCACAGTCTTGCGTTCGCCAAAAACCTTTAGTTTCAAAGTCACTTCGCTGTTGCCGTTGCGATCGTTGATAGCGGCGGTAACGATGTTGCCGAATTTTTGAACTTCCCCGATATCTTGCTTGAGCTTCTCGTTTTTCCGCAAATAATCCTTCGCCTTCTCTGCCGAGTCGCTATTGCTCACTGTATAAAGCCCAAAAAACACGATCGCCAACAGAAAAACGAGCATCAGGACTGTAAGCGCGACGAACACGCCGCCAACAATCTGCACGATTTTCCTCGCAGTCATGAGCTTGCATCAGCTATGGAAGTAGAAGCGGGCAAAATAGTAGATGAGTGGCGCGTTGAAGAGCAAGCTATCGAGTCGATCGAGTATGCCGCCATGTCCGGGCAAAATGTTGGCTGCGTCCTTTGCGCCCGCACCACGTTTGAGAGCGCTCTCTGCGAGGTCGCCGAAGATGCCGGCGATAGTCATGACAGCCGCGAGTGGCAGGGTGAATTTGAGCGGCAGCTCGCGAAAGAACCAGAAGTGAGCGAGTGTCGCCATTGCGAGTGCGGCGAAGATCCCACCGACCGCGCCTTCCCACGTTTTGCCGGGACTGATCGCCGGCGCGAGTTTATGTTTTCCCAAAGCACGACCGACGTAATAAGCGCCGGTGTCAGCGCCCATCAGCACGAGAAAGAAGAACGACAATAAGTGCGCTGAGAGCGTCTGCGCGAAGCCTGTGCGGAGTGAAACAAGATGACTACCGAGCAGCGGGATATAAAGCACGCCGAGAATCGTCGCCCCTGCGGAAGCAATCATCTTGTCAAATGGAGCACCACGTAAAGACGCGGCGATTAACGTGCCGGCAGTCAGCACGATGATCACGAATTGGACCAGCAACACGTTCACAGCCGGGTCGTTCTGGAGTGAGATCGTCAGGATTGCTGCGCCTGCGACATACCCGGCGCCGGGATCGGGTTTGAGCTGGAGTTTTTTCGCGAGCAGGTAAAACTCCCACAGACCGATGACCATCGCTGCCGCTGCGAGAAGAACAAACAACCACCATAAAGAAGTAATGAGAATCGAGGCGATTAAAATCGGTAAGATGACGACCGCCGTTAGGATTCGTTTCATTCGGTTATCAGACCTATGAAGATCTAACGAGCTTCAATCCACCAAATCTTCTGTCGCGCTGCTGATAATCAATTACAGCCTCGAGCAGGTGTACGCGGCGAAAGTCGGGCCACAGAGTTTCCGTGACGTAAATCTCGGCGTACGCGCTTTGCCAGAGCAGAAAGTTTGAGATTCGCAACTCACCGCTGGTGCGCACGAGCAGATCCAGTTCAGGCAGGTTACGTGTGTAGAGCTCGCTGGCGATGCGCTCTTCCGTTAGTTCGTCAGGACGGCCGCCTTCGTCAACCAGGCGCCGGACGGCTGCGCGTGTTGCATCGACGATCTCAGCGCGCCCGCCGTAATTCAGCGCGACGGTCAAGATCATGCCCTTGTTTCTCGCGGTCTGTTCGGTGGCGCGCGCGATTTCGTGGCGAACGTTTTCCGGCAGCGCTGCGGTGCGGCCGATCGTCTGAAACCTGATCTTCTGGCGATCGATTGCGTCGAGCTCGAGACGCAGGTAACGGCGCAACATGCGCATCAACGCATCTACTTCGTAACGCGGGCGTTTCCAGTTTTCGGTCGAGAACGCGTAAAGCGTCAACGCATTCAGGCCCAGGCGTGCGCCTGTATCGACCGCGGCGCGCACGGCTTCGACGCCTGCTTTGTGGCCGGCGATGCGTGGCTGGCCGCGTTGGGCCGCCCAGCGACCATTGCCATCCATGATGATCGCGACGTGCCGCGGCAAACGATCCCATGCGACCGCAGCGAGCAGCGCCTCGTCTCGTGTTCCCTTTTGAATAACACCCGTGAAGTTAGAAAGCATAAGAAGCAGTATAGGTCAAATAAGTCCTATTGGACCTATTGATTCATAGCGTACATGCAGCAGCGTCAATCCGCAGGCCGGCGCGGTCACCGCCGCGAGCGGCCGGTTTCCCGTTTCAAGCGCCTGCGATATCGAATCGACATCGAGTTCACCACGGCCCAACGCCATCAAAGTTCCGGCCATCGCTCTAACCATATAACGCAGAAATCCTTCCGCGCTTACACGAATATCGATCAAAGCTGCCTGCGATCGTTCGTCAGGCCGCTCAAGGATCTCGACTTCAGTGACGGTCTTCACGCGATCTTCAACATCCGACTGCGCTGCCGAGAACGCGGTCCAGTCGTGCCTGCCGCGAAACAACTTCGCGCCTTCCCTCATTTGCTCGAGGTCGAGCGCACGCCCTTCGTGATGAGCGTAACGCCACCAGAACGGCGAAACCACCAGACCATTCACGATTCGATAAACGTAAGTCTTTTCAATCGCGGAATAACGCGCGTGGAAATCATCCGGGACCGTTTCGACTGTCAGCACCCGCACGTCTCTGCCGATGTTTCCGTTTATCGCCGCGCGCAACTTCTCGGCTGTGATCTCGCGCTCAACCTCAACGCTAGCAACCTGTCCTTCAGCATGAACACCCGCATCAGTGCGTCCGGAACCGTGAACATTCACGCCGCGACCATCGATCAGCGAAAGCGCGCGCGTCAATTCGCCCTGAACGGTCCTGCGCCCTTCCTGAATCTGCCAGCCATGAAAATCCGTGCCGTCATATTGAATAAGTAATTTGTAATTCACCGCGCAACTTTCCGGCTACCGGGCTTCACCACTGGTTCACCGAGTTTGCACGCATCACACTCAGCAGCGTTCACGGACAAGACCTTCAGCGCCGCAAGAGCAGTCAGCGGCACGCCGACATCCGCAGTACCCGCCGAACGATCGATGATCGACGCCGCAGCAACCACATCCGCTCCGGCTCGCTTGAGCGCTTCGATCGTGTCGCGTGTCGAGCCGCCCGTCGTGATCACGTCCTCAACCACGAGCGTCTTCTCAGCCGGTGAGACCGTGAAGCCGCGTCGCAACGTCATCTGATCGCCTTCGCGTTCGGTCCAGATAAACCTTGCGCCGAGCGCGCGCGCAACTTCGTGTCCGATCACGATCCCGCCAATCGCCGGCGACGCCACGAGTTGAATTCCCTCGCCTCGATACTTCTCAGCTATCGCGCGTCCGAAGCTTTCTGCGCGCTCCGGAAACTGAAGCACGAGCGCGCACTGCAAGTAGACCGTGCTGTGCAACCCACTGGACAGTTGAAAATGACCTTCCAAAAGCGCGCCCGTAGTTCTGAATTGATCGATGACTTCTTCAGCGTTCAAAGTCTTACCTCTTGAGGTGGTACATGCTACAATTCGAGCCCGAATGCCGCCTTATCCGAATTTAGTTTCAGATTCTAACCTCGTTCAGGAAACAATCGACCTGCTAACTTGCTCCGGCGGACGCGCGGCTGCGTCGGAGATCGTCGACGCGGTTTTCAAACTCTCTCACATCGACGACGAGCTCGCGGGACTTCTGGTCGCCGATTTAATTCGTAATGACCGTCGCTTCAAGATCGTCGAGAACAACACCGTCGAGTTACAAGCCGATGACAGCCAATCGCGACTGCTCAGGGATCTCGATTTCGTAGTCGTTGACGTTGAAGCGACAGGCGCGAAGACGCCGCCCAATCGTCTCATCGAGCTCGGCGCGTATCATATTCGCGGCGGATGCATCGTCGACAAGTTCCTGTCACTCGTCAATCCCGAGATTCCGATTCCGCGGTTTGTTGCTTCACTCACCGGCATCTCGAACGAGATGGTAAAGCGCGCGCCCGTCTTTGCAGAAGTTGCGCCGCAATGGCTCGACTTTGTGAGCGACTCGGTTCTGGTGGCCCATAACGCACCGTTTGACACGAGCTTCTTGAATCACGAGATTTCGCGGGTCTATCCCGGACATCGCATGGTCAACCCGCACCTCTGCACCGTTCGACTTTCAAGACGCGCGCTGCCGGATCTCTGTAATCACCGTCTCGATACAATCGCCGAGCACTTCTCGATTCCGATCACGAGTCGCCATCGTGCAGGTAGTGACGCACTCGCCACCGCCGAGATCTTTCTGTTGCTACTCACCGAGTTGGAAGAAACGCACGGCATCAAAGATCTCGCTGCCGCCCGAAACTTTCAATTCCCTGAGCCGCAGATAAACGCGGATTCACGGGGATCAGAAAATTAGTCTGCGTTAATCTGCGGCTAAGATTTCGGTTTCGCGCTTAACCCAGCGCTTCACGAAGACAAACAACACGATCGCCAACACCAGCGCCAATCCAATCCATGGATAGTATCGCGCCAATATCTCTTTCGCCGCCGCACCGTAACGCACAGCGAAGTAACCCTCGAGCAAAAACCGGAACGCGCGTCCCGCGATAATCGCGAGCATGAACCGCAGCAAACTGAACCGAAACACACCCGCAGTCACCACAAACAACTTGAACGGAAACGGCGGCGGCAGCAGTGTCGCCACCAACACTGCCAGCGCATCGTACTTCTCGATCCAATTCTTAACGCGCCGCTGTTTCGTTTCCGAGAACTTGTTCAACGCACGCGCACCCGCTCGTCGCGAAATGAGATACAGAATCCAACAACCAATGGCTGACCCGGCCGTCGCCATGAATGCATAAAGCACCATCCAACTCGGGTACGTTGTCGACAGCAGAATCATCAGCGCGTCAGCGCTGCTCGGCAACGGCACAAACGTGGAATCGAGCAGAGCGACCGCAAACAGACCAAAAGCACCAAACGTGATCAGGTATTCAGAAAGACGTGTAAGCCACTTCGTGACGAAATGAATAAGGGATTTCAATCAGGATTCCTTTCAGGCGGCGGAGTCTTGCGCCAGTTGATTATTAAATAAATGACACCGGCGACAAGCAGGATCGTCGCGACGATACTGATGATCACGAGTCCATTGTCTTTCATGAACAGCAGGACGCGGCGACCGTAGTAAACAGCGAGAATGCCTTCGACGTAATAACGCAGCGAGCGCGCAATCATCACCGTCAACAAAAACTTCCAGCGCGGATACTCGAGCGCGCCGGCAGTCGCGACGAAGATCTTGAACGGAAGTGGCGGCGGCAGTACGGCGGGAATGGCGATGGCGAAAAAACCGAACCGTTCGTAGGCCTGTTCGACGCGTTTGATACTCTGCAGATTAAAGCGTTTCCGCAACACGGCCTGCCCGCCGCGCCGGACGATCGTGTAAAGCAGGCTGCAACCAATCACACTCCCGGTGGCAGCAAACAGCGGCAAGTAGAAAACAGCAGTATGGTCTTTGAAACAACGCCCGACGACGAGGTAGTCGTTAATTTCGGGCAACGACAGCAACGACGAATCGAGCGCCCCGATAATAATCATCGCGGGCGCCGCAAAATAAAAGGGCAAGCCAATAACGTGAATTTCCAACCAGCGAGCAATCGCGGCTAACCAGTCATACATGCGGCGCTAATCAAAACACAGATGAATAATCCGCGTCTAATCCGCGCAAATCTGCGGCCTATTTTACCGGTGCAAAAACGGAAGGTGTGTCGTATGTAACTCCGATCGTAAACCCGGAGTTGGGACTGAAGTTGGTGAGACCTTTGATACCTGCAAAATCGAAACGCAACCCTGAAGCCCTGACCTGCATGCCGAGCCGCGCTTCTGCCTGCGACTCAGTGCCTGGCGGACCGTTGCCGGGCCGCGTGTTGGCGCGCCCGTTAACCTCACCCGCAATGCTGAACCGCTGATTGACGCGGAAGATTCCGGCCATACCGTAGGTCAGCACGTCGTTTTGGGTAAAGAGCTCAGTGGGTGCGGTGAGAATCGCGATACCGAGATTGCCGAAGGTGTTGAAGCGTCCGTCCTGACCAAACTTCTTACCAATCAAGATCGATCCGAACGCGTTGGTCTGATTGAGACCGATGCCGCGCGCCTGGTTCGAGTTCGGAAGTTCCACGCCGAAACGAAATCCGAGTGACGGACCACGACGCGTCTCGTTGCGGAGTTTGAACTTCGCTGCGAGTCTGAAATCACCGATGTCGTTCGTTGAATTCGCGCCCGGAGCGATATCGAGGGGGATTGTCGATGGTCCGCGAGAGTTGATGCTGACGTAATTCTGCGCCACGCCTTCGATCTGAAACTCAACGTTCGGACTCATTCCGAAGGTGACACCAACAACACCAACGCGCGTCAGATCCCCTCTGATACCCGAGACGGTATACTTCGCACCCTGCATGAAGTCGATGCCGGCTTCGATACGGATCGAGCCTGGCGGGATGATGTCGACGTCTTCAGTGATGAGCGGTCGCTGTTGTGCGACGGCAGTGATAACGCTGCACATCAGCAGGGCCAGAATGTAAACGACGCGCGTCATTTTGCGAGTCGAATTCTAGACAGGATTTGCAAGATTGACAAGATTTACATGCTTCCAATCCTGTTAACCCTGAAAATCCTGTAGAATCCTGTCCCACTATCTCGATCGCTAAAAGGAATCAAGCCATGCCACGCATTGCAGCTCTCTTCTTCGCCTTAATTTGTCTGTCCACCTCGATTGCGCGCGGTCAACAACAGGCAATCCAGATCAAAGGCATCAAGGACAAGATCACGATCTATCGCGACGAGCGCGGCATTCCTTACATCGAAGCCCAAAACGATGAAGATCTCTATTTCGCGCAGGGTTACGCGACCGCCGCGGATCGACTGTGGCAAATGGATCTGTTCCGCCGCACGGTGCGCGGCGAGCTCGCAGAAGTTCTCGGCGTTGGTCCAAACAACATCGCGTTGGACCAGGACAAGCTGCATCGAACTTACGGCTTCACACAGGCTGCGGAAGCAGAACTCGCGGCCGCGTCGCCGCGCACGCGCGCCGTTCTGGAAGCTTACGCTCGCGGCGTCAACGCCTACGCCGCATCACTCGATCCGAAGTCGATGCCGCCCGAGTTTCAGATACTTCAGTACAGCTTTCGTCCCTGGACACCAACCGACTCGCTCGCCGTCGTCAAGATATTCTTCGAAGCACTTTCCGACACGTGGCGCCTCGATATAATGCGCCAGGCGCTCTCCGTTTTGCCCGCTGAGAAACGAGCGGAGCTCTTGCCCGAGATTTCGCCGATTGATGTGCTCGTCGTCGGTAAAGATACGAAAGCCAAGGGTTCGTCGGCGCAGCTAAAAGTCGATCCTGTGTCGCCGGAGTTTTTAGAAAAACTCGCATACAACCAGGCCATCGCTACTGCCGCTTTGGCTCGCATCGGCTTCGACACTGACGCGCTCGCGGCCAGCAACAACTGGGTCGTCAGCGGGAATCGAACCGTTACCGGCAAACCGTTGCTAGCAAACGATCCGCACCTGCGCCCGACAGCGCCGTCTATCTGGCACATGATCAACTTGAGCGCGCCGGGTGTGCGCGTCGCCGGCGTGGCCGCCGCAGGCTTGCCGGGCGTCGTCATCGGCCACAACGATCATATCGCGTGGGGATTCACGAACGTTGGACCAGATGTTCAGGATCTCTATATCGAGAAGTTTAATCCCGACAATCCGAAGCAGTATCAAACACCGTCAGGCTGGCAAGATGCCGTCATTCGACACGAAGAGATCAAAGTGAGAAAAGGGATCGGCAGCTCCGAATTCGATACCGTTACTCAGGATGTGACCGTTACGCGTCATGGTCCAATCATCTTCGAAGGCGACGGCAAGCGTTATGCGCTGCGCTGGACCGGACTCGATCCAACAAAGAACAACGCCGATTCCACCTACGTGTTGAATCGCGCGCGCAACTGGAAAGAGTTCAACACCGCGCTCGAATCGTTTACGGCGCCGACACAGAACATCGTTTACGCGGATGTCGACGGTCACATCGGCTATCACGCCGCGGGTGTCGTTCCGATTCGCAAGTCAGGTGACGGCAGTGTGCCGTACGACGGTGCGACTGATGCGGGCGAGTGGACGAATTACATTCCGATCGCGAAGTTGCCGGCCGTCTACGATCCGCCGTCGGGCATTATCGTCACGGCCAACCAGCGGATCGTCGGCACAGACTATCCGTACTTTCTGACGCACTCGTGGGCGCAGCCGTATCGCGCTCGTCGCATCTGGGATCTCCTGAACGAGAAGCCAAAGCTTTCCGCTGAAGACATCAGACGCGTACAGGGCGACGTCTACTCAATCGCCGGCGTTTTGTTCACCAAAGAAGCAGTTAAGTTGTTAAGACCGAAACTGACGCCGAGCGACGACAAGCTAACTGCGACGCTCGAGGCGTTTGATAAGTGGGACGGCAGAGTAAATGCTGAATCAACTGTCGCGCCTATCGCTTCACAGATGCGGCTCGCTTTTCGTTCGAAAATTCTGACTGCCGCGCTCGGCCAGGAGCTGGTGCGCAGTTATCAATGGAGCAACTTTGATACGACTCTCGATCGCGTGATTAAGGATCAACCAGCTACGTGGTTGCCGAAAGAATTTTCAAGTTACGCGGATCTGATGCGAGCCTGTTACGACGAAGCGATTACCAATTTGACCAAGAGCCTCGGCGCGGATCAAAGCAAGTGGTCCTGGGGTGACCTGGCGAAGGCGAGGTTCCCGCATCCGCTCGGGGGCGCGCCGCTGATCGGCGCGCAATTCACCGTGCCCCCGTTTCCGCAAAACGGGACCGGCGGTTCGCTTGGCGCAACCGTCAACGTCGGCGCGAGTGTATCGATGCGTTTGATCGCGGACCCGAGTGACTGGGACAAAACACAACAAGGGATCGCGCTCGGCGAATCGGGCTTGCCGAAGAGCCCACACTGGAGTGATCAACTGGCGGACTGGCGTGCGGTGACGCCGCATGAATTTCCGTTCACGCAGGCGGCGCTGGTCCAGGCAGCGAAAGAGAAACTCGTACTCGAGCCATCGCAATGACTACCTGGCGGATGTTTTGTGCCATTGAGCTTCCGGGCGAAGTGCGCGCACGATTGCAGGAACACATCGCGCGATTGCGTAAAGAGTTTCCCGATGCGGCAGCGAGTTGGAGCAGAGTTGAGAACATTCATCTCACGCTGAAGTTCTTCGGCAACGTCGAGATGGATCGCATCCCAAAGATCTCCGCCGCAGCAACGCGGTCGACAGAACAGTTTTCAAAATTTCAGGTTGACGTCGGAAACACAGGCGTCTTTCCGCGACCAAGCCGAGCTCAAGTCCTCTGGATCGGCGTCAGCGATCTATCCAACAACCTCTCAGCGCTTCAAAAACAATTCGACGAGGCGTGCGCATCCGCAGGTTTTCCAAAAGAAGACCGCGCCTACCACCCACACCTGACCATCGCACGCCTTCGCAAACCCGAACGTCGCCTCGCAGACACTCACTTGCAACTGAATTTCGAACCTCTCGCAGTCGAAATCAACGAACTGATCCTCTTCCGCAGCGAGCTCAGCAACAAAGGCTCAAGATACACCCCGATCTCCCACCACCACTTACCAGATCCGTAACCAATCCGCGTAAATCAGCGTGGCAGCTCGCGCGGCCGGGGCGGCGCCGGCGGTTCCTTTTGATCCTGCTCGCCTGTCTGCGACAACACTTCCTTAATCGCACCCAAACTGGAAAGCATCGACGAAGTCTCGACCGGCATGAAGATCACCTTCGAATTGTTCGTGCGCGTCATGTCACGCAGACTCTCGATGTAACGCACCGTGATCAAATAGTGTCCCGGATCTCCGCCGGGAATCGCCTGCGCGATTCGACCGAGCGCCTCCGACTCCGCCTCCGCATTTCGCAAACGCGCCTGCGCTGCACCCTCAGCCGCCAGTATTGCCGACTGCTTCTCACCTTCCGCACGCGTCACTGCTGCCTGCTTCTCGCCTTCAGCGCGGGTGATCGCAGCTTGTCGATCGCCTTCCGCCTGCAATACGAGCGCGCGACGATTGCGCTCCGCGGTCATCTGTTTCTCCATCGTGATGCGCACGTCTTCCGGCGGGTTGATGTTCTTCACGTCGACGCGCGTCACCTTCACGCCCCACTTGTCGGTAGCTTCATCAAGAATGATCCGCAGCTTGGAGTTTATCTGATCGCGCTGTGAGAGCGTGTGGTCCAGGTCCATGTCGCCCATCACCGCGCGCATGCCCGTGATCGTCAACTGCACGATACCGCCAACGAGATCGTTCATCTCGTAAACAGCCTTAACCGGATCGGTAATCTGCCAGTAGACCACTGAGTCGACATGGATCGTGACGTTGTCGCGGGTGATGACCGGTTGCGGCGGCAGATCGATGTACTGCTCGCGCAAATCGATCGACGTCAGGCCGGGTCGCGTGTTGGTCCAGTAGACCGCGCGTGGCTTGTCGATAAAAGGCACCAGGATGTTCAGTCCTTCCTTCGCCTGCCGGTCGAATCGTCCCAGGCGTTCAACCAGCATGACTGTGGCTTGCGGCACGATTCGGATGGTCTTCGCCGCAATAACCAGCAGCACGATCCCGAGAAAGCCGAAGAACATAAAGGCAAGAAATGCGGAGAATGGTTCCATGATTCGACTCCTATCAAATTTCGCCAGATTATATAGCTTCTTCGATTATTTCCGCGGCCCGCAGGACCATCTCTTCTGCAAACGGACGCCCAACAACCTGTACGCCGATTGGCAAGCCATCGTTCGATCGACCGACGGGGACAGTCACGACCGGCAGGTCAAAAACGTTGAACGCCTGCGCGTAACTGAACGCGCGAAACGTTCCCACAGTCTGGCCACGCACTGTGACTTTCAAGGTGTCGTGCGCATAGGCAGGTGTGGCGCCGACGGGCGCGACGATGAGCGGCGTCGTCTCAAGCCAGCGCAGCAGTTCTTCACGCAGACGATCGCGTTCCATCCAGTTTGAGATGTACTCGTCCAACGTGGGCGCCGGATGTTCGTCAGCAGTTGCGAGACGCCAGCTCACGAATGAGCCACCTTCACTTTCACGTCCCGCGTACCATTTTCGAAGTTGGACCACTGACGCGTGTGAGAATAACTTCAACCAGAGCTCGTTTCCGCGATCGACGTGCGGGGGCAGTCGCTCTTCACCTACAAGTCCCGCGTCAATCAGGGCTGAGGCAGCAACGGCAACAGCATTCGCAGTCTGTTCAGTAACAGGCACGTGGCCGTCATCGGCATACCATGCGAAGCGCGTCCGTTTCAGTTGCGTCTCTTCGGAAACGACGCCGGTAAGAACGTGAAAGAGTAAACGCAAGTCAGCGACGCTTCGCGCCATTGGTCCAATCACGGCGCCGAGTGAATATGGACCACTGCTCGGTGGGAACTGTCCCTGGCCGGGCACGCGACCGGTAGTCGGTTTTAACGCACCGATGCCACAGAAATGAGCGGGGATTCTCACTGATCCGGCAAGGTCGCTGCCGATTCCGCCGGGTGACATGCACGTCGCGATCGCGACAGCCTCGCCGCCGCTCGATCCGCCCGGAGTCAGTTCGGGATTCAGCGGATGGTTCGTGCGTCCGAAGACCGGATTGTCGGCGGTGTAGTCCATCGCCATCTCTGCGGCGTTGGTCTTGCCGAGAATGATGGCGCCCGCAGCTTTCAGTCGCGCAACTGCCGGCGCATCGTTTTCGGGAACATATTCGCGCCGCAGAACTGATCCACTCGTGCTGCGAAGTCCTGCGGTTTCGATCGTGTCTTTGATTGTGATTGGCACGCCATGAATTAAACCTGTGGCGACTGCTTTTTCAGCCGCTTTCGCGCGCTCCAACACGTCCGGCGCAAGCGTGACAATCGCGTTCAACCTCGGATTTAGCGCCGAAATCTGTTTCAGATGCCCCTCAATCACCTCGACCGGCGACAGTTCGCGCGTCTTAATCAGTCTCGCAATCTCCGTTAATCCGTGGCAGTTTTGCATTTCTTCAACTTCTCAATATAATCGAACTGCTCTTGTGTAGACTCTTTAACAACCTGCCTGACCGCAAAGGAGTGCATTCTTGGCTAT
>DATDFT010000015.1:0-18261 GCA_036522475.1 Pyrinomonadaceae bacterium | reverse complement strand
CACGTTGCTTAATCTCTTAACGACCTCGCGCAGATCCTCGTCCTCGCGTTTTTTCTCGGCGTCACTCAGGCGTTTGAACGTCGCCATCGCGGATTGCGCGTCTGCCGTTCGTTTGAGGCGACCGTATGCGAGGCCGAGTTGGTAATACGCTTCGGGCACGCTCGGATCGAGCTTAACAACCTGCTCGAGTTCTGTGACTGCGTCGGTCCATCGCTGCGCGCGCATGAAGAGCTTGCCGAGTGACAAACGCGCCGGCGTGAACGTCGGATCCATCTCGACGGCTTGCCGCAGATGTGTCTCGATGGCGCGCGCGTCACCGTTCTGCTTCAGCATCGAATCGGCGATCAGGTGATGGACCACAGCGAGTTTCGGATCGGCGCGCAAAGCACTTTCGTAGAGCGAAATCGCTTCGCCGTACGCGCCGGTTTTTGCTCGAATCAATCCGAGATACGCGAACGCAGGCGCAAATTTCGGATCGAGTTCGATTGCTTTCCGCAACGCCCGCTCAGCCTCTTCATTTTTGTCGAGCTTGAAATTCGCAAATCCGAGTGCGAACCACAGACGTGACGACGAAGGAAATGTCTGGAGCGACTCTTCAAGCCGGATAACCGCGGCGCCCGGCGCGTTTGAGTTCGTCAACAAAACTGCGTACTCGAAACGATACTTCTCAGACTGTGGATCGCGTTGGATAGCCAGACGCATCGCCGGGATCGCATTTTCGACGTGACCGCTTTGCTCGTAGACGTCTGCGAGCAGAGCGTAAACAGGACCCGGATCGTTGCCGCGCGCGACTGATGCTTCGAGGGTGCGACCGGCAGCAGGTATTTCTTTGCGCGCGAGGTAAACGCGTGCCAGCCGCACGACCGAGTCAGTGTCAGTGGGATTGAGATTGACGGCAGCATTCAACTCCGCTTCAGCTTCCTTCAACAGTCCCGCTTCGAAGAGTGCCGCGCCGAGCTCCGCGCGCGCAGCGGCAGCGTGGGCCGGCGTTCCGGTTTCACCGGCAAGAGCGGCGGCGTAGTTCTGGTAATAAGTTGATGCTGCGGCATAGTCCTTGAGACGTAGCGAGATTGCGGTAAGCGCGCGAGCGACTTCGACGTCCTGCTTGATCGCAAGAGCACGCTTGAACAACTCGGCGGACCCGCGCAGATCGTCACCCGCAAACCGGATCTGCGCGAGATTAACCAACGCATTCGGCTGATCGGGATCGAGCTTGAGTGACTTCTCGAATTCAACAGCGGCGAGACTCGCTCTTCCGGTGCGCATCAGGATCGCGCCGTAATTGTTTCTCACCGATGCCTGATTCGGTTCGGCTTTTACGGCCGCCGCGAAATGTCGCTCGGCTTCTTTCAGATCACCGGCGCGGTCCGCGATGATGCCGAGATACGTGTGCGCAGTGACTTCATCTTTCTTGACAGTGAGTGCTTTCTCGAATGCATCACGTGCTGCGCTGGTGTCACCACGATCAAACGCAGCGACACCATCATCAACGAGTTGCTTAGCCTGTTGAGCCCGAGCCGGAATACTTGCCACAAAAAGGCACATAAAGCACAAAATTATATTGCTGGCCATTTTGATCATTTGTGCCTTTTGTGCCTTTTTGTGGCCAAACTTAGAAGACGAACCTCCCGCCTACCTGAATGCGACGCGGCTGGAAGATGTCGGCGTTGCGTGCAGAAATGCCGAAGTTGATGTCGTCGACGTTGACGTTCGCGAGTCCGAAGCGCCCGCGATTGAAAAGATTAAAGAACTCGGCGCGTATTTCAAAGTAACTCGTTTCAGTAACTTTCGTCTTCTTCATAAGGCTGAAATCCTCGGTGAAGAACGGTTGCGCTCGCAGGTCGCCGTAAGTCGGCGCGGCGTTGCCGAAGAATCGATTCGGATCGGAATAATACGCGATGTACGCCGGATTCACGGTGACGCCGCCGTCGAGAGAGAAGGGAGGCGCATTGCGGTAATCCAGCGGCCGTGAAAAAGCTGCCGGATTCAGATAACGATACTCCGTGCCCCCGGCAGGAATGTCGGTATAAAACGGCTGTCCCGTGATGTTGGGTCGCAAGTTGCCGAGATAACCGGCTAGCTGAAGGAAGTCTCGTTGTCCACCGGCGAGAAACGGAGTCAGCGCAGGGCCGCTTCGATAGCGATGAATTCCCGTCACCTGGAACCCGCCAACGAGACGATCAACGAAACCACCGCGATTCAGGTATCGCCTGCCTTTTCCAAATGGCAACTCGATGATGTAGTTGAAGACAAGCGAGTGCGGAGGAATATTCGGTGACACGGAACGCAGCGGTCTGCGGTCGAACGGATTCTGGATAACTCCATTCAACGGCGAGTCACCGAAGATGTCTTCACCTGCATCCGTGATCAACTTGGCGAACGTGTACGACAGTCCTGCCTGTATTCCATTCGCGAAGCGCCGCGTCAGATCGACTTTACCTGCGTTATAGAAACTCTGCCCCTGACTTTCGAGGCGATTGTTGATGATGCCGTACTGCGGGAACGGCCGTAGTGATTGTGCTACTGTGCCCGCGAACGCTCCGCCCTGAGTGCTGAAGCCCGGATACACAGCATCAGGAGTTGCCGCCAATGGAACTCCGACACTCGCAGCGAAGGCGCGCTCGAGTGGCGTCACCGCCGAGAGTTGTTTTTGCAGTAACGGTAAACCGAGCTTCAGCGCGTTGAGTGGGATCTTGTTGATGGGATCGAAGTTTGAGCGCAGGCGCGTACCTTTGCTGCCGATGTAGCTGACTTGAACTGCGAACTGATACGGCAGTTGACGCTGTATGTCGAGACTGTACTGCACCGTGCGACCCGTCTTGAAATTCTTATCGAAGTAATCGAGATCGGTGCGGTCGAGTTGGCCCACTGCCTGATCGTTCGGGTCGGCCAGCGGTACGTGCGGATAGTTCTCGAGCGTGATAAACGCGTCGAGACCGCCGTTAATGTTGACGGAACCAGGACTGTAACCAAGAAAGCCCGTGTTGCCGAAGTCGTTATAGATGACAGGAGCGTAGTAGATTCCGTACCCGCCACGAACGACGGTCTTCTCGTTTATCGAGTAAGCGAAGCCGACGCGTGGTCCAATATTGTCCCGATTCGGTTTCACGAGTCCGAAGTTTGCGGCTTGCAATCCCCCTTGTCCGATTGCTCCGACGATGGCTCCGCGCCTTCCACCCGCCGCGGGGTTCGGTGTATCGGGATCGAAGCCGCGCAGGAAACCGCGCGCCTCTTCTCGAGGACGGCCGTAGTCGTACCTGATGCCAAGGTTGACGGTAAGTTTTGGCGTGACCTTGATGTCATCCTGTGCGAAGAAAGCATTCGAGAAGAATCGCAGCGCGGGATCGATCGTCTGGTTGCTGTTGAATGAAAACTCGGGTCTGCCGGTGATCAGGCTGGCGATGGGCCAACCCTGATTGAAGTCGTTTGTGTTGGCTGTCTGGTTGCTGCGGAAGTTGAAGTTGCCGCCAATGTCAAAGTGCGCGGCGTTGTTCAGTTGCTGTATGCGCACTTCGCCGCCGAATTTCATTGTGTGGCGGCCCTTGAGCAAGGTTGCCACGTCACTCAAGTGTTCCGAATTGTCGCGAACTCTGTTGTCGAAGAACGTCGAACCACCGGGCTGGAGCGCTCTTGGGTCGAGGGAAGTGACTGCATCACCATAGCCAGGAAATCCGATTAGCGGCAGACCGAAATTCTGCGTTGCGTTCGGATTCAGTCCGAGCGAGCTCACCGGAATGCCGCGCGAGAAGTTGCGGTTTTGAACGTCGGAACGCGAGAAACCAGCGTTGAAGTGGTTGATGAAAGCGGGCGTCAACGTCCAGTCGTGTTGCAGACGCGCGTAGTACGACTTGAAGATCTGGTTCCAAACTCCCTGCGCAACGAAAGGCTCTGGGAAACGTGGGAAGCCACCTTTGATGCTGGGCAGTTTTCGAAATGTGTAACTGAAGTTGAGCGTCTGCCGGTCGGTCAGGTTATGCGTGATCTTGGTTACGTAGTAGTTCGTCTTTGCGGTCGCGTTGCTATTAGCGGTGAAGTTGCGAAACACACCGCCCTGCGTCGGCAGTGGAAACAGATCGAGAAAATTTCTGCCGATTGCGGATATGCGAGCGCCGCCAAGATACTGATCCAGACGATTACCGGGAATCGGCGTACGTGATCCCGCAGGTTGAGCCGGATCGAAGATCTGAACCGGACCGCCGAAGAAGTTAAGCACGTACGGATCGGTCAACAGTTCGCCGAAATCTCCCTGGCGCATCCTTAACGTTGGAACCGTAATCTGAACCGTTTCGGATTGCGACGTACGATAGCCGCCGTAGTTGAAAAAAAAGAACGTCTTGTTCTTGCCGCTCCAGACAAGTGGTCCACCTTCACCGAATCGCGGCAGGTAAATCGGGCCGCCAACACTGAAACCATAATCGAACTGACGATCCAGTGGCTTATCGAGACCGAGGATGCGATTGCGATCGATGTTCGCGTTCAGCGCGTCGTTGATGTGGAAAAGATAAGCTTCGCCGTGGAAGTCGTTGCTGCCGGTCTTAATTGTGAAGTTGACGACGCCACCCGAAGAGTTGCCAAACTCCGCGGAGTAGCTGCTCGTTGAGAGCGTGAATTCCTGAAACGCGTCTGGACCAGGTGCGACTTCGGAGAAAAACGTTCCGTTTTCTCCGCGCCGCGTTTGAGCGCCGTCAATCAGAATGTCTGCGCCCAAACCCTGGCCGCCGTTGATGCGGAAGTTGGTGGCGTTCGTGCCGGTGCTGCCGGAGGTCGCGCCTGTCGGCGTGCGATCGTTTGACACTACGCTGCTGTCCAGGAAGATAAACGACAACGGTGAGCGACCGCCGCTTTCCGCGGCGACAAGCAACGGCAACTCGCGCACCTGGCGCTCGCTGACGTTTAGCTGGTTCGCGGGGTTCTCGGTTTGAAGTACGGGAGTAGCCTCACCCGAGACGACTACGGTGTTGGCGATCTCGCCGACTTCAAGTTGGACGTCAACCGTGCGAATCACCTGGACCGCGACTTTGATATTTTCGACCGAAGCGGTTTTGAAGCCCTGCGCTTCCACCTTTACGGTATAAGTCACCGCTGCCAGTTGTGGAATGGTGTAGTTGCCTTCGCCGTTCGTGCGAGACTCGCGAGTCTCGCCGGTTTGCGCATTGACCGCAGTCACCTTGGCATCGGCAACGACGGCGCCGGCCTGGTCCGTCACTCTCCCGGTGATTCCGCCGCGATCGCTTTGGGCGAAGACGGGTGAAACACCTACGAACATGAGCACGAGCAATCCAACGACAGTCAGGTTAGAGACTCTCATTCCCACCTCCCATGAACAGGACGCAAGCAAAGAATTGGATTTTTAAGAGCAACTATGCAGAACCGATTTGCAGACCCAGACCACATTTCCGATCACTGGGGGAGTGATTCATCTATCATGTGTGAAAATTCCCGAATCGATTAAGGGGTTGTTCATTTACACTACAAATGAGCATGAAGTCAAGAATTATCTCGCGAACTGTGGCAAATTTCACTAGTGCAAGGAACCTCGCAACGGTCGGGCTGCTCCTCGCTGTTGCGGTGGTCGCGTGGCCACAGCAGCGTGAACTCGAGGGAGACGTTCGTCAGGTCCATGATCCGACCATCATTAGGGACGGAGATACTTACTACGTGTTTTCGACAAGGGCCGGCATCGCGATCAGATGTTCGAGCGACTTGATCCACTGGCGACTGTGCGGGGACGTGTTCGCTCATCTTCCCGAGTGGGCGGTCAAGGACGTGCCTGGTCTCAGAGGCTTGTGGGCGCCTGACGTGTCGTACTTCAATGGCAAGTATCATCTTTATTATTCCGCCTCGACGTTCGGCAGCAATCACTCGAGCATCGGTCTCGCGACGAATGAAACGCTTGATCCAACGAGTGACAAGTACAGGTGGGTCGATGAAGGGAAGGTAATCGGCTCGGATGTTAAGGACGATTGGAACGCGATCGATCCTGACGTTGTGCTTGACGAACACGATCAGCCATGGCTTGCGTTCGGCAGTTTTTGGAGCGGCATAAAACTCCGCAAGCTGGACCCGGCAACCGGGAAGCTCTCGTCTCAGGATCAAACTCTCTACTCACTCGCGCGCCGGCCGGCTCCAGGCGCGATCGAAGCTCCAGACATCGTTCGGGAAAATGGTTACTACTATCTCTTCGTTTCCTTTGACTTCTGTTGTCGCGGCAAGGACAGCACCTACAACATACGCGTCGGCCGCTCGCTGCGGCTCACTGGTCCATACGTCGATCGAAGTGGCAAACCGATGATGGATGGCGGCGGCACGCTGGTCGTCGCCGGTGCAGGTCGTTGGGCCGGAACAGGTCATTGTTCCGTTTTACAGGAGAAGGATGCTGATCGACTCGTGTATCACGCTTACGACACGGAGTGGCGTGGTATCGCAACCTTGCGGGTTTCCGTTCTTCGGTGGGATTCGGACGGTTGGCCCAACATTGGGTTGTCAGAAAAGTCGGGTCAGTATCACCCACGGTAGCTGGTGGGTCGCAGGCCCAGTTTCGAATTAAGCTCGATGTACTTCGATGCCGCTGGCGACAAACGGTGCGATGGCGTCGTCTGATACACCTTTGTCGGTGATGAGAATGTCTACGTCGGAGAGTGGACAGATTAGCGCCGTGCCGACGGCTCCGATTTTGCGATGGTCAGCGACGACGATCTTTTGACGTGCCTGACGCATCATGGCGCGATGAATCGTGGCTTGATCCGGATAGTTGGTAGTCAGACCATGTTCGACGTGGATGCCATCGACGCCGATGAATACTTTATCTACGAAGATTTCGCCGACGCTTTCGATAGCCGCTGGACCAACGAGGGCAAACCAGTCGCCACTCAGAAACCCGCCTGTCACGATGACCTTTAGATCGTCGCGGTGACTCAGCTCCATCGCCACGTTCACGGCGTTCGTTAAAACCGTGATTCCTTTATGAAGACAAACGCTGCGCGCAACCTGAGTCGCCGTCGTTCCGGCGCCGATAGCGAGGATGTCACCGTCGCTTATAAGTTCGGACGCGACAAGACCGATGCGACGTTTCTCGGCGCTGCGCTGACGTTCCTGCTCGTGATAGTAGGAGGTGTGACGAAACGGTTCGTAAAGGAGCGGCTGAACGGGAACAGCGCCGCCGTGACTGCGCCGCAGGAGTCCGCGTTGTTCCAGCTCGCCGAGATCGCGGCGGATAGTCGCCGGCGACACCTTCAGCCGTTTCGCCAGTGAATGCACCGAAACTTTGCCGGTGCGCAGCAGTTCCTGAAGAATCAGTTGCGCGCGTCGCTCAGTGGGAGAGGTTTCTCTCGACATCAAATTGTTGGTTGTTTGGCGAGTCCCGCATATTATTAACACGCGCGCCGGCAGGTCAATCACAGCGCCAAAGGCGCGAAACATGAAAGCCAGGGTCGGTCGACAGGCGCGCCAGGTCAATCACAGCGCCGAAGGCGCGAAATATGAAAGCCAGGGGTCGGTGTCGACAGGCGCGCCAGCAGGTCAATCACAGCGCCGACGGCGCGAAATATGAAAGCCAGGGGTCGGTGTCGACAGGCGCTCCAGGTCAATCACAGCGCTGAAGGCGCGAAATATGATAGCCAGGGGCAAGCGTGAAGCGCGTCGCCCCTGGTTAAGTCCCACCAAACGACGTTAAGGCCTGAAGGGCCGAAATACAGGGTGCCGTATTACGCCCTTTCAGGGCTGATGCGCTTTTGATTTTGTTACCAGGGGCGACGCGCTTTCGCGCTTGCCCCTGGCTATCATATTCCGCGCCTTTGGCGCTTTTACGCTTGCCCCTGGCTCTCATATTCCGTGCCTTCGGCGCTTTATAGTTATGGTGCGTCGATCAATTTGAGAATCACTCGTTCCTGGTCGTGTTGGCGTCTGCGTAGTTCGTCAGCGCGGTCGAACATTTTTTTCGCTGCGTCTTTATCGCCTAACTTTGCATAGACCAGTCCGAGTTGGTAATTCGCGCGCAAGTCGTTGGCGTCCAGCTCGACGGCCCGTTCGAGCTCCGAGCGAGCCTCGGCATTCCGGCCCATTTCACGATACGCGGTTCCGAGTGCCGCGTGGGCGGCAGCGTGATCGGGACGCGCTTGCACGACCCGTCGAAATGTATTGATAGCTGCGGTGCGATTGTTTGCTTTGTCGAAAGTTACTCCAAGCAAATACTCAGTGTCCGGATCAGCTTTAAGCGTGAGGCTCCGTTGCAGCGCTCGCTGTGCCTCTGAAGTTTGTTCCGCGCGCAGCAATGCTGCGCCCAAGAGGTACCAGCCTGAAGGATCGCGCGGTTGCAGCGCGACGTACTCGTTCATCAGCCGCGTCGTCTCACCAACTTCACCCTTGGTCCAACGGGCCGCCGCAAGCCCATAAAGGTATGCAGGCTCATGCGGAAAATCCCGGTGTAGACGTTCGAACACAGGCAAAGCATCGAGCACCAGACCCATCTGCAAAGTCGTCACACCGAAATCATAAAGAACTGCCGGCGAATCCGGAGCGATACGGCGTGCCTGCATAAGATGAGAAAGCGCCTTTTCGAAATTACCAGTCGCACGCGCCACTTTTGCGAGAGCACGCAGGATCGCGACGTCGCCCGGCTTGAGCGTCAATGCTGAATTGAGATATTCCTCCGCTTTGTCATACTGCTTCAAACCGACTAATGATTTCAGCATCAAAAGGAAGTAATCGTCGTTGAAGGCTTCGGGCGGCACGAGTCGGAGATGTTCGTATGCCTGCTGGTAATTGCCTTTCTCTACGTAAAGTGTCGCGAGATTCAAATTGATCTCAGGACGGGTGGGCGCAAGCTTGTATGCGCGAAGCAGGATCGGCATTGCTTCCGCGGATCGATCGTGAGTCAGCAACAACTCGGCAAGGTTGATGTGTGCGCCGACGTGTGAAGGCAAACTCGAGAGCGCTCGCCGGAATAGTCGTTCTGCGTCGGCGACGCGCTCCTGCTTGGCGCGCACGACGCCCAGCAGATTCAACGCGTCTGCATCGTTGCGCGACGTCGCGAGCACGGAATTGAGAAGCTCTTCCGCGCGGGGCAGTTGATTTTCACTGATTGCGTTTACGGCTTCCGAAAGGCGGTTGAGGTTAACGTCGCCGGTTTGCGCATGGGCCAACGGCGCAATCGCCAACAGCAGCAGGAAGACTACACAACGATCAATTCGCACAAGCAACTTTGTTGATTCGCCAACCGGAAGCTGTTTTAAGCAGCGTCACATTGATTCGGACCTTGTCTGTCTCACCTGAAGGCAAGGTCACGGTCGTCGTGGCGTTGGTGTTCTTGACCTCCGGCGTGCTCACGGTGAAATTCTTTTCCCATGCCTGGTCCCAGTCCTGCGCGCAGATAAATATGTCCGCGTCCATCCGGCGCGTCAGTCGCGGCGCGTTTGCATAAAGCTGCGGTGTCAGATACTTCAACGCCGTCGTTTTCTGTTTAAGTGGCTCCGAGTTTTCGTGGCTGAGTTGATGCAAGTACCAGGAGTAAAAGCCGCGCGTCACATCTTCCGGTGTTGCAGACTGCTGAGCCGGCGCGGACATTAAAAGAACTGCTATCACAACTAAGATCGCGCTTGATCGTAGAAATGGATTGAGCAATGGTTCTCCTCTGATCGGGTAGGATGAAAGCCTCGCAGATAATATCGAAAACTCACTGCGCGTAGTAGCCGGGACGCGTGCGTGCTACGAGGTCGGGGCGGTTGTTGATCGAAACCTGGACCGAGCGCCATGAATCGTCGCGCGTCGCGTTCGTCGGTTTATATCCCAAGCTGTAGACTTTGCCGAGATCATTGATGACTTGCTCGTACACACCATTGAGGTCAGATAATTTACGCGCGCGGTAATACGAACCGCCACTCTCGTCCGCGAGCAACTTAAGCGTACGGCGTGCATTCTCATACTCTTCCTTGATTAACGAGTTGCCATAGTTATCTTCAGTATCCAGATAGATCGGCACGATCAGCGTGTCGGTCTGCCGCACCTCTTCGACAAGGTCAGCGAAGGATGTCTTCGAACCCGGTATTGAATCAAGGCGCGACAAGGCTCCGTCATCGCCGTCACTCATCAGCACCACTGCGCGGCGTCGTTCCAGCGTTTTTGGTCCAACTACGTTGTCGAGAGTGAACTTCAGTGCATCCCAGACGAGTGAGTTGCCCATGCCTCCTATCATGTTGACGCTCTCTGTGAGTTGAGCGCGGTCCAGGGTGAGTGGTGAGATGATGGTTGGCGCATCGGAGAACGTTACGATCGCGAGCCTGTCCGCCGGACGCGCAGCCTCGATAAACCGCAGGGTCGACTTTTTGATCAGGTCGCGTTTGTTCGCAGTCGATCCTGACAGGTCAATCAGTAACACGAGGTCGAACGGGACGTCAGTCGAAGCAAAGTAGGTGACGGTTTGCGGCTCGTTATTTTCGAGCACGTGAAAGTCTTCCTTCGTCAACGAACCAACGAGTGTCTTCAACTTGGTGTTGAAGACGCTGACATTAAGACTCACGAGATCTGTTTCGGTCTTGATAACGTCGCTTGGTTCGACGTCGTTCGCATCGAGTTGAGTCGCATCAATCGCCTTGGCAAGTGATTCTGCTAACTGTTTTGAGAGTTGGGTGCCGGGTGGCTGGCGTGCTTTTATGAGTGGTTTGCCGTAAGTGCGTTGGAGACTTCTGATGTACGTGTCCATCGGCTCGAGGCCAAACTCTGCACGCCGTGCATCCACCTTTGCCTGATCCTCAATCGGATAAAGGACCAGGAAGCCCCCTGTGCTCATGGCTTGCGTGCCGAAGAGTTGCTTCATACCGGCAGAGACACGAAGCCGGTCAAACACTCCGGCAAATTCACGCTTCTGAATCGGATCTTTTTTTATGACGGCGACGATTATGGGCAGCAGGTCGCGTTGCAGTTCATAAGTGCCGCCGTTTTTGAGAATGTAGAACGCAGCGAGCACGCCGTCCTCTCCGACCAGCGCGGTCGTTGGCCAGCCGTTGGCCTTTATGATTTCACAGAGCTTTCCGATGTGATCTTCGTAAAGCTTGTGTAGCTTTTTGCTATTTGTTTGATCTCTTTCAACCAAGTCCTGGAGCGCCTCGCGTTCCTTGACTGCCATCTTGAGCAGCTCTTCCTGGAGCTTCTTGTTCGGGGTGGCAGGTGGTGGAGAATCGACCCGGGCGAGCATCTGCTTCACATCATCCTGTGTGAGGCACGACTGTGCGTTGGTGACGAGCGAACAACAGGCAAGCAAAAGCACCGCGGGTAATACAAACTTCATCGCTCTATTTTTATCGCGGGAAGGAGTTTCACGCAAAGACTCAAAGCTTGTGCGAAAGTGGGATTGGCAATCCCGCTCGCGGCACGGATGAAATGGGTTTCGTTGCAGATTGTTGGGTGAACCAGTTGGCACGGTCTTTGATTCCGGTTCGCAGTGACAAACCAGGCTCTACGAACGATTGTATAAGTACACAGCTTTTCGCGATCAATCTGCGTTGTCTCAACCGTCCAGCAAAGAGGAGGCAACATGCGAGGAGTTTTCAGACAGGACATCACTTTCAGTTTCCGCACCCTGTTCAAGCACCCGGGTTTTACGATCACTGCTGTCTTGACGCTTGCGTTGGGAATCGGCGCGACGACTGCAATCTTCAGCGTGGTCTACGCAGTCTTCGAGCCGATGCCTTATCCCAAGCCGGACCAACTCGTGATGGTGTGGTCCAAGATCCACGGTGAGCGCAACTCCGTCGCGCCCGGCGACTACTTCGATTGGAAACGAAGAAGCACATCTTTCCAGGATCTGAACGCGTGGTCCGGCGGCTCATATAACGTCGCGACTCCTGAGCGCCCCGAGCAGATCGATGGCTCACCTCGCACTCCCGGATTCTTCAAGATGGAAGGATTGCCAATGTTGCTCGGCCGCGACTTCCTTCCCGAAGAAGGCCAGCCGGGCCGCGATCACGTCGTGATACTCAGCAACCGAATGTGGACCAAACACTTCGCGAGGGATCCCCAAATCATCGGCAAAGACATTCGCATGAATGGGGATCCCTACACAGTCGTCGGCGTGCTTCCGCCCGGTATGTACGATCGACTTCCGATGGAGTTGTGGGTGCCACTCGCTTTCCAGCCGGAACAAATCACTAACCACAATGCGCACCTCGTTCTCGTCATGGGCCGTTTGAAAGACGGCGTTTCAATCAAGCAGGCACAAGCGGAGATGGACGGGATCGCTGCTCAACTGCAAACTGAGTTTCCGCAGAGCAATTCAAATTGGGGAGTGAGCGTCGAAGCGTTGCATCTGGACTTCGTCGAGCCTACGACTCGCAGGAATCTTTGGTTGCTGTTGGGTGCGGTTGGTTTCCTTTTGCTGATTGCGTGCGTAAACGTCGCCAACCTGCTGATGGCGCGTGGCACGTCGCGCCAACGCGAAGTCGCAGTGAGAGCAGCGTTGGGCGCTTCGAGGTTGAGAGTATTCAGTCAGTTTCTAACCGAGAGCTTGATGCTGGCCATTGTCGGAGGCGTGTTCGGGGTTCTGCTCGCGGGATTAATCCTCGATGCAATGAAGATGGTGATGCCGCCCGTCGGCACGATGTTACCGTCTGAGGCTGACATCAGAATCAGTTTGCCGGTGCTGCTCTTCACGATCGCCGTCACTGGGATTTCCGGATTGCTGTTTGGATCGGCGCCGGCCTGGCAGGCAACACGTTTCGATCTCAACGAAGTGCTCAAAACGGGTGGACGTACCGGTGGCGGAGCGCGGCGCAATGCGCTTCGCTTTCTTGTGATTGCAGAATTCTCGCTCGCGTTGACGTTGTTAGCGTGCGGTGCGATGGCGTTGAAAGGATTTTGGAATTTGACGCGAGTGGATCTCGGCATTCGTCCGGAACACGTGCTGACGTTTCAACTGCCGGTGCCCGATGAACGTCTGAAAGGAGCCGAGCAGATCAGAGCTTACTACCGCCAGATGCTGAACAGAGTCGAAGCAGTGCCCGGAATCACGAACGTTGCTGTCATGACCGGCGTACCAGCTCGTGGTGCAAACTTTGGCATGCCGTTCACGATCGTGGGCCGGCCTGACGTAAATCCTGCCGACCGACCCGGCGCGGCATTCCAGATGGTCACCGCGGAATACGTGAACACCTTGGGAATTCGCGTCACGAAGGGCCGCAGCATCAATGACCACGACATCGAAAGCAGCCCGCATGTCGCGATGGTTAACGAAAGATTCGTGAGTCGCTACTTGTCCGGTATCGATCCGCTGACACAACGAATCTCTGTCGAACAAATTATCCCGGGTGGAACGCTTGGACCAGCGGTTGAGTGGCAGATTGTCGGCGTCTATCAGAACGTGCGCGGCGCCGGGTCGCGCGAGGAGTATCCGGAGATCAACGTACCGTTTTGGCAGAGCCCGTGGCCGCAGGTTTCGATGGTCGTGCGTACTGAAGGTGAGCCGAAGGCGGTGACGAAGAGTGTCGCTGCCGCGATCAATTCAGTCGATCCTGATTTGCCGCTTGCCGGTGTCAAGACGATTGATGAGATCGTCAGCGAGTCGTTAGCCATCGATCGCTTCAGCATGGTTTTGTTCGCAAGCTTCGGACTTCTCGGCTTGATGCTTGCTGCCGTCGGCATCTACGGTGTAATGGCGTTTGGTGTTGCACAACGCACGCACGAATTCGGCATTCGCATGGCGCTCGGTGCGCAACGCGCCGGAGTTGTAGGTCTGGTGTTGAAAGAAGGAACGATTGTCGCCGTTGTCGGAGCGATCATCGGGCTCGGTGGTGCTTATCTCGTGGGACGTGCGATGCAGTCAACTTTATATGGAGTCGGAGCCATGGACGGTTTCGCGGTCGGAGCGACGGCCGCCGTGCTGTTGATTGTGGCGTTGTTGGCCTGTTTGGTTCCTGCGTTGAGGGCGAGTCGTGTAGAACCGATGACGGCGCTCAGGGAGGAATGAGGCTGCGACACGAACAACTCGGGCACGTCTACTGGATCGGCGGCGGGAGCGGGGCAGGGAAATCGACCATTGCTCGTCGCTTAGCGGCTCAGCACGGTTTGCGTGTTTATCCGACTGACGACGTCATGGCGGATCACGCACGCAGGAGCACACCCGAAGACTCGCCGTTGCTGCACAGGTTCATGGCCATGGACATGGATGAACGATGGGTGAGCCGATCGCCGCAAACTTTGCTCGAGACATTCCAGTGGTTTCAAGGCGAGTGCTTCAACATGATTATCGAAGACCTCCTCCGCTTGCCACGTGAGCCTGGTGTTATCGCAGAGGGGTTCCGGCTGTTGCCGCGACTCGTCAAGCCTCTACTCTCCGTTTCTACCAATGCAGTCTGGCTCCTTCCGACACCCGGTTTTCGTCACGCAATTGTCGAGGGACGCAGCGGATCGACGTGGGGATTTCTTGCCAAGTGCAGCGATCCGGAAAGAGCCTTGGCCAACCTGCTGGAGCGTGATCGAATGTTCACTGACATCCTTCGCGAGGAAACGCAGCGTCTCGAAGTTCCTGCGATTGACGTCGATGTCACGATTACTGAGGATGAACTAGCGAAGCGAGTGCGGGAAGTGTTCGGGCTCTGAGTCGCGAGGAGGAATTGAACAAGCATAAGCTAGAACAAGTCATGAAGAGGGCAAGCCCCTCTTCCTGACTTGTTCTAGTCTTTCAGCGACGACCGGTTAATAAATAATCTGCCCAGTTGCTACTACGTCGTACCATCCGTCGGCAACATCGACGGACCAGAAAGTTGTGCCGGTTGCGTGTTCAAATCGGCCTGTTCCGCCTGTCCATTCGTAAACCAAATCGGCATGGCCCACAGCGGCATTGAAAGTGCCGGTGATAGTGCTGGTGAGAGTTTCACCCGTAGCGGCGATTAGCGTAGCCTCTCCTTTGAAATCAAAAATCCCCGGTGTAGATGTAGCTGTAAGAGTCGCCGTACGCTGGACCGTGATCGCTCCGAGATGTGTCGCAGTGCCTGTCCCGTTAGCAACGACATCCAGGATGGCGCCACTTCGATCGCGCGGAGTTACTTGCAACTGACCATGTTCCACGAGATGGAAAGGCCGTGGTCCCGCAAAAACCGTCAGGGACATGACTGCGATCAATGAGAATGCCTTCAGGTTGTTGCCGAACTTAGTTAGATAACGCTTCATCGAAAATTGTCCTTTCTATTGTTACTCGAACGAGCGGCAACAATAGTTGAGCCGTGATTTACAGTCATAATGTTGCTGTAAATGCGAGGTAATGTTTCCGTAAAGGCAAGAGTCAGACTTGGAGGAGATCACAGCCGACCGACGCTACCGCGTTACGGTACTGGCCGTGTCCAATAACGGTTGCGACTGTGAGAGGATTTCTATAAAAGTCCGACTTGCTTGTGCAGAGTCATGAAATCGAAGTTGTTCCAGGCTTCGACGATCTTGCCATCGTAGATCCGCACAATTGTGATGCCGGTAAAGTGGACGGGAGATTGAGTCGCAGCTCGTCCTAGGAACTCTCCCTCGTGCCTCGCACGCACGGAGCAACGTGCCACGACTTTGTCACCTTCAGCAATCATGTCCTCGATGACGACCTTCAAGTTTGGGAACGCTTCGCGGAACGTCGAGTGAAACGGTCTGAAGCCTCGCGGACCTCTCAGCGGATTCGAAGGATCATCCGATAATCCGTGAGCGATACCGTTTTCGTCGAACATCTCCTCGATCGCGTCGGCGCGTCCCTTGTTCCAGACTTCTTCAAACCAGCGACGGACTAATTCTTTGTTTGCTTCCGACATGAGAGTCTCCAATCTTTCCTGTTTGTTGCTTTTGTAACACACCTACGGCGGGCCGCGAAGTCTTTGAAATAATCTCGAAAGAGTTTTTTCATCGTGCTTACATAAACTGCCTCCACCCATGAAGCCTGCAATCCGTTTAGCATTCATTCTTTCGTTCGCGATCACATTCTTTGTCCTTGCGTCTCCAACCGCTTCGGCGCAGGAGCGGCTGTGCGATCCGTCATTTGAAAACTGCCTTTGGCCAACTCTCGATCTAATTCGCGCCGAGAACACCGGAATCGACGTCGAGCTTTATATGATCGAGCTGACGCAGCTTGCCGACGAGATCATCGCTCGATACAACGCGGGCGTTCCTGTGCGCCTCATTGTTGAGCCACGCGCAGACCTGAAGTTTCCCAATAACCAGCCGTTGCTCGATAAGTTCAAAGCGGCCGGCATTCCGATGCGCTACAAACTCGGCGACGGCATCATTCACGCCAAGGCGATTGTTTTTGCCGGGCAGAAGAAGGTTGTCTTCACCGGCTCAAACTTCGGCGATGCGGATTTTGCTCCGTACGATCCTTACCTCAATTACGTCGATGGAGCGTGGTATTTCACCGACGACCAGGCTGTCGTGAATAGTTTCAAAACGAGGTTCGATGACCTCTGGACTGACATGACGCTGTACGGCAACTACGCGAACATCACCGGCGTGTTGACTCGCCGCTACCCGACCGTCGCGATCGATCCGACAGTGAACTTTCTGCCGAACACGAATCCGGCGGAAGACTACGGCGTGCGCACGATTGCCCAGATCGATCAGGAGACACAGAAGATCGATCTCACGATGTATCGCGTGACAGACGTTGGCATTTGCGACGCGCTGCTTCGTGCTCTGGCTCGTGGTGTGCCCGTGCGTTTACTTGCTGAACCTGCCGAATATCGTTTTGACGCGTCCCGGTTGGGCGCGGAGTTCACCGGGCCTTACAACATCGATCGCATGTATGCGGCCGGCGTGCAGATCAAGATGCGCCTGCATAAGGGTCTTAATCACCAGAAGTCAGTGTCGCTTTACGGTCGCGGGTTGACGATCTTTGGATCATCGAACTGGAGCTGGGAGTCGTTCAATTACCAGGAGGAGCACAACTACTTCACGAATAAGAGCTGGTTCTTTCAGTGGTTCGTCGATCAGTTCAATCGGAAGTGGAATTCGACGACTGAGTACCAACCGTTTGTGCCGTTGCCACCGAGCGTGCCGTTGAATGTTGCCCCTGTCGACGGAGGCACAGGTGGACTGTCGGTGATGCTCACCTGGGAAGGTGGAGGTTGGGCGCACAAGTACGATGTGTACTTCGGCACCGATCCAAACAACCCGCCGCTCGTGAAGTCGGATTTGGTTACGGGAACGTTGGGACCGGCTGGTCCGGAGACTTATCAGGTTTCGGGTTTGCAGAGTGGCGTCACGTATTACTGGCGCATCGTTAGCAAGACGATGGCGAACCAGACTGCGAGTGGACCAGTGTGGCGCTTCACTGCGTCCGGATCGGCGCCGACGCCTACACCAACACCGATACCAACGCCGACTCCAACACCAACTGCGACTCCGACGCCAACCTCTACACCGACTCCAACTCCGACTCCCACGCCAACCCCAACTCCAACTCCGACTCCCACGCCGCCACCACCACCGCCCTCGACCGCCGAGGTTGTTCTTTATGCGGGGCAGGCGACGACAAGAGCCGGAACTTGGACCATCGTCTCGGATGTATCAGCAGCCGCAGGCGTTCGCATTTTTCAACCCGACGCGGGTGTGCCCAAAATAACTACGGCTGCCGCAAACCCGGCAAACTACTTCGACATGACCTTCACCGCCGAAGCGGGCAGGCCGTATCGTTTGTGGATCCGTGCCAAAGCGCAGAACGACTACTGGGGCAACGATTCTGTCTGGGTGCAGTTTTCGGACAGCGTCGACAGCAGTGGCGCTCCAGTGTTTCGCATGGGCACGACTACGGGGACTGAAGTGAATCTCGAAGACTGTTCCGGATGTGGCATCAGTGGCTGGGGCTGGCAGGACAACGGCTGGGGAGTCGGCGTCTTTGGACCGCAGATCTTCTTTCAAACAACCGGCACGCACACGATTCGCGTGCAGGCGCGCGAGGATGGCGTCTCCGTCGATCAGATCGTCTTGTCGCCGGGAACTTACTTGAACAACTCGCCGGGCGCGTTGAAGAACGACAACACGATTCTGCCCGCGTCAGGTGGCGCGATTACTCCGACACCAACACCAACGCCGACACCACCGCCAACACCAACACCAACGCCAACACCAACTCCGACGCCGGCTGAAACGATCCTGCTCGAAGACGACTTCAACGACAACTCGCTGGATCTCGCGAAGTGGACTCGTAACTCACTCTTCAGCGGCTTCACCGACTCGTCGTTGCCGTCGATCGAAACCGCACAACGTTTCCAAATTGGTCCATTGCTGACCGGCCAATCAGGATCGCAC
>DATDFT010000014.1:0-6358 GCA_036522475.1 Pyrinomonadaceae bacterium | reverse complement strand
GCTGCGCCTGACAAGTTCTATTTGTTGGTGACGACGCCGCAGGGAACTGTAGAACGCGGTTTCAACGGTCAAGTGGGTTGGGAGAAAACTGCCCGTGGGGTGAGAGAGGTAAGCGGGGCTGAGTTGATCAATTTCAAAGCGACAAACGGTCTGTTCAGTCTGCTGAAGCTTAAAGAGCAATACAGCAAGCCGCCGCGGGTCCGCAAAGATAAAATTGACGATCGCGATGTTTATATCATCGACGGCACGACCACGGAAAACCGGCGCATGCGGCTTTATTTCGATGCTACCTCAGGATTGTTGCTGCGACGCACAACGACAATGCCGACGATCATTGGCATCATTCCCGACCAAATCGATTTGGAAGATTACCGCGAAGCCGATGGGCTGAAGTTTCCGTTCACAGCTCGCGCCGCCACGCTTGAACTTGGAAATCCGACGTCGACGCGCAGGTTCACCGAATTAAAACTGAATGTGCCTGTCGATGATTCGAAATTCAATATGCCACCAGCGCCTAAACCGGCGACCCCGTAAAAATGTCGCTTAATCGATGACCTTGCCACCGGGTGGATAAGATTCGCGGACTAATGCACGCATTCTGACGGCGTCAATCAAAGGATCGCTCTATACACGACTGTTCTTGCGCAGAACCAGATAAGATCCGAGCGAAAGCAAACAACATAGCCAGCGATCAACACAAGACTGGTTCGATACAAGCTGACATTAAGAGTTTTCTAATCAGGGTGGACCAATTTCAGAACTGTACATTTGTAAATCAAACTTGCGGCTCGCGACGCATTAACAACATTCGCCAAATTGCATGCAAGGTCAACCAAATAGCAGACACATAGCTTCTCAGCATTTACAACTTCAACTAAAAACAATCTTGCCGAGCTAGTTGCTTGTTTGATTTCTGTGGCGGCTAAGACGAACCGGACGGAACCTGCCAGCGCTGGACTGGAACGTCGTCTTCAAACTCGTAGAAACGAAGATCTGAAGTGATCATCATCTTGGTGAGCATGATGATCTGCCCAGCATGCATCGAGAAGTGTTCGGTAACGTGGAAGATGGCTTCGAGGAGCTCAACGTCGTTGCCCTGGATTTTACGACGCTCCAGGAGAAGCGACGGATCCAGATGGAGAAGCGTAGAGTGGACTTCATCGAGCGTCGAGCGGAGCAATGTTAAGAGTTCGTCGCGAGCAATCGTGTCACGCTGCGCAAACTCGGAGTCGCGGTCGCGATTGTCAGGCGCACCGCCGACGCCGCAGATGATCCACTGACGCGCGTTGCCGCAGAGGTGCAGGATCAGATTGCCGATGCTGTTTGACTCTTCGTTCGCTCGCCACCAGATCTGCTCGTCAGTCAGCTTTTCTAGACAGCGCTCAATCTTGGGCAAGTAGTCACCCAGCATAAAGTTCGACGCATGAGCTATAAACGCTTGCGAGGTTGCGAAATCAGACATCGTCTTCTGACGGTTCAGGACGTCGTTTGTGTTTTGCTTTCCGTCCGGCCGGCCGCGCGACTTCATCCGGCTTGGCTCGGGAAATCGGATGCCCGGGAGGCGCACCAGGCTTCCGAATACTGTCGAATACCGGACGCACCTCTCGTCGCTTCGACTTTGGTGGAGAACTCCTTCTAACCATAACTCAGCCTCCACTCAGATCGTTCGGATCAAGCGTGATGCTATAGCCAGCGGAAACGAGGTGTCAAACTTTTCAGCTAGAAACGAAGGGCGCGAGCGGTTTTCACCGTCTCGCGCCGTAATTTTTATACGCGGCCGTTCTTAAAAGTGGTGCTTAGGCTTCACTACCGCGAGGTGTCTTGGAAATCATCCTCAGCGCGTTAGTCGTCTCAGCTCGACGCTTCTGCTGGAACTCGTTAACCCAATTGGTCACCGTCTCCACCATATCGCGCGCGGTTTCACGAGCGGACGTAGCCTTCGCTTTAACAACTGGACGAGTTTGCTCGCCCTTTTTAATTACCTTGATTGTTTTCTTCTCAGACATTGCTAATTTTTTCGAGTTTCGTGTGAATCTAAGTATCCAACGAATTTCCCGCCTTACAGTTCCCAAAATTCTTAAACCTTAGAACGCCGACTGCGATTAGGCTTGCAAAGAATAGGCCACATCCGTTAACGCGCACGCTCCACGATAAAAGGGCCACTTCCCAAAGGATTTTTTCTTCGGCAAGGTTCATTAACGGACTGTACGGTCGCAAACCGTACACAGAGTGGGGCATTCTTGCCCGACAGGGCTATGTTTCTGGGACACTTTTGCTCGTCTTGTGCTCCATATCCAAGGCCCAGATGGCTTTGTGCGTCCGATAGACGATGAGCGCGAGACCGATGGCGCCGCCGATATTCACATACTTGAGCCCGTTGACCATCCGGCGTGTCCCATACAGCACCAGCAGGGCGTTGATGACGATGAGCGCGAGACGAAATTCAGTCGGTCCAAACTTCAAATAACTAATCTTGAATCGATCGGTCGTGGCGAAAGCCAGAAAGGTGCTGATTTCGTACCCGGAACAAATCGCTAGCAAAATCAAGATCTGATAACGCGACTTTTCCGGCAGAATGAATGCGTAACCGATGATCACCGAGCAGAGGAAGTAGTAATCCAGCAGGTGATCCATGTAGTAACCCCAACGCACCAGCCCTGTGCCGCGATACTTGCCGACTTTCCCGTCGTAGTGGTCGGTCACGTACTGCATCGCGATCATCGCCGACACGCCCCACAGCCAGCGCAGATTTCGCGCGGCAAAGTAAGAGAAAAGCAGAATCAGAGACGACCAAACCAGAGTCAGCATGGTCAGGTGATAAGTCTCCAGCCACGCAGGAATGCGCGGCAGGATGTTCGGCGCGAGCCGGCGCTCGAACGGCGTCAGAAACGAAGTATTGACTTTGGATGCACCGGCGAACTCTTGTGATTCAGTCATAATCACGAACACGAAGTGCAAGCCCCAAGCCATCGTTTAGGCCTGCATTTCGCGCGTTCGCGGAGCTTGGTTCGGAGTTTTATCTGACGGTTGTCAGGTTTTTATTCGATCGGGGAGCTAGATGAAAACCACTGATTGTGAACTCGGAATCTCAAAGCGACGCCGACAACGAACGTTCCGGCACGCAAGCATGTCATCGATGCGCACCAGATAGTCGCGCGATTTTTGAAAACGCGCTTTGTCCTGTTCGTTTGCGCCTCTCGGCGGTTGCGGTTTGCGAGTGCGCTTGAGCCAGCGCACGTCATACTCGGCGCGTTCGCGGCAGTGAGGACAACTGTACGTCGCCTTCTTAACTTCTTCTTTCTCGTTAAAAAAATCACGCTCGTTCATGATTGCTGCTCACCACTTTCCGCGTCCTGAGTCTCGCACAACTCGCGCAGGTAGCGAAAACTATAAATCCCTGTTTCGTGGCCATCACTCCAGCGAAAGTTGAGCGCGTAACGCCCGACAAGGCTGATGTCTCGGATTTCAATATTGTCAGAAATGCTCTCGGCCTTCAACATGCGCTCACCTGTCCATTCGTTCACACACTGCGCGCAGGGACACGCACGCCTCAGAGCAGCCGCGCCATAATGGCAGCGACGGTCGTCGCCCCATGTGATACTGACATTGAAATCGTCTTCGTGCTTGATCTCTTTCGGCTCAACAGCCGGTCCGCGTCGTTCCATTACTTTTGCTCGGGAAACTTGAAACCAATATAAGTGCCGGCGCTGAGTCCCATCAAACCCAGCAAAGTCGAACTGAACTCCGGCATCGTCAGGTTATTGTAAACCGAGGAGATAAAAATGATACCCAGCACGATTGTCCAGGCAAAAATCTGGAAACGGTGAAAGCTGTAGCCACTGCCGTCGGAAAGAATATCGCGCAGGAAACCGGCTGATGCAGTCGGTGCTTGCTGCGCGTTCAGAACGCGAAGTTGCTGGTCAATCTGTCCGAGGCGTGTGCGGCTTTCGGTTAGTTGACGATTCAACACATCGCGATTCGACTGGTCCGCCACCGTAGCGGATGCAGCGACATTCGCATCGAGATCACTTTGACTTTGAGAGACGCTCTGCTCGACGGCTTGCCGCTCCGCCGTCAGGTCCTGTACCTGATTTGTTCTCGTAGTGTCTTTGCCGTTATCGATTAAAGCCTCGCCGAGCGCCGTGCCGGCACTGATTCCCATTAACGCAAGCAACGAGGGCGTGATCGTGTCGAGCGCGTCTGTGACCAGCCAGATGGCCATATACGAGCTGTAAACAAGAAAAAACCAGAACGCCATTTGCGCGCGGCCGAGGTTGTAAGGGCGGCTTTTTCCTGGCGCCGGCGGCGGGCCGGGTTCGCGAATAATGTTTGTCTTGCGGGCGAGCCAAAGCAACAGGACCAGGGTTACGGTAATAACGAACAAAGCAACCAAACCATAGACCGGCGAGATCACTGTCAAGATAACCGGATTGCCCCTGACGTGAACGCTGTCGAACGCCGAGCCGTTCTCGAGTCCGACGCTAAGAGTAACCGGATGCCGTATCGCGGTCGGCGCGCCGAGTAGATCAATCCAGACTCCTTTGTTCTCAGGAGTGATCTCGAGGTGATAGATCAAGCGACCACGCGCGAGGTGAATTTCCTCGGGATAGCTTCCTTTGATGGCGCGGCCGTTGATGTAAGGAACGAGTTTCGAGGCATCGTTAGTCTCGGCCCATTTCTCGAGATTCTCGATATCTACTTCGACGATGTCGTCGAGCTCGAGAGTGCCGACCATGGAGATCACTCTGGGTTTCAATTCCTTAACAGCGGTAACGGTTGGTTCGCCAGTGTTGGGTGTGGCAGTAGCCGCGGGCGGTGTCGCAGAGGCGCCGGGCGACGGTGAAGGTTGCTGCGACGTTCCCTGTGCGAGCACGGTGCCGGCAGTGATGAATAGAAGGGCGGCCAGTTGGACCAGTTTGGATGTTTGCATGATGCATCTCTCTTGACGACGACAATCAAGAAGCTAGAGCGCCTATCAGGATGGAACTACTTAATGCGAGGCCCCGCGATACTGCCGGGAAAGACACGAATTGGAGCGAAAGCTTTTATCGCAGTTGAGGAGAGTAAGTCAATCCAGTTAACAAGGATCGATTAACTGTTGGACTGGACTGCCTTCAGCACGTCGTCCGCTGTGACGTCGAAATGCGATGCGTTCCAGACGGCTTTGCCGTCGCGTAAGACGATGACTTGCGGTGTCTCGTGCCGCACGCCTGTGAGGTTTGCGAGCTCGCGTGACACCTCGCGCGCGGATTGCACCTCGAGAATGTTCACCTGGTCGCCGAGCTTCTCCATTTCGCGGTAAGCCCTCGAACTGATGGAGCAAGCGTTGCTGTGTTTGAAGACGATTATCGGTTTAGCCTTCGAATCGGTGATTAGATTCGCGAGCGTTGCGCTGTCATCAATTCTGAAAAAGTTTTTTCCCATGGCTCGATACATCTCATTATAAGTGTTCGTTGTCGGGCGTATATAGGATGTCACAGACGCTTCGATTTTTCTACGTTAGCCAAGGTTGAAAACATCACCACGTTTTGTGTTGACAGCAAAAAAGCAGGCGAGTTACTGTGTTGGCCAGTTAATTCGAACTCATATTAACCGGAGTTTGGATTGCGCTGGGAATCTCGCCCTTCACCGCACAATCCGGATCCCTTCACCAAAACATTTCCTCCCTCTCCGCTAATGTGGAATGACTACAAACTCGGGGGAACTCCAATGACAATTGTTATCTCTACTGAGGGCAAGGTACTCGATGACTGGTCGGGTGCCTACGCGCAATCGATTAGGGAAAATGTCGAGTCATTCTTCAAAATCAAACTTCCAGGTATAAAGCCGGCGACCAGCGATGGATCATTTGAAACAGTTCACTGAGGTTTCGGTTTCATATATTTAAGCTTCTCGTTAGAGCTCGTGATATATGCCTAGGCTTACAGAAAAGACGATGGCGTTAGCAAAAAGGTTGCTGAGACTCGGATTGTTTTCGACAATTTGTGCAGGGTATTTTTTATACGCTCAGCCACCTTCGACGACCAATCAAGACGATTCTCAAGTTCAGAATCGTACTGGTCCTGGTAGGGCTGCCGCTTTAAGGATTTGGGAGCTCGACTATCTTGCCAGCCTCGCGCGAAGTGCTCCTCCTGAAGTCGCAGCTGATATTCAACTAACGCTTGCATCTTCGAACGGAATCGACCGAGATCGATCTATTGCGCTGATTGAGGAAGCTTTTCGGATTGCCAGCCAAGTGCGCGAACCACACAAGCAGCGATCATCTGACCTCCAAGTGGACACAAGGTCCGGTTTCAAAGAAAGAGCGTTTGACCTGCAACTGGATCGTACGTCACTCCAAAGCAAAGCCGTGATCAAA
>DATDFT010000013.1:0-4778 GCA_036522475.1 Pyrinomonadaceae bacterium | reverse complement strand
GCCACGAAAAAGAACGCCAGCACCGTGATCACGCGCTCGAACTTTTGTCCGAACGCGATGAACAGCAACGCAACCGCCGCGCTCAGAAAAAGCGAGACAGTGGGCGTGCCGCCCTCATTGACCACCGCGGCCTTTCTGCTGAACAAGCCGTCGCGGCTCATCGCAAAAACAACGCGCGTCGCCATCAAATGCAGCGCGTTGATCGCGCTCAGCATCGAGGCGATCGTGAGACAGCGAAAAATTGTGTCGCCGTGTGCGCCGAAGATCACATTCGCAGCCTCACCTGCCGCAAATTCTTTACCCGCAATTCGCGACATCGGCAAGACGTAGAGCAGCGAAACGTTAACCAGCAAGTAGATCGCCGTGATCAGGAGCACGCCGCCGAACAGGGAGCGAGGGATGTCGCGTTCGGAATGTTTCACCTCTTCTGAGAAATAGATCACACCCGCCCAACCGTCGTAGGTGTAGATCGCGCCCTGTATCGAAACGATCACGGCGGAAAGGGTGATTGCAGCAGTTGTGTGAGGGGAAGCGGCGGTGATTGCGCCCTTCCCACCCAAAATAAATCCGGCGAGTATCAACGCGAGAAACGCGAGTGCCTTTAGTAAGCTCGTAATGTTCTGCGTGGTACTGCCCCAGACGATCCCGTGCCATTGCAGCAGTGCGAAGAAGATTGCGACTGCTGCTGCGACCACCGCGGTTTTCCCTGCGAGTGCGGGAATCAGAGCGCCGCTGAACGTGCCGATCAATAAGGACACTGCCGCCGTCGAACCGCACGACGAAATCCAGTCGCTCCAGCCAACCACGAACCCCGCGTATTCACCAAGCGCGTAACGCGCGAACACGTACTGCCCACCCGAGCGCGGGATCATCGTGCCCAACTCGGCCAGCGAAATCGCACCGAACAGCGCGTAAAGCCCGCCTGCGAGCCACACCAGCAGAAACGGCGCCGGCGATGGTAACTGCGCGGCTATCGTGCCTGGCGTATTGAAAATGCCGGCGCCGATCGTGTTACCGATAATCACGGCCAGCCCAAATCCAACACCGAGTACGCGCAGCAGATGGCCGTGACTTTTCATCCTGTAATCTTGTGAATCCTGTCTAGAGCCTACTCACGTCTTGATGCAGCAAACGATGAAACAAATGTTCCCCAGCTTCTCTTCTGACAGAAAGCCGCCCGCTGCGATACGCGCGCGAGCTCAGCCCACGTTGCACTGACTTACAGATCGCAACGTCCTCATCCTGAATCCGCTGACCAACTTCAACACTCGCCCGATTTCGTCGCTTTGCTTCATCACTCGACACATCTGGAAAATAGAAGTCGAAAATCACCTCAGTCTGGTCCACACCGCGCGGCACGACGAGGTTCGTATCCATCACGCCGTCGTACCAGTTGATCATGAAGTTTGGATAGATCCAGTAGTAAAGCGCGCGATCGCCTTTCCGTACGGCGCCAGTCTGTGCCTCGGCGCCATCGCTGACGATCGGGCTCCACTGCAAACAGTGATGCGTGCCGTTCTCGATCATGTAGTTGCTGTAATCAAGCACGCTATCGAGTCCCTTGTGCAGGTAAGGCACGTGATAACCACCATCGAGATAGTTATCGACAAACACTTTCCAGTTGCAGTCGAAGCTGTAATGACGCCGTTCGAACCAGTGCAGCTCGGACAGTTGCAATTGACTCGTTTGCGCAAGCAACTCCTCGCCAAGAAAATCGCGCAGCGCTGGTCCATGGCCCAACCTGACGAACAGCCAGTTCTCCCACTCGCTGAATTCCACCGGCACGAGACCATTCTGAGCGCGATCGAAGTTGCAAACACCTGAAAAATCCGGCGTACCTTTCAACTCGCCTTCGAGCGAGTAAGTCCAGCCGTGATATGGGCAACGAAGTTGCGCAGCCTTGCCCTGTGGCTCAGTCATTACCGCTGCCGCATGATGGCGGCAGACGTTGAAGAAACTGCGCAGCACACCGTCATTGCCACGAACGATTACGACCGGTTCGCCGGCAATGTCGGTCGTCACATAACTTCCCGGCTCACGCACCTGGTCCACGCGTCCGGCAAGTTGCCACGAGTTCGAGAAGACCGTTTTCAGTTCGAGTTCGTAGAAGTCTTTGCTGGTGTACCACGAGGAAGGAATTGTCGAGGCGTGATCGAGAGGAAGATTCGGGTCGTATTGATCGATGAGCATAATGGTAGGGCGGCACTCTGTGGCCGTCCCCCTCGGTCGAAGAAGGCGTGTTGCGAACAATTGGGGCGGCCACGGAGTGCCGCCCCTACAAAACGGGTGTTGCTGTCTTACGCTTTGGATTGAAGAACGGCGTCTTCACAACGGTGGCGCGCACGTGATGCCTGACGGCTTCGACCGTGATCTCGAACTGCAAACGTGTGCCCGGTCGAGTGTATCCGCGGCCGACAGTGGCGAGCGCAATCATCCGTTTCAACGTCGGCGACCACGTGGTCGTCGTCGCCTTGCCAACCTGAATGCCTTCTTTGTAAACCGGGACCGCGACGCGCGAGGCCATCGGCGAAACTGCCGGCGGCAATCCCACCGCTTCGTAGATACTTTCGACCTGGGGCCAATCGATCTCGAGGCCGACAATCTCACGTGCCGGTCCGCGTTTTTGTTCTTTAACGAGGGCCGCCTGGCCCACGAAACGATTCTTATCAAGATTTACGAGTCGCCCGAGTCCCATCTCAAACGGCGTGTATCGCTGCTCATCAACCAGCGCCTTTTTGCTGCTGTTGAAGTCGACGTCAATCAACAGCAGACCAGCCTCAACGCGCGCCACATCGAGCGCGAGCATCCCCGCGGGATGAATATCAAACGCGCGACCCGTTTCCATCAACGCATCCCACACCGTGATCGCTTTCTCCGACGCGATCCAGATCTCATAACCGAGATCGCCCGTGTATCCTGTGCGCGAAATCTCGACCGGCACGCCGGCAATACTGCCTTTCGTCACGCGAAAATATTTCAAGTTAGCGATGTCAGCGTCTTCAACCAGAGTCTTCAACAACCGGCCGGATGTTGGTCCTTGTAACGCCAGCGCCGAAACGCTCTCGGAGATGTCTTCGATTTGAACGTCCATGCCGGCGGCGTTTTGTGTAAACCAGCGCAAACTCGGATCGGCGGCCGTCCAGCGATAAGTATTCTCGTCGAGACGTGAAACGGTACCGTCGTCAATCACTTTTCCACGTTCGTCACACCACGGCGTATAGACCACCTGGCCCACCGATACCTTGCGCATATCGCGCGTGATGATGCGATCGACGAGCCGCGTCGCGTCCTTTCCGGTGAGCCGGTATTTGAACAGGGGCGAGATATCGATCAGCGCCGCGGCATTACGAATCGCGTTGTACTCGTGCTCATGATGCGGCTCGTAAGAGCTAACAGCATAATAACCGGACCACTCGCGATAACTCAGACTCTCGCAGAGCGGAAACGTGCGTTCGTGAAATGCGGTTCCGATGGGCATGTTGATGTGGTTTACGTAGGAAGCTTAACCTGAGAACGAATCAAACTCGTCTTCATCGCTGGACTCTTGAATTTCTTCGCTGACCAGCTCGCGCCAGAAGTTCATCACTCCCTCAGAAGCACCAAGAGATTTTAATGAATCTTCGACTGGGCCTGACTCAGTTTTCAGATTCGGAAAGACGAGCAACAACATCGCCAAATCCCTTCGATCTAAAAATGACTTTGGTTTACCTCGCCGTGTGTTGTACGAGACAACTTTCAGTGCAATAAGGTCGGGGGGAGAGACAATCGGCACCTCTTCTATGTGCTGCGAAGCAGGCAAAAATGTTACTGGTCGCACGTCTACAAGATGCCGATTACCTTCTTTTCGAATTTGAAATACGCGGAAACCTTTGCCCTCGCCGATAACACGTACTCGCACGGCTATGTGGAAGCGTTCGCTAAGATAAGTACGCATTTCTTCGGCAAGTTCCGGCGCGCGTGTCGACATCAAATCGATATCCTGCGTCATGCGCGGTTCCGACACATAGGCGTTTACGGCGGTAGCTCCAAATACCACCGCGTCCTCACGCCCACGCATGAACTCGAGCACGGCCTCATGAACTGTCGCCAAAGGCAAGGGCTCACGCATGGCAAACTCCTGAAATGTAAGTACCCCAGCGTTCAACATAATTCCGATAATACGCCGTTCAATTTCGTCTGGGCAAAAACAATACTGACTGGCAACAGCAGGACCAACGTGGGTTAACAGTCCGTTTGTCAGGGCGAGCGATTATAAGTATCCTTACGCGCTTGCGGCAAGACACTAAAAAATACGACGTCGTCGTGATCGGGGGCGGACATAACGGTCTGGTTAATGCCGCTTACCTCGCGCGCGCAGGGAAAAAGGTTTTGGTGCTGGAGCGCCGGCATGTGCTGGGCGGCGCGGCCGTGACGGAGGAGGTGTTTCCCGGGTTCAGGTTTTCTGTTTGTTCGTACGTCGTTTCGCTGCTTAGACCAGAGATCATTCGCGAGCTCGACTTGCCGCGTCATGGCCTGGAGATCCTTCCACTCGACGGCACGTTCACGTCCATGCCGAACGGCGACTATCTGTGGCGCGTGAACGATCACGCGCGGACGCGACGCGAGATTGCGCGGCATTCGCGTCTCGACGCAGAGGCGTACGATGAGTACGGCAAAGCCATGATCGAGATGGCCCACTTCGTGAAGCCGATCATGAGCATGACGCCTCCCGATCCAACGACACTCGATCCTAAAGGTTGGAAGAATCTCGCGTTTCTCGGCCGCCGTTTTCAAAAACT
>DATDFT010000012.1:0-12676 GCA_036522475.1 Pyrinomonadaceae bacterium | reverse complement strand
GTGAAACTTCTTACGACGACTTAGTCACCAGCGGCAGTTCGATGAAGCTCGCCTTGCCGGGTGTGTTGTAGATGCGCTGCGTTGCCTTGATGTAATCCTCGGGCTTCGCCCAGAAGATATTCTTCACAAACGTTTGCGGGTTGCGATCGTAGAGCGGAAACCAGCTCGACTGAATCTGGACCATGATACGGTGCCCCGGCAGAAATACGTGATTCGCCGTCGGCAACGCAAACCGGTAGAGCAGCGGCACATTCGAAGCAATCGCTTTCGGAAACTCGAGACTCTCCCGATACCTCCCACGAAACACATCGGCGGAGATCATCAACTGATAACCACCCATGTTCGGCTGTCCCGCAACTTGTGCGGGATACAAGTCAATGACCTTCACAACCCAATCGGAATCAGTCCCACTCGTCGACGCCATCAAGTTCGCGATTGGCTGCCCACTGATCTTCACCGGCTCAGCCAAAACCTCAGACGTGAAGACCAGCACATCCGGACGCCCCGACATCTCGCGCTGATCGTCAACCAGCCAGCGCGACCAACTGTCGTTATCGATCGGCCGCGCGCGAAACGGCACCGGCTTCGCCGGATCCGAAACGTACTCCTCATAACCCGGCGCTTCCGACTTCGGATTGAAGCCCGCGTTCAAACGGGCGTTGAGATATAGCGGAGTCGGTTTTATCGTGCAACCGTTTTCACACCCTCCGGGCCATGCATTCAGGCGGTGCCACTTGTTCGTGCCGGTCTCAAAAGCCGTCACCGGTGCGATGTCGGCTTTCGGCGCGCCGTCTTTGAGATACTGGTCGAGAAACGGCCGCAGTATCTCACGTCGAAACGTCAGCGCCGTGTCGCTGTTGAACTTGATCGCGCCGAGCGCACTGCCCTCACGAATCTCCTGACCGTGGTGCCATGGTCCAAGCACCAGGAACACCTTATCGTTGTTCGTATCTTTCGGTTCGATCGCTTTGTACACCGCGATGTCGCCGTAGATATCTTCCTGGTCCCACAAACTGTGAACGAGCATCACGGGAACCTTGAGCGGTTGCGTCGCGAGGATCTTGTCGACTGCCTGATCGCGCCAGTAAGCATCGTAACTCGGATGCTCGAGAAGCTTGCGCCAGAAGCCGACTTGCTCGAGACCGCGGCGACGCCCGAGCTCACCCGCCGAACCTGCTTCCATAAACATGTCGTAGTCATCGTGATGGCTGGTCCACCACTTGATCTCGTTCGCGCGTGTCGCTTCCTGATCGTAGATGTAACTCATGCCCTGCTGGCGAAACGCGCCGTTGTGAAACCAGTCGTCGCCCATCCAACCGTCGACCATCGGATTCATCGGCACTGAGACTTTCAACGCGGGATGCGGATTGACGAGGGCCATCAACGGCAGGAAGCCGTCGTATGAAATGCCGAGGATGCCTACGCGTCCGTTCGTCTCGGGAATGTTCTTCACCAGCCAGTCAATCGTGTCGTACGTGTCAGTTGAATGGTCCACGTTCGTCGGGTTCTGTGACCCGTGCAGCGGACGATTCATCACGTAATCACCTTCCGAGCCGTACTTGCCGCGAATATCCTGGACCACGCGAATGTAGCCGCCTTCGACAATCACGTCGGTGGCGTTGTCGTAACCGGTCAGGATCGAGGCGAGATCCGAGCTGTTGGCGTGCGTAGTCAATTCGTCGGCGTTGTACGGCGTGCGTGTCAGCAAAATCGGAGCGTTGCGCGCGCCTTTCGGGATGAGAATGACAGTGTGAAGTTTGACGCCATCGCGCATCGGGATCATCACCGTGCGGCGTTCGTAGTTGAAACCATAGTTCGTGGGGTCAAACTTCGACGGCGTTTCGCTTTGGGCCAGGATGGTTTGGCAGAAAAGTAGGGAGACAACTAATGCAAGCAGGATTTTCATATTGAATGGTCCTTAGTACGGATTAGTATTTTACAAACTCGAACTTCAGGCGAACACTGCGATCGGGACTGTTGAAGAACGTCCCGAACTGGCCGCTCGCGATATTGTTCTGCACATCGCGCGGGTTCCAGTGATTTGTAATGTTGAAGACTGTGAACCCCGCACGCCCTTTGTGCTCTTTGCCGCGAAACTTGATCTTCAGTCCCTTCATCACGAGCACGTCGAGCGTCATCAGTTGCGGAAAGCGTCCCCCCTCGTTGCGTGGTCCAACAAAATCCTGTTGCCCGTTCACGACTGAAAAAGGGAACCCCGTGTGCCAGTCGAGAACGGGAGTGAGCACGAGATCGTGCGGCAAAGCAAAGTCGCCCCAGAACAGCAGACGATTGGGCGCGTCAAACGGCTGCTTGCCGTATTCATCCGGACGAATCACCGCATGTTTCTGATTTCCGAAGTAGGTGTTGAAGTCGTTCAGGTTACCAAGCGCCTGCGACCGCACGTACGAGAGAAAGATATTGCGTCCTTCCTGAAAACGAAAGCGCGCCACGGCCTGAAACTCGCGATAACGCGACCGGCCGTTGTTCTGTAACAACAACGCATTCGCCGTTGGTTCGATCACAAAATCTCTGCGCGTGCTTCGGTCCTCATAACCAAAGCGGAGCAGCAATCGCTGCGAGATCTGATGATCGACTTGCAGGTTCCACGCGAGACTGTACGGATTCTCCAGGTCTTCGGGCTTTGTGTTGACCAGCAGGCGTGGTCCATCAACCAGTGTCACGCCGTTCGGCGCAAATGTCGTGATCAGCAGATTCTGATACTGTTCGAAAGAACCGACGTTGAGCGGAATCTTGTCGTAGAAAATTCCGATGCCGCCACGAACTACGGTGCGGTCGGAGCCAGTCGGTGTGAGAACAAAACCGAGTCGCGGCGCGAAATTGCTGTTGTGGCCGATGCCGTCACGATCGTAACGCAGGCCCAGATCGAGCACGACGTGCCGGTTCGGAATCCATTTGTCCTGTACAAACAGCGAGTATTCCGTTTGTGCGAGCTCGAGAACACCCGGTCCGTTGAAACCGATCAACTGGTAACGCGTTCCGTCTGCGCGCAAAATGCTCACCGGCGTGCTGCGGTCTGTGCCGGTGTATGAAGTGTGACTCAGGTTCACTCCGGCTTTCAGCGCATGTGAGCCGTGCCACTCCTTTGGCGCGAAGTTAAAGACTTCGAGCCACTCATAACGACGGCTGTCGCGATGTTGTCGATTGAACCAGCCGCCGAAGTCGCGATCCGGAGTTATCTCGTAAGACGCGGCGCTGTTGCCGAAGATGTCGCCATCAAACTGTTTGACGCTGAAACTCGATTGCAGCAGCGCGCCTGACTCGAACGTCGCCTGCTCGTTGAATGCGAGGAACCAACCGCGCTGATGGAAGTTCGCGGTCGTGCCGGACGGGTTGAACGTGTTGAGATTGAAGTAGTCAACCTTCTGCGGAAAGATCGAGAAGCTCGCTGTCAGTCGATGGTTTTTGTTGACGACGTAATCGAGCCGTGAAAACGAGTCGAAGCTCTCGCGCTTGATGTCGCGCTGGTGTTCGTCGAGTGCTTCGAGGCTCGGCACGTTCGTACGGATGAAGCGATATTCGAGACTCTGAAAGAAGAAGAGTTTGTCTTTCTTGATTGGGCCGCCGACTGCGATGCGGGGTGTGGCGGCGCCGAGGCCGTAGATCTTACCGTCGCGAAAGCGTGGACGCGGTAACACACCCAGGAACAAATAACGCAGATCATTGCTACCCGAACGCGTCTCGATCGTCGTCACTGCTCCTGCAAATTTTCCGAACTCGGACGAATACGGATTCGAGTACACCTGCACCGTGTCGACAGCCTCGAGCGGCAACTCGATCGCGGGCGCGCCCGTCACCGGATCGGTCACGTTCAAACTCGAAACCAGAATGCCGCTCTGACTCGGGCGCGTGCCTTTGATATTGAGAGTTCCATCAGGTCCGCGTACGACGCCGGGAAGCAAAGGCAGTGCGTCCTGAAATCTCGAATCGATCAACGGCGCATCCTGCAACGCTCGTTTAGTGATGACTGACGGTGTGGTCGATTCTGTTTTGACGGCGTCAGTTGCATCTTCCTTGACGGTGACTGTTTCGCTAAGCGGCACGGGCTGGAGAAGAATGTCTTGCGGAACGGTGGCGTCGATTTGAACGCTCAGGTTTTTTTCATATTTCTTGAAACCCGAAAAGTCAACCGTTAGTGTGTACTCGCCTGCAACCAGACCCGGAAAGTCGTACTGCCCGTCCACGTCGCTAACGCTCTGAAGTTTCTTATCACCGAGTCGTTCACCGCTCAGAGTGACGACCACCCCGGCAAGAGCTTTGCGCTGGTCGGGAATATCGGCAACTACTTTGCCGGTGATTCGGCCTCCCTGCGCCGGCGCCGCGTCGCAAATCGGCATCAAAAACCCGACCAAAAAAATTGTGACCAGAAAGGCAACAAAAATGCGCGTTAGTGTGTAGTGCTTATCTGTGTTCATTCTGTCGTGTGGTGCGAATTGGCTTTGATGCCTCAAAGTCCTCATACACCGACCTACCAAAAACCTTAGTAATCACGAGGAGACCTCTCAAATGAAAAGCATTATAGGCGCTTTTGCGTTGGTATTGTTGATCGCGTGTGTGGCAGTTCCGAATCTGGTACATGCCCACCGCGCCGAAGGATCTTCAGCCACCGGTTCGTTCAAGTTTGTACTCGAAGACGGGGCGACGAGATTCGTGGAATTCAATGCCAAAGAAGGAGCGGACGGTCAAGCAACGGGTGATATGACGTTCAACGATCCGGTAGCAATTCCGGTCGACGATCCTGATAGTGGTGAAACTCCCAAAACCGAGGGTGTGTTTGTCAACGCGAAGTTTGATTGCATGACGACCATTGAGAATCGCGCCGTCATTGGCGGCGAGATCTACGATTCGAACGTGCGCAGTAATATCGGAAAGCGTGTGTTGCTGGTCGTTGAAGACAATGGTTTGGAAAAAGATCGACTCACGTGGGGAATTTATCAGACGCCGGCGACGGGCTGGATCCCAAGTGACGCCGAACTCAAAGAGGACAACGGCGCGAGCCTGAAGTGGGTGGCGACCGACGCTGAGCTAAAGGATGACGTTGGTATTCAAATGCCGCTTAGCAAGGTCGTCGCGTGCCAGAGTTTCCCGCTCGCTTCTTATGATTTCCCCGAGATCAAAGAGGCTGGCGGCGATTTGCAGATCCAGCGTTAGTACGGATCTTTCTCAGCGGCTCTCAGCGGCCCTCAGCGATCTCTGCGTTACACATGACCTTTTAACGCAGAGATCACGGAGATACGCAGAGGGCCGCAGAGTGGGTTAAGTAATCTTCCGCTCGATGCGCCGATCGGGAATCAACCACATCGCCGCCACGGAGATATAAATCAACATCGCAACCCACGGCTTCACAAACGCGACCGGAATCGCCACGGCATAGATCACCATCGATATCTTGCCTTTGAAGTCGGAGCCCAGCGCCGTGGCCAATAGTTCATTGCCGGGCGTTGCGAGCAGTGCGATAACGAGGATCGTATACGCGATTGCGCTCAAGAGCAGCACCGCACCGTAAAGTGCCACCGGCCACTGCGAAAAGTTGTTCTCACCCAGCCACGCGGTCACAAACGGAACCAACGACAACCAGAAGAGTAAGTGCAGGTTGGCCCAGAGCGCGCGACCGTCGACGTGTTCCGCGGCGCGCAGCAGGTGATGATGATTGTTCCAGTAGATGCCGAGGAAGACGAAGCTCATCGCGTAGCTCCCGAACACCGGCAGCAACGGCCTCAGACCTTGCAGACTCGTCTCGTGTGGAGGGCGCAGTTCCAGGACCATGATGGTGATGATGATCGCGATCACACCATCACTGAATGCTTCCATTCGCCCGGTGGTCATGGATTATTTCTTGCGCCCGATTGCAAAGAGACTCGCCGCCGATCGCACGTACATCACTCCATCCGACAAGGCCGGCGTCGCCATCAACAACTCGCCCATCGAGTTCGTCGCGATGTGATTGAACTTCTCGCCGGCGGAGACAACGAGTATCTCACCGTCTTCATTCGACAAATAAATCTTGCCGTCGGAAGCGATGGGCGAGGCGCTGAAGCCACTGCCGATCGTCGGCAGGCGTTGTCGATAAAGCTCGTCGCCGGTTTTCAGATTGTACGCGTCAAACGTTCCGTTGTTCGCGAGCACGTAGAGGATGCCGTTATAGATTAAAGGCGTCGGCATGTACGAACCACGACCCGTGCGACTCCAGATGACCGTGTCGCTGCTGGTCTTTCCTTCCGGCAGTGTGAGATCGCCGCGCGCGCCTGCTTTGACGACGAAGATCGGTCGCTCTGGTCCTCGACCACTCACGATGACGAGAATGTCGTCAGCGAAGATCGGCGTCGGCGCAGTGATCTTTGAACTGCGTCCGAGTCGCCACAGCTCTTTACCGGTGCGCGGATCGTAACCGCGAATAAAGTTTGAGGCGTTGGCGATCAGCTCTTCGCCTTTGGAAGTGGTCGCAACTGTCGGCGTGCCCCACGATGGAATCTCGTCGCGATCGGTTTTCCAAACTGTCTCGCCGGTGTTCGCGTTGAGCGCGATGATGAATGAATCGGTTTGCGTGTCACACTGGAGGATCACGAGGTCTTTCCAGATGATTGGCGAACTCGCTGAGCCCCACTCGTAAGTTGGAATGTCGTACGCGCCTAAGTCGAGCCGCCCGAGATCGACTTTCCAGAGGAACTTTCCGTTGATGTCGTACGCGTAGACGCCTTGTGACCCGAACCATGCGACAACGATGCGACCGTCAGTCGCTGGCGTGGAGTTCGCGTATGTTGCTTTGATGTGGCGTTTGTCGAGCGGCTCGCCTTCATACGCGACTCGATCCCAGAGAACCTTGCCGCTCTGTTTGTCGAGCGCGTAGATCATCCAACGATGGCGCGAATGATCTTTCGACGCATCGCCGTCGCCATAAAGCCCTGGACGAAACGACGCTTTCGGATCGCCGCTGATCGCACTCGTCACAAAAATACGATTGCCCCAGACGATCGGGCTCGAATGTGCGAGGCCGGGAATCGGCGTGTGCCAGAGAATGTTCTGGCCTGTCTTTCCGTTCCACTCGTCGGGCAGGTTTTGTCCGTCCGCGACGCCGGAGGCCTGGGGACCACGAAAAGTCGGCCAGCTTCCTTTTGGCGTGGTAGTTCGAGACGAGGGACGTGCATGTGATGTGAGCGTGATTTTTCGTGGTGGTCTCGCGACTGTCTCGTCAGCCGGCAGCCACGTGCTGCGATCGATGATCATGCGGCGCGGAACACACTGATCAGCGACGAGATCGAATGTCACGCGTTTGCCGTCGCTGTTGAAGCGATACTTTCCCGGACCATCGCAGCCGCCTGGTCCACCACTCATCGCAAGCTCGATTTCGTTCCCCTGAGTTTTCCAGCTTCCATTAAATTTGGGCCAACCATCGCCTTCGAGTGTGAGGGTTCCCGCCGGATCGAAACGCACCAGGAACGCGCCGAACTTTAATGGCTCGGAAGGCAACGCTGCCTTGCGGTGTGTCTCAATGTACTTGTGCGCGAACTCAACCCAGTGCGGACTCTCCCGCAAGCCGACTTTCTCCGCCTCAGCCTCTGCGTCTTCGAGCTTCCAGCCGTCGCGCAACACGCGCCTGATCATCCAGAATGCGCCGACACGGATGGCCGCGGTGCAGTGAATAAAGATCGGGCGGTTGTCCGGATCGTCAGTGAGCTTCAGAAACTCCGCGACCTGCTCTTCGTTTGGGTTTCCGTAGGCAACGGGGATGTTGAAGTAGCGCAGACCCAGCTCTTTGACTTTCGCTTCTTCCTCCGCAGCCCGATGCTCGCTCGGTTGGCGCAGATTGATGATCGACTTCACGCCTTCGGCTTTGAGCTGCGCGAGTTGTTCCAGTTTCGGCTGACCGCCGGTGCAGAAGTCTTTGTTCACGCGCAGAAAGTTTTTGATCTCGCCCGGGTCCTGGGCCACCGCGGACGATACGATCAGAAGCAAAGTCGCCAGAATGTAAACAGGTTTGTTCTTATTCATTTTGTACCTTCTGTGCTTTTTGGTGGCTAATCTGGTGGCGTAGTACGATACCACTTGTGCCTTACGATCGCGATAATGAAATAATTTATCGGCCGCTCTACGAGAGCCCGATCCTCGGCGTGTATGACTACTGCTGCCACATCGCGCAGAGTGGACCGGGCGGCGAAGAGATGTCGGACGGCAACAACATCGTGCTGATGCGTCACGGTGCTTTCGCGCGTCACTTTGGCCGTCGCGCTGTCACTGCCGACGTAAACCAGGCGGTATTTTTCTCGCGGGATTCAACGTATCGCGTCAGTCATCCGTCCGACTGTGGCGATCGCGGCACCGTTTTCACTGTCTCGCCACGCGTGCTCAACGACATCGTGCGTGAGCTCGATCCGTCAATCGACGAACATCCCGAACAGCCGTTCCGATTCGTGACGGGACCTTGCGACAGCCGTATCTTCTGGCGTCACCGGGAGCTGGTGCAACGTCTCGAAGCGGCGGAGACGAATCCGCTCGAGCCGTTGTGGGCTGACGTTACTGCGTTGCAACTTGTCGCCGACGTGCTCGAGTCCGCTTTCGTGCATCGCGGCCGCGGTGCGCATAAGCCGAAACGCGAGGGCACTGATGCTGATCATGTCGAGCGCACCGAGGCAGCTAGGACTTACCTCGCCGCGCGCATGAGCGAACGCATAACGCTCGACGATGTCGCGCGGGCGGTGAACGTGTCGCCGTTTCACCTCGCGCGCATCTTTCAGAAACAGACGGGCGTTCCCGTGCATCGTTATCTCACGCAACTGCGACTGCGTGCGTCGCTCGAGCGATTAGCTGAAGGCGCCTCGGATCTCACCGCGCTGGCGCTCGAACTGGGGTTTTCCAGTCACAGTCACTTCACGGATGCATTTCGGCGCGAGTTTGGAAAAGCGCCGTCTGAGCTCCGGCACAAATCGAAATAAGCAAGATTCTGGAAGTCGCTTTTTGCCGTACGTTGGTAGTCTCTCTCGTCGGAAGTTAATTCATTCAAGGGAGACAAACTCATGAACACGAGCAAATGTCCGGTCTGTGATTGGGTGATCAACGATGGCGGCATCAAAGTGACCGTGGCCGGCAAAGAGATCACGGTTTGTTGTGATGAGTGCGCGGAGAAGGCGAAGCAGGATCCGGCGCAGTACGCCACTGCGTGAGGAAACTGAGCCACGGATTACACGGATTCAATCCGGATTTCTCCGTGTCATCCGTGGCTAAATTTATCGTGTGAGTTGACGATACTTTATTCTGTGCGGCGTCTCAGCGGCTGGTCCAAGGCGCGCTTTGCGATCTGCTTCGTAGTCGGAATAGTTACCCTCAAACCAGAACACCTTGCTGTCACCTTCAAATGCGAGAATGTGCGTCGCGATCCGATCGAGAAACCAGCGATCGTGTGAAATCACCACCGCACAACCGGCGAAGTTTTCGAGCGCCTCTTCGAGCGCGCGCAACGTGTTGACGTCGAGATCGTTGGTCGGCTCGTCGAGCAGCAAGACGTTTGCGCCTTCCTTCAGCATCTTCGCGAGGTGAACGCGATTGCGTTCGCCGCCCGATAACATGCCGACTTTCTTCTGCTGGTCCGAACCCGAGAAGTTGAACCGCGCGACGTAAGCACGCGAATTAACTTCGCGATTTCCGAGCTTCAACATGTCTTCGCCGCCGCTAATCTCCTGCCAGATCGTCTTTTCCGGATCGAGCGTGCGACTCTGATCGACATACGCGAGCAGCACCGTTTCACCTTTGCGAATCGAGCCCGCGTCCGGTTCCTCCTGTCCCGTTATCATGCGAAACAGCGTCGTTTTGCCCGCGCCGTTTGGACCAATCACACCGACGATTCCGCCGGGCGGGAGTGCAAAGTTCATGTCGTCAACCAGCAAGTTCGCGCCATACCCTTTCTTGACGTGTTCGGCTTCGATCACGACGTTGCCGAGTCGTGGTCCAGCCGGGATGTGAATCTCGAGATCGTCGCGGCGTTTCTCTGTTTCCTGTCGCAGAAGATCTTCGTACGAGTTGATGCGCGCTTTGCCTTTGGCGTGACGCGCCTTTGGCGACATGCGAATCCATTCGAGCTCGCGTTGCAGTGTTTTCTGTCTTTCGGTTTCAGATTTTTCTTCGCGTCGCAGACGTTCCTGTTTCTGTTCGAGCCAGGACGTGTAGTTGCCTTTCCACGGAATGCCCTGGCCGCGATCGAGCTCGAGGATCCAACCGGCAACGTTGTCGAGGAAATAGCGATCGTGAGTGACGGCAATGATCGTTCCGGGATAACTCTGCAAGTGATGTTCGAGCCATGCGACCGACTCGGCATCGAGATGGTTCGTGGGCTCGTCCAGGAGGAGGATGTCGGGTTTCTGAAGCAACAGGCGACAGAGCGCGACGCGTCGTCGCTCGCCGCCTGAAAGAACTTTCACGGGTGTGTCGGGAGGCGGACAGCGTAGCGCGTCCATTGCCATCTCGAGTCGTGAATCGAGATCCCAGGCGTCAGAGGCGTCGAGTTTCTCCTGCACTTCGCCCTGGCGTTCGAGGAATGCCGACATTTCGTCGTCAGACATCTCTTCACCGAACTTCGCGTTGATCTCTTCATACTCTTTGAGTAGGTCGACTGTTTCCTTGACGGCTTCTTCGACAACTTCGCGAACGGTGCGCGAGTCGTCGATCAGTGGTTCCTGTTCGAGATAACCGACGGTGAAGCCGGGCGAGATGACTGTTTCGCCGTTAAAGTCTTTGTCGACGCCCGCGAGGATGCGGAGCAGGGAAGACTTGCCCGAGCCGTTCAATCCGATGACGCCGATCTTCGCGCCGTAGAAATATGAAAGGTAGATATCTTTGAGGACCGGCTTCTTGTCGTAAAACTTGCTGACGCCGACCATCGAATAAATGACTTTGTTTGGTTCAGTGCTCATACCTTGCCTCATCAGCCACAAAAAGGCACAAAAGTCACAAAAAACATTTTAAGTTTTATGTGCTTCTTTGTGGCTAGTTCTTTAACAACTCTTTCGCGTGGCGACGGGCGCTGCCGGTGATCTCGGCGCCGGTAAGCATGCGCGCGATTTCTTCGACGCGCCCCGCTTTATCGAGCCGTCCGACGCTCACCTGCGTGCGGCCCTTCAGCGCTTCTTTTTGGACCACCAGATGACTATCCGCAAACCGCGCGATCTGCGGCTGGTGCGTCACACACAACACCTGATTCGTCTGCGAAAGTTTTTTTAACTTAAGTCCGACCGCTTCGCTTACGCGCCCGCCAATCCCCGTATCGATCTCGTCAAACACAATCGTGCGCGGAAACTGCGAACCATTCGCCACCGTCTTCAGCACCAGCATCAAACGCGACGCTTCACCACCGGACGCTACACGCGCGAGCGGCTTCACGTCCTCGCCGGCGTTCGCTGAAAAGTAGAACTCGGTATGATCGATGCCTTTCTGTCCCGCACTCTCAACGTCGTCGGCTACCTGAACCTGGAACCGCGCGTTGTCGATCGCGACCTCTGCGATTCCTTTCTCGACTGCCTGCTCAAACTTCTTCGCCGCGCGCACGCGTTCTTTGTGCAACCGGCCTGCCAAATCGAGGTATCGCTCTCGAGCGTCACCAACGGCTGCGTTCAATTCACGTTCACGTTCGTCGGAAGTTTCAATCTGTCGCAGGCGATCTTCCCCGCGCGCGAGATGTTCGAGCGACGCCGCGATCGATCCGCCATACTTGCGCTTCAGCCGGGAAAGCTCGGCCAATCTATCTTCGATCTCGGCGAGCCGGGACGGCGAGAACTCGAGTCGATCCGCGAAATCACGCAACGTGAACGAAAGGTCTTCGAGCACTGCGCGCGCCGATTCGAGTCCTTCGAGATACTCGCGAAAGCTCGGATCGTACTCAGCCATTTCCTCGACGTCTTTCAAACTCTGCCGCACACGCACCACGGCCGCATCATCGTCCTCATAGATACGGCTGTAACTAGACTGACAAAGCGACGTGAGCTTCTCAACGTTCGCCAACCGTCGCCGCTCCTCTTCCAGTCGCTCATCCTCACCGATTGATAGCTGCGCGCGTTCAAGCTCCGTGATCTGAAACTTGAGCGTATCGACGAGTTGAAACTTCTCCGCTTCATCGTGACGCAACGAATCGAGCTCGTGACGGATCCTGGTCCATTGCTGAAAAGCCTCGGCAACTTCAGTACGCAACAAACCATTGCCTGCGAAAGCATCGAGTATCTCGAGATGTGTCTCGGGATTGAAGAGCGTCTGCTGATCGCCCTGTCCGTGAATATCGACCAGGTACGGACGCAGATCGCGCAACAGCGACTGTGTGGCGAGTTGATTGTTGATGAAGATCTTGTTGCGTCCGGTGGTAGAGAGCTCGCGACGAATGATCAGTTCATTAGTCGCACCCAACCCGGCGTTTTCGAGAATGAGCTCGAGGTCCGGATTCGAAGTGACGGAGAACAAGCCTTCGATCGAAGCGCGTTCCGAGCCCGACTTGATCAGTTCGCTTGTGAACCGTCCACCGATCAAAACACCGAGCGCGTCTACGATGATCGACTTCCCGGAGCCAGTCTCACCCGTTAACAGATTGAGCCCACTCTCAAACTCAACCTGCATGTCATCGATTAACGCTATGTTGGAGATGTTCAGGAACTGAAGCATCGGCCACTGATTTTCGCAGATTACA
>DATDFT010000011.1:0-7254 GCA_036522475.1 Pyrinomonadaceae bacterium | reverse complement strand
CGAACTCGAACAGACATATCTGGCGGAGATGACAGGATTCGAACCTGTGAAGGGCTTTTGACCCTTAACGGTTTAGCAAACCGCCGCCTTCAGCCACTCGGCCACATCTCCGTGCCAATCAGCGAAGACCAATTCTAGTCGCGAAGCACGGATTGTCAAGGAAGCGTAGTTTTTGGCCGCAGATTGACGCAGATAAACGCAAATCTGATCTGCGTTTATTTGCGTTAATCTGCGGCTGAATTTATGTAGAATCTCGCAATGCCGACGCGTCGAGATTTTTTGAATGGCTTGCTAGCTGCGCCGCTCGTTGCTGTATCAGCAGGTGCGGCTTATTCGCGTCTGATCGAGCCGTACAACTATTGGATCTCTGAAAACGACATCTTGATCCGCGATCTTCCTCCCGCATTCGAAGGCTTTCGCATCACGCAGTTAACAGACATCCATCACAGCCGCATCCTCGGCATCAGCGAAGTGCGACGCGTTGTCGATTTGGCGCAGCAAACGAAGCCGGACATGTTTGTTCTCACTGGCGACTACAGCACTTCGTATCGCCGTTACATCGAGCCTTGCGCCGAGGCGTTGGCTGCGTTGAGCGCGCCGGAAGGCGTTTGGGCCGTCCTCGGTAATCACGATCACTACACCGATCCCGAACTGACCACACGAGCGCTCGAACACAATCACATCGCAGTGCTGAACAACGTCCATACAACACTCCATCGAGGCTCGGATTCATTACAGTTGTCAGGCATCGATGATTGGACATGGAACGCAACTGACTGGACACGCGCCTTCTCCGGACTCGATGCGAAAACTCCGACCATCATGCTATCGCACCAACCAACAGTTCTCGATCTCGAACAAACCAACAACGTCTCGCTAATCATCAGCGGCCACACGCACGGCGGGCAGCTCAAGTTTCCGTTCATCGGCGCGCCTGCAAGTCGCTTCACGAACGATCTGAAGTACGCACGCGGCCTATTCCGTCGTGGCGAGACTCAGCTTTACGTCTCGAGCGGAACGGGTGTTATCGGTTTGCCGTTGCGGTTTGGCGTGCGACCTGAGATCGCGGTGCTGCGTTTACGACGTGCTTAAAGTTTCGCGGAGTTCCTGAAGGATCTTCGCCGCGTGAGGATCGGCGGGTTCAACGAGTCGATAGTAAGTCCACCTGCCGTCGCGACGCGCACTGACGAGCCCTGCGCGTCGCAGGTATGCGAGGTGCCGCGAGATCTTCGGCTGATTCGTCTTGAGAACCTCGACGCAATCGCATACGCACAGCTCCTCATCACCGAGCAGGTGAATGAGTCGCAGGCGGGTGCGGTCAGCCAGGGCCTTGAAAAGTGTTTCCAGGTCAGCACGCATCGCATCCCTGATTACGATTTCAGAAGCAGAGCAGTTTCCTATTGACCACGACACAGTTACAGAGTACTTTATATTGCCAAGTAGCTGCGGCATGCGAGCCGCCAAAGGGATAGCAAACGCCAGCGATTGGAGTACAATGCCGCTACGATGACGCTTCTTGAGAGTATTAACTCGCCTGCAGATCTACGCGCTCTTCAACCCGATCAACTACGAACCGTCGCTGACGAAATTCGCGCTTACATCCTCGAAACGATGTCGCGAGTGGGTGGCCACACGGGCGCCTCGCTCGGCGCAGTCGAGCTTGCAGTCGCGCTTCACTACGCGTTCGATACGCCCAACGATCGGCTCGTGTGGGACGTCGGCCACCAGGCTTACGCGCACAAAATTCTGACCGGCCGGCGTGAGTTACTGCCGACGATCAAGCAGTACGGCGGCATCAGCGGCTTTTTGCGACGCGACGAATCGGAGTACGACACGTTCGGCGCCGGTCACGCTTCAACTTCGCTCTCAGCGGCGCTCGGCATGGCCATCGCGCGCGATCGAAAAGGCGAGGACCACCACGTCGTTGCGTTGATCGGCGATGCATCCCTGGCCGGCGGCATGGCGATGGAAGCGATCAACCAGGCGGGTCACTTGAAGAGCCGTTTGATCGTGGTGCTCAACGACAACGAGATGTCGATCGCGCCTGCGGTGGGCGCGTTGACTGGTTACCTCAATCGCATTCGCGGTGCGCACGGTTATCATCGTTTCAAAGACGAAGTCGAAGAGAAGTTGCTCGCTATACCTTCAGTTGGCGGGCGACTGCATCAAGCGGCGAAGACAATGAAAGACGTGATTGCCGCGGCCGTGTTGCCGGGCGCGCTCGTCAGTGAGTTGGGCTTCAAGTACATCGGCTACGTCGATGGACACAATCCGCGCGCTCTCGTCGCGGCTCTCAACGAAGCGAAGCAAATCAAAGACGGTCCGGTCATCGTTCACGCTCTGACGACGAAGGGCAAGGGGTTTCCGCAAACTGAGCCTGACTATTACCGCTGGCATGCAACCGGTCCATTCGATCTCCAGACTGGCAAACCTCACAAGAGCTCGTCAAAAATTCCGACTTACACCACGGTCTTCGGCAACACGCTCGCGGAGTTAATGGAAAAGGATCCGAAAGTCGTCGCCTTAACTGCCGCGATGCCTGACGGCACCGGCGTGTGCACTGCGCTCGAGAAGTTTCCCGAACGTTCTTTCGATGTTGGTATCGCCGAACAGCACTGCGTCACATTTGCTGCCGGCCTGTCGTGTGAAGGACTCAAACCCGTCTGCGCCATCTATTCGACGTTCCTTCAGCGCGGCTTCGACCAACTTATCCACGACGTTTGTATCCAGGATCTGAACGTGAAGTTTTGTCTCGATCGAGGCGGCGTCGCCGGTGGCGACGGTCAAACACATCACGGACTGCTGGACATCGCGTACCTGCGACCCGTGCCGAACATCGTCGTGATGGCGCCGAAAGATGAAGGCGAGATGCGCGACATGCTCTACACGATGCTCGAACACACCGGCCCGGCAGCGATGCGCTATCCGCGCGGCAACGGCGTCGGTGTGCCGATCGATCGCGAACCGGAACTGCTCGAGATCGGCAAAGGCGAGATACTGCGCGACGGCGGTGAAGTCGCGATCGTTGCCTACGGCGCGATGGTCCATCCGTCACTCGCAGCGGCCGAGCACCTCGCGAAGGATCGAATCGAAACGACCGTGGTCAACGCGCGCTTCGTCAAGCCTTTGGACACTGCTTTACTGCTGGCTCTCGCACGGACCAAGCGACTGATCGTTACCGTCGAGGAAGCGTATCTCGCCGGTGGTTTTGGATCGGCAGTGATGGAGTTGCTCGAGGAGAACGGGCTCCAGGACAAGGTTCGCGTGGTCCGAATGGGTATTCCGGATCGCCTGATCACCCACGGTGACGCCAAGCTGTTGCTCGCGAAATACGGGCTCGACGCCGACGGCATCTACAACCGCGTCCACGAGAGCATCGACGTGCTGGACGACCGCCGTAGCCACAAAAAAGCACAAAAGGCGCAATGAAATTTTTAGAGTGCTGAAGTCGCGATTTGTGCCTTCTTGTGGCACATCCGAGCGCGTTGTTTCGATGCACCAAATCGGAAGTTTTCGCTCCTCTCCCCACCTAAATCTGCGGTCTTCCCGCGTGGCCCCGTGATTGCAAAAGAAATTTTGAACGATGAACCGACAGGTGTTACCTCCAGATTTTGACGACGAACGAACGCTGGTATCCGCGCGGCAAGTTGTGCCTTTGAACAGTATCGAGGCAAAGGTGCGATGGCGTCGACGCTGGTTTCTCGCCGGTGCTTTTGCAGTCGCGATGATGCTCGGCGCCGCCTCAGCGCTTGTGGCGTCTCGCGTGGCACGGCGAAATGCACCTGTTCCTACAGTCGCGGCAAGTGAGAGGGTGGAATCGGACGTCGCACCGGCGCCGCTCGCAGTGGTGGAAAACACCCCAAGCCCTGCACCGGCTGAATCTCCGGTAACTGAACCGGTAGCCAAACGACGAACAGTCGTGAAGCACACTCGGGAACCAGTCGCGCTGAGCGATGACCTGCCCGATAATCCGAAGATGACTGAAAGCGAGCGGCTCCAGCAGATTCGTGATGCAGTGCTTTACGATCAGTGGCAGGAGCAGCGCGCACGTCGCGTGATGCGACGTGAACGTCGTCTCGATCGTTACAACCATCGTGACCTCTCGAATCTCGACGAGATTTTTGAAGGTCGTCGCAAAAGACCCTAGTCTCGAAAAGAGATGTCTCGAAAAGAGATGTATTGACTGAATCCCGCTCGAATGGCATCATCTCACTCACTTAGCTAGTGGCCCTGTTTTTCAACTCACACATTAAATAGTTAATCCCCGACATTCTTTAACAGTTCTGGTGTCGCGCGACACGGCGCAGGAAGTGGTGAATCATCATGACTAGGCAGACGTATCGTGAGCGGGAGTGTATTCACCGCGATGAAGGCGCGGACGGCGATTTCTACAACGGTGCATTTTACGTTCAGGCCTTGCAACGGTTGCGCGTCGATGCGGCGGTGAAGATGGCGGGGAAGGTCAGTTCATTCTTCTGGGCCGATGCGCCGCACATCCTGGTCTGGCTTTGTGATGAGTGCGCGAGTGAGTTGCGGTTGAATGAAGCGCCGCGCGCCGTGACGCGTCGCGCTTAGCGTCACAGGTTTTGACAGGATATTCTTTATCCTGTGAAACGCGAGCGCATAGATAAGCTGCTTGTCGAGCGAGGCCTCGCTGATTCACGGACCAGGGCGCAGGCGATGATCATGGCGGGCATCGTGCTCGTCGATGAGCAGCGAGTTGAGAAGCCATCCCACCAGTTCGATCCAAACTCAACAATTCGCATCAAGGGGAACAACGATCCGAGTACGAGATACGTCGGGCGCGGTGGTCTGAAACTTGAAGCCGCGCTGCGCGAGTTTCAGATCGACGTCAAGGGGCTGAACTGTCTCGATGTGGGTGCGTCAACGGGGGGATTTACTGATTGTCTGCTTCAGAATGGCGCTCGGAAGGTTATGGCGATTGACGTGGGCCACAATCAGATCGACTGGCGACTGCGGAACGACAGCCGTGTTGAAGTGCGAGAAGGTGTGAACGCGCGCTACTTGCAGGCTGAGGATTTTGCCCAGCAGTTTGATCTGGCGGTGATGGACGTGTCGTTTATCTCGGCGACGAAGGTATTGCCCGCGATCGTGCCGCTGGTGGTTCCCGGGGGTGCGATCATCACGCTGATCAAGCCGCAGTTCGAAGTCGGGCGTGGGGAGGTTGGTGGCGGCGGGATCGTTCGGGATTCGGCGAAGCGATTACGAGTTGTGGAAGAAGTGAACAACGCCGCGCATGAGATTGGGCTGAAGGTGGTGAAGGTGATCGAGTCGCCAATCACGGGAGCTGACGGCAATGTGGAGTACCTCGCCTTTTACAGGTTGTGAGATCTGGTTTCACGCAAAGGCGCAAAGTCAGGACGCAAAGCCGCAAAGTTTGAGCAAAAGTTCTTCTTTGCGGCTTTCCGCACTTCTTTGCGCCTTTGCGTGAAACTGTCTTATCATCCCTTCTCACCCAAGCCCATGTCAGCAATCAAGCGGATAGGAATAGTCCTTAAACCGCATCAACCTGAAGCCCTGAAGACCATCTGCGAACTGGTGGTGTGGCTCGCCGAGCGCAATATCAAGCTGACTGGTGGTCCGGAGATCGAGCGCGAACGCATCGAGCACCAGACGGGTTGCGGCGTCGATGAGCTCGAACATGAAAGCATCGCCGCCAACGTCGATCTGATCCTCGTGCTTGGCGGCGACGGGACTATGATCGCGACTGCCCGCATGGTTGGCGATCAGGAAGTGCCTGTTCTCGGTGTCAACTACGGCGGCCTCGGATATCTCGCCGAGTTTCGCATCGAAGAGCTCTACACGGCACTCGAGTCGATCCTCGCGGGAAACTATCGTCTCGATCGACGCGTGATGCTTGCAGTCGAGTTGCGCAGCGGCGATGCACCGGCACAATTCAACCGCGTGCTCAACGACGTCGTGATCAACAAGTCGGCACTTGCGCGAATCATCGAGATCGAGGCGTATCTCAACCGCCAGTACGTCAATTCTTTTCGCGCCGATGGTCTAATCGTCTCGACTCCGACCGGCTCGACCGCCTACAACCTTTCCGCGGGTGGACCGGTCATCTTTCCTTCGATGAATGCGGTGGTGATAACTCCGATCTGCCCGTTCACACTCTCCAATCGCCCGATCGTCGTTCCTGACGACGCGGAGATCGAGTTGTTGTTGAAGACTGACAACGAAGAGGTCGCGTTGACGCTCGACGGACAAGTCGGTCATCCGCTAAAAGTCAAGGATCGAGTCGCGATTCGAAAGAGTCGCACCACGTTCAATCTCATTCAGCCGATGAATCGAAACTATTTCGACGTTCTGCGCGACAAACTGCGTTGGGGTCGGTAGTTCACTAACCAAAACGATGCCTGAAGAAAACGACAAACCCAGACGCCTCGAGCGCGATGCGTTTGAACGCGAGATAGCAACCGACCTCGACGAAGAGACGGCCGACAAGCCGAAGGGCTTGCCGCTGCACACCAAGATTCTGATCGGGCTTGCTGTCGGCGTGGTTGCCGGTGTCGCCGTCAACGAGATTTGGGGCGGCGATCATCCGCGCGTTGTTTGGATAGTCGACAACATCACTCAACCTGTGGGCCAACTATTTCTGCGCCTGTTGCTGATGATCGTTGTGCCGCTCGTGTTTGCATCTCTTGTTGTCGGCGTGGCAGGCATCGGCGACATCCGCAAACTCGGGCGCGTTGGTTTGAAGTCGTTTGGTTACTGTCTTGTGATCTCCGCGATCTCGGTCGTGATTGGTCTCACACTCGCGAACACGATCAAGCCCGGTAAACGAATCGATTCGGAAACGTCGCTCGCTTTGCAGCAGCGTTACGCGACCGATGCGAGCAAGACTGTCGAAGCAGCAAAGCAAGCAAGCAGTGTCGCGCCGAAGCCCCTGATGGCGGTGGTTGAAACAATCGTACCGAAGAATCCGTTCTTCGCGATCTCGGGCAAAGAAGATCCGAACATGCTGCACCTCATGTTCTTTGCGCTCGTGATCGGCATCGCGATCACGTTGCTGCCGGTGACGGTGACTGAACCGCTGCTGCGCGTCCTCGAAGGAATTTACGAGATCACGGCGAAGATCATCGAGATGATCATGAAGTTCGCGCCGTATGCGGTGGCGTGTTTGCTCTTCAACAATACCGCGCGCTTTGGTTTGGATCTCTTGCAGGCGCTCGCATGGTTTGTGGTGACCGTGCTGCTCGGTTTGTCGCTGCACATGTTCGGCGTCTA
>DATDFT010000010.1:0-5935 GCA_036522475.1 Pyrinomonadaceae bacterium | reverse complement strand
GCGGCATAAATTGCGCGCGAGCCTCACTCGTCGCGCAACGCCACCATCGGTTCGACGCGGCTCGCTCGCAACGCCGGAATCAAACACGCGAGCAACGCGACGATGAGCAACAGAATTGCGGTGCCACCGACCGCAAACGTGTCCATCGCGCCGACTCCGTACAACGTCGATCGCATAGCGCGGCCGACGAGATACGCGCCGCCGACTCCGATGACAGCGCCGATGATCGCTACGATCGTTCCTTCTCTCAACACCAGCTTCATCACTTGCGAACGCTGCGCGCCGAGCGCCATGCGTACGCCGAACTCCTGTGTGCGTTGGGCCACGCCAAACGCCATCACACCGTAAATGCCGACTCCGGCAAGCGCTAGTCCCAACAGTCCAAAGCTCGAGAACAAAACCATGCTGAAGCGATCGATCGCCAACGACTCGCTGACAATCTCGTCGACTGTTTTCACACCCGCGAGTGGTAGATCCGGATCGACAGAATTGATCGCACTGGCAACGCTCGTGATCACTCGCTTCGGATCGCCTTCGGTCCGCACTATCATCGAGACCTGGGGCCACGGACTCTGCCAGAACGGCACGTCGATCTCCGGAAACTCCTCGCGTGCTCCAGCGCCGCGGACGTTCTGAAACACGCCGACGATTTGCCACTCGTGCGCCTCGCCGATACGTCCGCCCGGAATCACTTCTTCAACTGAGATTCGCTGCGTCAGTGGATCGACTCCGGACAGATAACGCTTGACGAAGTTTTCGTTAACCACCGCGACACGCGGGCTCGTGGCAATGTCGTGCTCGTCGATGCTGCGGCCTTTGGTCACGCGAATTCCGAGCGCGTCTGTGTACTCGGCCGTCACCATTTGAAACGCTGAGCCCGGACGTTCCGACGGAGGAACTTCAGGCTGGCCCACGATCCTGATCGGCATGCCAAACATTGGACCACGCGCGGGTACGCCGGTCATTACCGCAACCTTATTTATTCCCGGCACAGCCTCTACTCGCTGGAGCATCTGCTGGTAATACGATCTGATCTGATCGGCGGTTTTGAGTCGTTCATCCGGCACGGGCAACTGGAACGTCAGCACGTGTTCCGGTCGAATGCCGAGATCCACTCGCGTCAAGTTCCAAAAACCTTTGAACGCCATACCGCCGCTGGCTAACAACGTCAGCGCCAGCGAGAACTCTGCAACCACGAGCAGGCGAAGTGCGTTGCGACGTGCGCCGCCGCCAGTTCGTCCGCCTGACTTGAGCACGTCGTTGAGGTCGAGTCGTGTTGCTTGCCACGCTGGTACGGAGCCGAACAGCAGTCCGGCGATTCCGGTGACAGCGATCGTGAAGAGCAGCACCGGAACACTGATTCTGATATCAGCTTCAGACGGCAGCATCGTGCCGGTTGGCGGCATGACCAGCGTCATGCCGTCGAGAATCAAACCCGCGAGCATCACCCCAAAGACACCACCGAAAACTGCCAACACCAAACTCTCAGTCAGAAACTGACTGAATATTCGGAATCGCGAAGCGCCGAGTGCAGCCCGGACTGCCACTTCACGCTGGCGCGACGTGCCGCGAGCGAGGAGCAGATTGGCAACGTTCACACACGCAATCAGTAAGAGAAAAGCGACGGCGCCCAACAGCAGCCAGAGGTTTCGGCGCGTCCCCGGATCGAGAAAGTTGAGATGCAACGGTTCGACGCTGACGCCCCAGTTCGTATTCGACTTCGGAAACTCGTTTTGCAGTTGCGCTGCAATTCCGTTCATATCAGCCTGGGCCTGCTCCATCGAAACGCCGTCTTTCAAGCGGCCCATCACGAGAATGAAGTGCGCGTCGTGGTTGTTATTTTGTTCGGGACCGAAGGCGAGGGGCACCCAAAGTTCCATGGGCAGGCGATCGTACATTCCAGCCGGCAGCACGCCGACGACCTTGTACGGATCGCCATTCATGCGAATGTCTTTACCGACGATGTCCGGATCTGAAGCAAAGTGCTTGCTCCACATTCGATTGCTGAGTATCACGACGTGATCGTTACCCGGCACGCCTTCTTCGGGAAGGAAGTCGCGGCCGAGCAACATCGGCATGCCTTCCATCTTGAAGAAGCCGGGTGTGCGCGGTGAGCCCTCGAGCTGTTCGGGACGTTCGCGGGTCGCGACGTTGTATGAGCCGCCGCCCCACGCGTTGATGTCCTGGAACGAAGTGTTCCGGCGTTTCCATTCGAGGTAGTCGCCTGGAGCGACGGAGTTTCGCTCGCCCTGGATCTTGGACCATAGCATCACGAGCTGGTTCGGTTTCGGATAGGGCATCGGCTCGAACACAGCATAGACCACGCTGAACATGGCAGTCGTGGCGCCGATGCCGAGTGCGAGTGTTAGGATGGCGGTCGTGGTGAATCCAAGGTGCTTGACCAATGTTCGGACACTGAAGGTCAGGTTCTGTCTAAGAGTTCCTCGCATGTTGCCCTCCCGACTAATGTGAAGCGACGCAGTGATGGTGTGAACGTGTGCGAACCCGTGGTGTTTATTCAACTGTTCGCATGCTGGCGCAGTTCGGCAGAAATCGAATCAAAGCACGTGCCAATCGCGGGATGATTAGTTTGTAGCTCAATGAGAACCTATCGATCTAAAAAATCGTTGAATTAACTCCAACGTTCATAGAAATGGAGCTTCTTCGTTTCACTTCTGGAACTCACAAAATCCCACTTTCGAACGACGTGCTGTTACAATCCTTCACGTCATGTCGATATCGCGGCGTAAGTTTATTGAGTTGGCGGCGTCGTTTGGCGCCACCGTCGCGTTCCGATCGGCGTACGCGCATGTGTCGAGAACTGGCTGGCGAGAGCGGCGGGATTTGTATCCGCAGGGCGTGGCTTCGGGCGATCCGCATCCTGATAGTGTGATTCTTTGGACCAGGCGTCCGCCGTCCAAAGACAGCGACGCGAAGAAGTTGATCCTCGAAGTTGCCGACGATCCGGGTTTCCGTCGCGTAGTCGCCACTACCACCACCACACTCTCTCCAGAGGCCGATTGGACCACGCGCGTGCTCGCTGCCGGTCTTAAACCGCGACGCGTTTACTGGTATCGCTTCACTGACGAACATGGTTTCGGCAGTCGCGTTGGTCGCACGATCACGGCGCCGGCGGACAACGACAACCGCCCGGTGAGCTTCACGTTTGTAAGTTGTCAGAACATGCAGATGGGCGGAGCAAACGCGTATCGACGAATGATCTGGGAAGACGAGCAGAAGCCTATAAACGATCAACTCGGCTTCGTGCTGCACCTCGGCGATTTTGTTTATGAAGTCGTGTGGTATCCGGAGGATCGGCCGCAGGGTTATTACGCACGCAAGTTGCGCGACGTAGTGCGTTACTCGCACGGCGAAAAGATTCGCGACTTTCACGTGCCGACTACAATAGACGACTATCGCGCGCTGTATCGTAACTATCTCCTCGACCCTGATTTGCAGGATGCGCGCGCGCGTTGGCCGTTCGTCTGCATGTGGGACAATCACGAATTTTCCTGGAAAGGTTGGCAGAGCCAGCAGGAGTTCAGCGGCGTTCGGCCGGCGCAAACGCGCAAGGTCGCTGCGAACCAGGCGTGGTTTGAATATCAACCGAGCAGGGTAGCTGATAGTTACACGCCGCCGGCTGTTAGCGACACACCGCTGCGTGAGTTCGACGATCACGGTTTGGGATTGGAACCTTCGAACCTCAGTGCGATCAATAGTCTCAACACTTACCGCACGTTGCGTTGGGGCCGTAATGTCGAACTGATTCTCACCGACAATCGTTCATATCGATCTGAGCCGGTAATGCATCGCGCAGAGGCAGCGAAGTTTCAGCCGCAACAGTTTCCTTTTGTGCTTTCCGATAGTGTCGTCGACGTGTTGGACGCTGGGCGCGAGTTCAATCACGGAAAACCACCCGACGAGATCTCATTCAATGGCAAGAGTGTTCCCAATCCTCGTAAAAACTCACCACCACAGTCGATGCTCGGCGCTGCGCAGAAAGCGTGGTTTCTCGAAAAGTTGCGTGCGTCTTCAGTGCCCTGGAAACTCTGGGGCAACTCAATCGGAATGGGCGAGTGGCGGATTGACTTCCAGAACTTGCCTGAAGGCGTCGGGCCGAAATGGCCTGACGCCGGATACGCAACTTTCGTCGATGACGACTGGTCTGCGTATCGACACGAGCGCGCGGAAGTTTTGGATTTCATCCGCAGCAAACAGATCACTGGAGTCGTCGCCCTTTGTGGTGACCGACACGCCTTCGAAGCCGCGCTCGTCGCTCCGGCTTTACCGCCGAAGAAATTCGAACCGGTGATCGCAGAGTTCATCACCGGTTCCATCTCGGCGCCGGGACTGTTCGAAGCAGCGGAATACTCACTTCCGAAAGAACATCCGTTGCGTGCGATCTATCTGTATCAACCTTCAGGAGAGGCGATGGTCCAGCCGGCCGTGAACTTCTCGATCATGCATGGAGTGCGTGCGAGTCTCGCACTCAAACGCACCGGCGATGCGCGCCGCGCGCTGGCGGAACGCAACCCGCAGCTCGCACCGCATCTTTCATTCATCGACCTGGGTGGGCACGGCTATTCAGTAGTACGTGCCGGTAGCGATGCGTTGGAAGTCGAGTTTGTTTGTATCGTGCGGCCACTCGAGCGCAACGAGCGCGCAGACGGCGGACCTCTGGCTTATCGCGTCGTGCATCGTGTGAAGCGTTGGACGCCCGATGCCGCGCCACAAATTGAACGCACGAAGGTTGAAGGTACGTTACCGCTGGTCGTGTGATTATGAACCTCAGAATCATCGGAGAGTGGATCGTACCAGTCGCCGCAATAATCTTGGTGCTGGTCGTAGAGCTTCGGCCTCCGGCGAAGACGGCTGCTGGCGACCGTCTAGTAAAACGTCTCATGAAGGGATTTCGAGCCAGAAGTTAGGCAACGATTTTTAGAACTCATTTTGAGTGATCGTGAGGCAAGTTGAAGTAACGCCGAAGGCGTTCGCTAATTCCAGCCCAGCGGTGTAAACACCGAAGGTGTTAGCCAATTTCAGCCCAAGGGTTGTCGCTGCGACAACCCTGGGAATAGTTAATCAAAAAATTCATCAAACCCTGAAAGGGTTCGCCCCGAGAGGAACCCTTTCAGGGTTTTAGATTTTTGTCTCTGTCGTAACCCAGAGTTGTCGCTTACGCTCCAACTCTGGGCTGGTATTAGCGAACGCCTTCGGCGTTTCAACGTTGGGGTGCAATTAGCGAACGCCGTCAGCGTTTTCAAGAGTGGGCTGCCATTAGCGAACGCCTTCGGCGTTTATAATGCCACCGTTGGCTTTGCGGACCTTGCTCCAGTACCACCATTGACGTTGCTCGATCGGCAGGTGCGGATCTTTCGCCTGGGCCACCGCGGCGACAAACGTATCGAGACAACAAGGATCGATACGTTGTCCTTTCAATCGACAGAGGCCCTGATACATTCGTTGCGGACTGCGCCGGCGCAGCTGCGCCACCGTCTTGATTCCCAGCAGCTCAAAATCCTCAAGCATCGCTGGACCAATCGACACCAGGTCTTTCAGTTGTCGTTCTTCTGTCGCCATCGTGTTACTCCTTTTACTGATTCGACTGCGCAGGCAATTGCGAGAAGATCACGTAGTGGCCGCCCGGCTCCTGCGCGACGATCTCCTGTGCGCCATAAAACGTCTCATGGATATCTTGTACGATCTCAGTCTGCTGTAACGCCTGTTTGATTGCGTTGATGTCTGATACTTCCATGAAGATGACGGTCGGTCCCTGCGTCACCGCCTCTGCCAGCGGTCCGGCATCTTTCATTCCCTCATAGGTCTGATACATCAGTTCGATAGTTCCGTTATCGATGGCGGCAAAGCCAATATGATCGCCTTCCGGCACCTGGATGGTCGTGTTGAAGCCGAAGCGTTCAGTCCAAAACTTCAG
>DATDFT010000009.1:0-8687 GCA_036522475.1 Pyrinomonadaceae bacterium | reverse complement strand
TACTCGGCGATCAGTTCCAGGTAGGGCCTTTGAACACCGATCGGCGGTTTGTCTCGAACATCTATGCGAGTTACGGCTTCAGTCGTGATCGCACCGGTTTCGGCGGCAGATTCGTGAAGGGCCTCAATGTCGGCATGGGATTCCACATGGAATCGGGTATTCCGATCAGCGAGTTTCTGCCACATCCCGTGTACTTGAATGCGGGTGAGGTTCCGGTTGGCGGTCGAGGCAAACTCGGACGCACGCCTTTCTACAACCAGCTCGATCTGCACGCAGATTATCCGTGGGTGATCAGCGAGCGTGCGAAGATCAGTTTCATTGCTGACTTCTTCAACGTAACTAATAATCGGAAGCTGCGATTGCCGGATCAGTTCCGCCAACTTGATCTTGGCGAGAACAATCCGGACTTCCTGCAACCGTCGATTATTAACTTGTCTTCTGGTTTCCACTTACCTTTCTCCATGCGACTGGGAGCTCGTTTTGAGTTTTGACCTTTAAGCAGGAGATTGTTTTACGGGAGGGAAATCTATTCCCTCCCATTTTTGTTTGCAGTAGAATCAGCGGCGCATCGTTAGCTTCCTGCCTTCGGAGAACACGCCATGACTACGACTAAAGTAATGCTGCTTTTTGCCAGCATCGTTGCGATATCCCTTTGTCAACTTGTAATTCTGGCGCAGGTGCAATCCTCGCCGACGTCCGCCACCGTCGAGATTCACGGCCAGGTGCGCTTTGCTGAAGGTGGCGCGCCGGCGCAACAGGTTTTGGTGCGACTCGAGAGTTACGACAGTGGTGGCTCGATCAGTGACGCGTTTACGGATGCTTCAGGTAAGTTCAGGTTCACAGGATTGCCGCCGGCGCAGTATTCGATTCGAGTTCGGCAGCAGGGTTATCGCGAGGTGCAGCAAAATGTCGATATGACGACTACTACGAGCGGTCTGGTGATGTTGCAGCTCATCCGTGACATACCACTGGCGGGCAAATCCGTCACCGGAGGTATTGATGCAAACGTGCCTGCGGCGGCGCAGAAGGAGTTTGATAAGGGTTTGGCGGCGCTGGCTGAAGGTGGAAAAGACAAGACAGCGTTTGCGGTGAAATGTTTTGAGAAGGCTGTTTCGATCTACCCGAAGTTTGTTGAAGCGCGGTTAAGACTCGGGACGGCGTACATGGACCTCGGGCAGTGGGACAAGGCTGAGCAGGCGTTGGTGGCGACTACTGAAGTGGATCCGAAAGCGTTCAATGCGTTTTTCGCGCTGAGTGAAGTTTACTTGAATGAGAACAAGATTTCTGACGCTGAGACGGTGTTGACTAAAGGACTCGCGCTTCAGGATGCGTCGTATCTCGGTCATCTGAACCTCGCGCGCGTCTACTGGGAAAAAGCACGTGAGATGAAAGATCTTACGCAGGCAAAACCCGCGCTCGAGAAATCGTACGACGAGGTAAAACGTGCGCTGGTCCTCGACCCAAATCTCGCCGGTGCGCATTTGCTGAAGGGTAATCTCTTACTTCGCGTCGGCCGCGCCGGTGATGCGCTGACCGAATTCAACGAGTACCTGCGCCTCGAACCCAACGGTGCCTTTGCCCCGGAAACGCGCACGCTGATCGACAAGATCAAAAAAGCCACATCCCAGACTCATGGCTAAAAGCCATTAAAAACCTCTCGCGCAAAGGCGCAAAGACGCAAACAAACCACCGAAACGCGGCGCTTTGCGCCGTTGCGCCTTTGCGGGCGAAATATTTTTGCCCGAATCTTCATACCTGATCGAAAGCAATTGATTCAGTTTTCTCATGGAGGATTCCCGAAAATGAGTTCGATAGTTAATCCCACACCTCCGTCCAGTCCTCTGCCTGAGCATGTAAGCAGAGGTCAGATTCCGAGCCGGCGATTTATTACGATGGTGGGCCTGGCGCACGTCGCTTGGGCTCTGTTGCTGTTGTACGTCCTGCTTAAAACGTGGCCGCCCGATCCGTGGCCAAATCCGGCCTCGAAGATGTACTTCTTCAGCTACATTAGCTTGCTGCGTTTTGACTTACCCGCAGGGTCGCCGGACCAACACTTGATCTTTATAGTCATTGTTCTCGGAGCACTCGGGGCCTTGATTCATTCGAGCGTTTCGTTCAGCACGTATATCGGCAATCGTAAGTTTATGGTGAGCTGGACGTGGTGGTACTTGTTACGTCCATTTGTGGGTGCTGCATTGGCGCTTGCACTTTACTTCGTCGTCCGAGCCGGATTTTTGAACGGTAGCAGCAGCACGACGAACCTCAATCCTTTCGGCGTGGCGATGCTTGCGATCATGTCAGGCCTGTTTTCAAAGCAGGCAACCGACAAGCTGGAGGAAGTGTTCACGACACTCTTCAAGCCTGGCCCAGGAAAGGGAGACGCGCAGCGCGGCGACAAGTTAACGCCTCCTACCATCACCGACCTGACTCCGCCCAAGGGCCCGCAGAGCGGCGGTACGAAAGTGAAGATTACAGGAACAGGCTTTGTCGATCACGCAACTGTCACGTTTGGCGGCGTTGCTGCTCAGGCCGTGGTTGTGGAATCCGTGACGAGTATCACTGCAACCACGCCGAAGCACGCGCCTGGCACTGTGACAGTCGTCGTAAAGAATCCGGATTTATCACAGGCGACCGCAACGATGCCGTTCACCTACACTGACGAAACAACGCCTGGTGGCGGCCCTGCTGGTTTGACTGTTACGTCCTTTACGCCACCCCAAGGACCGGCCGCAGGTGGCACAGAGGTAACGATCACCGGCACGGGTTTCGTTGCCAAGGCGACGGTGAAATTTGGCGACGCGGAAGTTGCGGCTGTCGTTGAAAGTGCAACCGCGATCAAAGCCACGACGCCGAAGCACGACGCGGGAAGTGTAGCGGTCAGCGTCAAGAACCCGGACGGCAAAGAAGCGAAGGCTCCGACCAACTTTACGTTTGTTTGAGAGGAGCGGTGGTTGCACAGCGCCGAAGGCGCGGAATATGACAGCGAGGGGCAAGCGTGAAGCGCAGCGGAACGCGTCGCCCCTCGTCACGTCGAAATAATTTCACCAGAGCTCCACGGTCAATTGCGTGATCTTACCAGGGGCGACGCGCCTCCCTTCGTTCGGCGCTTGCCCCTGGCTTTCATATTTCGCGCCTTTGGCGCAGAGATCACTAACCCTTTCGAATCGCGGCGTAGAGGGCGAGGGCGGAGCCGCCGACGAATAGTAGGGCGCCGCCAACGACACGGGCCTGGTTGGGAATTTGACGGATGCCAGTCTCGGTAACTACGACTGCGGATCTGGGTTCGATGTAAAGCGTGCGATAGGTGATCACGCCACCCGCGGTAGCAACCAAAATGCCGACGATGAGCAGCAGTGTTTTCACTTTCCCTTGAACGCAGGTTTGCGCTTCTCGAGAAACGCGCTCACACCTTCATCTTTATCTTCCGTCGAGAAGCACAACGCAAACAGATCGACTTCACGCCGCAAGCCTTCGTCCAAAGTTGAACGAGAAGCGATCTTTACCGCCTCTTTCGCGAGTTGCAACGCGATCGGACTCTTGTCGGCAATGCGGTTCGCGAGCTCGATCGTCTTCGCTTCGAGTTGTTCTGCGGGCACGACCTGATTCACGAGGCCAATCTTGAAAGCAGTATTCGCATCGATGATCTCGCCGGTGAGAATCATCTCCATCGCTTTACCTTCGCCAACGAGACGCGTGAGTCGTTGCGTGCCTCCACCACCCGGGATGATCCCGAGATTGATCTCCGGTTGACCAAACGAAGCGGTCTCACTCGCGATGCGAATGTCGCACGCCAACGCCAGCTCGCAACCGCCTCCAAGACAATAACCATTGACCATCGCAATGACCGGTTTCGGAAATGTATCGATGGCAGTAAACAACGAGCGGCCCATCATTACGGCGCGCTGCGTGATCGATGTGCGTCCGGCAAACTCGGCAATGTCCGCGCCCGCGATAAAAGCCTTGTCGCCGGCTCCAGTAAATACGACTACTCCGACCGAAGAATCGTCACGCAGCTCTTCGAGTAGCGCCGCACCTTCTTCGCGAGTTTTGATGTTCAGAGCATTTCGTTTATCCGGGCGATTGATCGTGATGATAGCGACGCGCCCGCGTTTTTCGAGCAGCAGTGTCTCGTAAGTTTGTGGCATCTGACTCCAGTTGAATGTATGAATTAAACTTGCTCGGAGGGCGGAGCTTCAGGGTCGTTGGTTGCCGCAGGCTGCTCGTCGGCAACCCAAGATACAAACAGCCGGAGCCAGTTCTCGGTGGGTTCGGCAATCTGCACACCAACTCGCGCGGTGCCGTAAATGGCCGGCGCAACTCTTACCACTAATGCAGTCGCTTCTATCGGCGTTCCATCCGGTCGGTGCGCGCGCAGGTACAAACGTTCGCCGCGATTCACCTTCTGGTTCAAATGAAAGAGCGCGCCTGAAGTGGAAATGTCATCAGTCTCTGTGGGCTCGCTCCAGGCAGAGCCGTCTTCTGCGCGACCGGAAATCACGATCGGCAGTCGTAATGACATCCTTAAAGCAAACCGTCTCTCTTCGTTGTTATAAGGCGTACTCATCGTTTAGCAATAAGTCGCTCGGGGATCAGGACGACTGCGCGCGTCGCGCATCCTCTTTGGTCCAATCGTAAAAGCCCTGACCCGTTTTCTTTCCCAACTTCCCTTCACTCACCATCCGTCGCAAAACTTCAGGCGGCTTAAACGTTTCCGAGCCAAGTTCGTGATGAAGATATTCGGCGATATTGAGCCGTACGTCGAGTCCAACCAGATCGGTTAACTTCAAAGGCCCCATCGGATGGTTGTAGCCGAGTTCCATCGCCGTGTCGATATCCTGAACACTGGCTACTCCCTCTTCAAACATCCGCATCGCTTCAAGGCCAAGCGCCACGCCCAAACGACTCGACGCAAAACCCGGAACGTCCTTCACGACGATCGGTTCTTTGCGCATCTTACGACCAACATCCGTGACTGTCTGTACAGTCTCGTTGCTGGTTCTTTTCCCGACCACAATTTCAAGGAGCCGCATGATGTGCACCGGATTGAAAAAGTGCATACCAATAACAGCTTCGGGACGTTTCGAAGAACTTGCGATCTCTGAGATGGACAGCGACGACGTATTGCTCGCGAAAATGAAAGGGTGGTCGGATGCGGATTCGAGTTGCCTGAGCACTTCTTTCTTCAGCTCGAGTTGCTCGGGCGCGGCCTCAATGATCAGGTCTGCTGCGGCACAATCCATCAGGTTCATTGTCCCATGAATATGCTGCAAGGTGCGGTCGCGATCGTCTTCAGTCAGCTTGCCGCGCTGAATTCCTTTGACGAGGTTACTCTCGATCGCCGCGACTCCACGCGCCAGCGACTCGCGATCCACATCATTCAGCAGGACCCGGAACCCCGCAGCCGCGGCGACCTGGGCAATGCCATGGCCCATTGTCCCGGCACCGATGACGGCAATACTCTCAATCGCTTTCGAACCGCTTCCTGGGCTGCTCATCTCGCGGAGAACCGGGCTCAAAGCGCTTCAATACACCAGAAGCCACACGGTTCGACTACCCCAATATCCGTAGTTATACTATACGCTCAACCGAAAAGGCTATACTCTGTTGGCTCAATCTGGAAATTCTCTCTGCGCTCTTTGCGGTTCTCTGCGTCCTTTGCGTTAAGAAAGGACTTTGACGCAGAGAACGCCGAGAATCGCAGAGGACGCATAGAAACTCACTATGGACAACGAAACGATTAAAAGAGACGTCGTCATCATCGGATCAGGGCCAGCCGGGCTCACGGCCGCGATTTACACGGCCCGCGCGAGTCTGAAACCGCTGCTCGTCGATGCCCCCGCTGATGCGCACAAACAGACCACGCCGGGCGGCCAGTTGATGATCACGACCGAGGTTGAAAACTATCCCGGGTTTGCGGAAGGAATTCAGGGGCCGGAACTGATGGAAGAGTTTCGCAAACAAGCGGAACGGTTTGGAACCGACTTCCTCGAGACGTGGATCACTGAGGTCGATCTGTCGGAACGTCCGTTTGCGCTCTACACCGAAACGAAAACGATCCTCGCGGAAACTTTGATAATCGCGTCCGGCGCGTCGGCAAAATGGCTGGGAATTCCGGGTGAAGCGAAAGTGCCGCACGGGTTTGGCGGAAATGGCGTTTCAGCTTGTGCGACTTGTGATGGCCCGTTGCCGGCCTTTCGAAATAAGACGCTGATCGTGGTTGGCGGCGGCGATACGGCGATGGAAGAGGCGACGTTCTTGACGCGCTACGCAGCGAAAGTTTACGTCGTTCATCGTCGCGACAAGTTACGCGCGTCGAAGATCATGCAGGAGAAGGCGTTTCGAAACGAGAAGATCGAGTTTATTTGGAACAGCGCGCTTGAAGAGATCCTTGGGACGCAGGAGCACGGAGTTACGAGTGTTCGCCTTCGGAATTTGCAAACGGATGAGGAACACATCTTCGAATGTTCGGGTGTGTTTGTCGCAATCGGGCACAAGCCAAACACGGAGTTGTTCAAGGGGCAGTTGGATATGGACGAGGTCGGTTATCTGAAAACTTCGGGCCACTCGACTGCCACCAACATTCCCGGCGTCTTTGCCTGCGGCGACGTGCAGGATTCAGTTTACAGGCAAGCTGTCACGGCGGCGGGTACGGGTTGCATGTCGGCCATCGATGCTGAACGTTTTCTGGACCATCTGCCGATTGCGATGCCGGCCGGAGACGAGATTACGATGGAAGGCGAACACATCACGCCGGATCACAAAGCGATCATCACGCCCGACGGCCACATGGTCTCGAACACAGATTAACGCGGATTATAACAAGACGATCGATTCGTCTTTCGTGCGGGGATGCGGGGTCGATCGGGATTGAGGGCAAGGCTCACAATAAGATCCGACACGCTTCAGGCGATCCTCACATTCGTTACACTGCAAGGCCAAACCGAGTTGACGCAGCGACTCAAGCAACGGCACGAGCAATGTTCCTCGTTCAGTCAAAGAGTATTCGATGTGCGGTGGATTGCCGCCGAAGTCCGTTCGTACAACCAGGCCGTCCTTCTCCATGTCGCGCAGGCGCCCCACGAGCGTACGACTGCTGATCGGAAACAGGCTGTTCAGCAATTCCATCGTTCGCTTTGGACCACCTAACAACTCCCGCACGACCAGCATCGTCCACTTATCACCGAGCATCTGTAGCGCTCCAGTGATTGGGCAGCCATCGAGTTCGCGTCTTTTCATCGCGGCTATGGTCTCAGGTTGATATTGTAAGTTTTGATCTTGGAATTGAGAGTCGTGGCGTTCATGCCAAGCAAACGCGCTGCGCGCGATTGGTGTCCGCCCGTTTGTTCGAGCGCACGCCGGATCAAGTCGATTTCAAACCGTCGTACTTCTTCGTAGAAATTTATGCCGCGTCCGATGTCCCCGACAGCGGCGTTGCTGGCGCCGTCGTGATGACCCGAAACCACTGACTTCGGATCGCTGATTTCAGTGCGCAAACACTCTTTTGTGATCTCGTTGCCGGGCGCAATCACTACCGCTCGCTCGATCGTATTTTCCAACTCGCGGACGTTGCCAGGCCATGAATAAGCTTCGAGCAAGGCCAGTACGTCGGGCGCGAGCTGCTCGGAAACGTTGCGCGCGTTCTCTTCGTTGTACTTCTGAATGAAGTGTTGGGCCAACGGCAAAATATCTTCGCGACGATCGCGCAACGGCGGCAACTCGATCGGCACCACAGCGAGACGATAATAAAGATCCTCGCGGAAGGTTCCCTGCCGAACAGCTTCCTTTAGATCGATGTTTGTCGCCGCGACGATGCGAACGTCAACTCGACGGGGTGCCGTGTCACCTAACGGCGTGAACTCGCGTTCCTGGATGACGCGCAACAACCGCACTTGTGTTTCCGGCGGAATGTCGCCGATCTCGTCGAGAAAGATCGAACCGCCGTCAGCAACTTCAAACAGGCCTTTCTTCGCCGCGACCGCGCCAGTGAATGCGCCTCGTGTGTGACCAAACAATTCCGACTCGAGCAGCTCTGAAGGAATGTTTGAACTGTTGACGGTTACAAAAGGACGACCCGCGCGCGTACTCGCTTCGTGAATCGCTTTCGCAATCAACTCCTTACCGGTGCCGCTTTCACCCGTGATCAAAACCGTCGAACGTGCCGGCGCGACCTGTTCAACTAAACGAAAGACCTCCTGCATGATGTCGGAGCGCCCGATAATCTCCCCGCGATCGACAGCCTTGCTCATCGCGCGGCGCAAGGTGCGTCGCTCTTCTTCTTTACGGCGACGCTTGATGCCGGCCTGGATGGTCGCGGTAATCTGTTCGTTCTGAAATGGCTTGCGAATGCAACCGAAGGCGCCACGTTCCCACGCGGCAATGGCGGTGTCGAAAGTTGCGTAGGCGGTAATCATCACGATCACCGCATCCGAGTCCATCTTTAGAAACTCTTCGAGCGCGCGCAGTCCGCCGATGCCGGGCATGGAAACGTCGAGCAGGACAACGTCGAACGCGCGGCGGCCGTAAGCTTCGAGACCTTCCTCACCAGTCTTGGCGAGATCGACGCGATAACCTTCGGCAGTGAGCAACGTCTCGAGGACCTCGCGCATGATCTCTTCGTCGTCTACTACAAGGACTGATCCTTTTCGGGAGTTGCGCTTTTCCATCTTCATCATGAAGGCGCTAGTTTA
>DATDFT010000008.1:0-2626 GCA_036522475.1 Pyrinomonadaceae bacterium | reverse complement strand
GCTTTTGTGTTTTGTGTGCCTTTTTGTGGCGACTGATGAAATGCCTTTCGTCCCGCGAAGCGCGCGGCGCCACGCAGATCCTCTTCGATGCGCAACAGTTGGTTGTACTTTGCGGTGCGATCTGTGCGCGAGAGCGATCCGGTCTTGATCTGTCCCGCGTTGGTCGCGACAGCCAGATCTGCGATGAACGGATCTTCGGTTTCACCGGAACGATGAGATACGATCGTCGTGTACTTGTTTCGCTGCGCGAGCTCGATGCAGTCGAGTGTCTCCGTCAGCGTACCGATCTGATTGACCTTGATCAGGATTGAATTCGCAACACCGAGATCGATTCCTTTTTGCAGAAAGATGGTGTTGGTCACAAACAGATCGTCACCGACGAGTTGAACTCTCTCGCCGAGCTCATCGGTCAGGGTTTTCCAACCAGTCCAATCATTCTCCGCCATGCCGTCTTCGATCGAGATGATCGGATACTGGTCGCACCAGCTTTTCCAGTATGCAACCATCTCGTCGCTGGTCAGTTTTCGTTTGTCACTCTTTTTGAAAACGTAACGCTTGCCGTCGTAAAACTCACTCGCTGCGGGATCGAGCGCCAGCAAACAATCTGTGCCCGGCGTATAACCTGCCTTCACGATCGACTCGAGGATCTCCTCGACCGCTTCCTCGTTCGATCTCAGATTCGGCGCGAACCCACCTTCGTCGCCGACGCTCGTCGCGTATCCTTTCCCTTTCAGCACCGCTTTGAGTTGATGAAAAACTTCCGCACCGACGCGAAGCGCCTCGTTGAACGTCGCAGCACCTGCGGGCACGACCATGAACTCCTGAAAATCGACGTTGTTATCAGCGTGGGCGCCGCCGTTCACGATGTTCATCATCGGCACCGGGAGAGTGCGTGAGTTTGGACCACCAAGATAGCGATACAGCGGAATTTCAAGTTGAACGGCAGCTGCCCGAGCCGTCGCCATCGAAACAGCGAGCAACGCATTCGCGCCCAGTTTGGACTTATTCTTAGTTCCGTCGAGGTCGATGAGTGCGCGATCGACTTCCGCCTGGTCTAACGCGTCAAATCCCTGGAGTGCCGGAGCGATTATGTCGTTGACGTTTTGAACTGCCTTCAGAACGCCCTTGCCGCCGTAGCGCTTCTTGTCTCCATCGCGCAGCTCGACAGCCTCGTGCTCGCCCGTTGAAGCGCCGGACGGAACCGCCGCACGTCCCATGGCGCCCTCGGCCAAAACCACTTCTGCTTCCACCGTCGGATTACCGCGCGAGTCCAGTATTTCACGTGCCTGAACGTGCTCGATCCAGCTCATCCTCGATTTCCCCTTCTCCGTCAGTTTGTTGAATTTCGAGTTTCACGCGCATCACGCGACGCTTCTCAACTCGTTCGACTTTAAAAACAAGACCGTCATGTTGGACCACCTCACCGAGCTTTAAAACGTGCCCAGCTTCCCTCATCAGAAACCCGCCGACTGTCGTGTAGCCCTCAGATTCAGGCACTGACAATTTCAACCGCCGGTTCAAGTCTCTCACCGCCAAGCCACCGTCCAACACGTACGTGTGGCTATCGATCTCCATGATCTGTTCGTTAACTTCTTCGTCGTGTTCGTCGGAGATGTCGCCGACAATCTCTTCGAGCAGGTCTTCGAGAGTGATGATGCCTTCGAGTCCGCCATGCTCGTCCACGACGAAACCGAAGTGCATCTTGGCTTTTTGCATCTGGCGCAGGACGTGTTCGAGTCGCGCCGTGTCAACGACGTACAGCGGCGGCTGCAAGACGTCTTCGAGTTTGAAGCGGTCCGGATGATGCAGGTAAGGCATCACGTCTTTGCTGTGGACGAAACCGATCACGTCGTCAAACGACTCGCGATACACGGGCAAACGCGAATAACGATGCTGGTCAAAAGCCTTCGTGATCTCTTCGAGCGAGCAGGTGCTCGGAATCGCTGCCATCTCCGTGCGCGGCACCATCGCCTCGCGCACGACTGTGTCGGAAAACTCAAAAACCCGATGAATCAAACGACGCTCTTCCGCTCGCAGGTGACCGCTCTCGCGCGAGATGTCTACGAGTCGTCGCAACTCTTCTTCAGTGTATGTGGACGCATGTTCGGCACTCGCCCGAATGCCGATCAACTTAACGGTACGTGCACTGGCCCAATCGAGCGCGCGTATCGGCAAGCTGAAGATCCGATAGAACAGTTGCATCGGCAGCGCAACTGTCAACGCGATCCTTTCGGCCATCGCGAGTCCCATCAACTTGGGCGCTTGTTCACCCAGCACGATGTGTAGCGACGTGATGATCGAGAAGGCGATGGCGAACGCGATGCCGTGTCGCAAAGTCTCCGAGAGACCCGAAAGCGGTCCTGCCAGCAAGGCGGCGACGGCAGGTTCACCAATCCAACCCAGTGCGAGCGAGGCGAGCGTGATTCCAAGTTGGCAGGCGGAGAGGTAAGCGTTCAGGTGTTGCAGCAGTTGCATCAGCCGTTTTGCTGTGCGATTACCTTGCGCAACCAGGGTCTCGATGCGCGAAGAGCGGACGCCGACGAGGGCAAATTCCGCAGCGACGAAAAAGCCGTTGGCTGCGACCAGTAACACAACCGCAAGCAGTTTTACGGTAATCGCGGTGGCG
>DATDFT010000007.1:0-13705 GCA_036522475.1 Pyrinomonadaceae bacterium | reverse complement strand
GCGAATGCGCGACTCCGCGTCACGCGGATCGCGGTCGAGATCCGATTTGAGCAACTGAACGTGACCGCTGATCAGGTTGAGTGGCGTGCCGACTTCGTGCGCGAAGTGAGCGGCAGTTTGACCGGCGGCAGCGAGGCGTCCTAACTCATTCATGCGACGATTCGTGCGCCAGAGCTCGAGATTCGTTTCCTGAAGCTGTTGATTTCGTTTCTGGAGCTCGATGGTCGCTTCGCGAACGCGGTCGCGAAGTATGCCTTGTTCCGTCTCGAGCTTCGTAGTCAACTCCAATTGCCGAAAGAGGTAATAAGTGCCGATCAGGATTAACCCAATCGCTACCAGGAACATCCAGATCACGCTCTTCAAATACCGAAATGCGACGGCGCCGAGGCTGTCGAAGCGCTGCACGATCTCGACGGCGCCACTCGGACGGCCGTTGTCGAAGATGGTCGCGAACACGCGATATAACGACTGTTCCGAGATCGACGGAATGTTAGTGTCACCACGACGCAATGCGCGCTTCGTCTCTTCGGGTATCGGTGTCGCAGGCGCGCTGCCCGAAGCCACAGCCTTTTCGACAAAATCTCCCTGCGAGAGTTGCCAGATGCGAACGCTCGTTACGTTGGGCCGAGTTCCTTTTATGAGATTCGTGTCCTGCGTCAGTGTCTCCGGATCCGCCGACCGCATGTCGCTGATGTGTTGTGCGAGATCGTGTGCCTGAAGCTCTGCGAACCTCTGATCGTCGGTGCGCTCGATGTTGGCAATTGCCGCACTCGTAACTGCGAGCGCCGCGATCAACATCGCCACGGTAAGCACGGAGCTCAGCAGTGTTGTTTTGCCATGGAGCTTAAACGTTCGCATTAACTTGTAGAATTCTTCGCCCCAGCAGATGAAAAATCAAACCGATAAGAGCGACAGCGGCGAGCAAAACGATCTCAATTCGCCTCACGTTTACTAAAACCCTCGAGACGCTCGCGCTGAGCGCGAACCCGAGGCTAAACAGCAGTGACGTTAATGCCAAACAGGACACTCCATCAACCAACACGAATCTGCCGACCGCGGAACCTCGCGCTCCCAGGAAAGTCATCGTGGCAACGCGCGTTCCGTAGATGACGTGCGACGCCGGAATCTGCCAGTGGCCCACTCGCTGGAACAGGATTTCGGCTTTCGATTTTATTCGCTGAAGTATCGTGCTCTTCTTGATTAGGTTGCGGCGTCCCACGTAAAACCAGAGGCAATCACCAGCAAGAGCGCCGAAACTCGCCGCCGCAATCGCGAAGACCGGATTGAAATAGCCATGATGGGCTGCGACTCCGGCGAGTACAGGTATCACGTCGGCCTCGATCATCGCCGCCAGGAAGACAGCGGCCAGTCCGTATTTGATGAGAATCAGTTCCACTCCAAGCATACGATGCACAAAGGATACCGCTGAATCTTTCAGCTTTTTGTGATTTTTTACGTTGATCACAGGTGTGGCATTCTTGCTTACCCTGACAATCCTGTCACGCGAATACTTCAGAAATTACTCCCGCAAAGGCGCAAAGGCGCAAAGCGCTGCCGTGTTATTTCTGGCATGAACGTTGCGGAATGCCAGCAGGCTTAGATCTTCGAAAGGAACATTCACTATGAAAAGACTGGTTTCGTTTTTGCTGGGGGCCGTCATGTTATTTGGTGCTGCGACCCTCGGTTTGCAGTCGGGTTCTGTTAGCGCCAAGGACAACCACGACAAGCATTATCGTAAGCATCATCGCCGGCACCATCGTCGTCATCGCCGGCACGACCACAGGACCAATAAACTGAGTTACTAATGGCCACAATGTTGCAAATCTCGCAAGCGAAACTCGATTCGTGGGTCCGGAGTTACGGCACAAACTCAAACTCGTACGTGCTGCTCGAAGGACCAAAATCTTATTTCACGGCCCCTGGCGTGGACGGATTCCTCGCGTATCAAGTTAGCTGCGGGATAGCTCTAATCGCCGGCGACCCTGTATGTGCGCCTGACCAGGCGCGCCGCCTCATTCACGATTTCGCGCGCGCAATGATGAGGCCGGTGGGCGCGTATCAAGTATCGCCGGCGATGTTGGAAGCATTTCGCGACGAGGGTTTTGCCGACGTTCAAATCGGTAAAGAAGCTTTATTCGATCTGAATAGCTTTACCCTCGCCGGCGGAAAGATGGAATTGGTGCGAGCGGCCACAAACAAAGCACGACGCGAAGGCGTTGTGGTTAGCGAACACCATCCATTTGCCGCAGGCGCCGAATCAATCAACGAAGAGTTACATGAAATTTCCGAATCATGGCTGAAGTGCAAGGGCAATCAGGAACTGGGATTTGTACTCGGATCGATGGGTCTCGAGCGTCGATCAGCTAAACGTTATTTCGTCGCGCGATCTGAACAGGGAACTGGCAGAATCGAGGGGTTTGTCGTTTGTGAACCGATTTTTGGACGCAGCGGCTATTACCTCGATGTGACGCGGCGCCGGCCCGATGCCGTACGTGGGACAATGGAGCTTCTGACCGCAGAGATCCTGCGTCTCTTGCGTGAGGAAGGTTGCCAAATGGCATCGATGGGTTTGGCGCCGCTTGCACTTCTTGACGATCCCGACCTGTTGGATCACCCCGTGCTCGCGCGAATGATGCGCTTCGTCTATGACCGGGTCAATCTCAACTACGATTTCAAGTTGCTCTATCGTTACAAAGCCAAGTATCACCCACACACGTGGGAGCCGCGCTATTTCTGTTTCAATCAACGCCGGTTGTCGCTCAGCATGTTGTACGCGGTGATTCAGGTTCGTAACGCGCTCAAGCTCGAGACGCTGCTCGGAAGAAGAGGTTTTCACGAAAAAATCAAAACATGGAAACACGCTGCCTCATTCATCGTTGGCTTCTGTTGGGCCTTGTTCTCCTCGTCGTCGTGATTCGGGTCGCGGCTCAGGAGCCACAAGATCACTATGATCCCGACGATACAAAGACGTGGCCTGACGTTGTTACTGAAGATCGGGCCATCACCGTCAGGGGCCAACAGTTCGTAGTTCACTTTTATCGTCCGCTGGGCAACAAGTCCGCGACTCCGGCGATCTATGCGTGTGGTGACGGCGGCTGGCGCGGACTCGCCCCGCGGACTGCGCAAGAGTTGGCCCACATCGGATTCGCCGTCGCGGGAATCGATTCGAAGATTTACTTGCGCGAGTTTTCGTCCGTTCAGAATCCGCTGAGTATCAAGCAACTCGCGCACGATTATGCTGATATTGCCGCAGCGTTGCGTCCTTACGCCAAGGTCGATCCGGGAACGCCTGTTTACGTTTACGGGTGGTCGCTCGGCGCCGGCTTCGCGATCGCGGTTGGCTCGGATGAACAGACGCGTGCGAACTGGGGCGGCATCATTTCCATCGGTTTGCCTAAACAGAACCAACTTGTCAGTGGCCTGGGCGCGAATCACGCGAATCTCAACGTTGAAGGCAATTCGGTCTACGGCTTTCGCAGTCAGAACGTGATGGGGCAGATCGCGCCCTTGCCGCTCGTGATGATCCAGAGCACGTCTGACACGGCGAGCCCGCAGAAGGTCGGAAACGTGTTGTATGCGACTGCGCGGGATCCGAAAAAGTATGTCCTGATCAAGGCGAGTAATCACCGTTTCACCGGCGCGCGCGAGGAGTTCTACACGGCGCTTGGTGACGCGGTGACGTGGATGAAAGAACTAACGAGAATTGAGCCACAGATTACGCGGAAAAATACGAATTAAAGCGCTGCTTGTGGCGCTATTGTTGATGCTCTGCGCGGCGACAGTCTACACGGTGAGGTGGTATCACGGTTTTTATCACCACGTTACCCACGAGGAGCTGTCGCACGCAGTCAGGCATTCAACTTTTCAGGCGACGATCCGAAGTGGTCCGCCGCTCGAGATGCACCTTTATCAACAAGAGCACGCCGCGAATCAACAACTCGTACTCTTCGCGAGTGGCGATGGTGGTTGGAGTCCGTTTTGTGCGGACGTTGCGGCGCACATTGCCGCGACGGGCGTGACTGTCGTTGGCGTCGATCTCAAGAGCTATCTCGTGAATTTTGCGAGCCCGCAGAAACCGATCTCCGCGGAAGATCTCACGAGCGATTACAACACGCTCGCGCGAATCGCACGCGAGCAACCGGGCATCGATACCAAAGCGCCTTTGGTCCTCGCGGGCTGGTCGCTGGGCGCGAGTTACAGCGTCATCGTGGCGACGCAGCCGGAGTTCAACGTGGCCGTGAACAGGATCGTCGCCATCAGCCTTCCGTTGTACGGCGAGCGCGCGTGGAAACCGACAGATTCCATCATCTACTTCACGCATGGAACACCCAGCGAAAAACTTTTTGACGCGCGCCAGTACCTGAAGAAGTTGAATCAAACCCCGATCGTTTTTCTGAACGCGACCGACGACGATACGTCGCCTTTTCGGGAAGCGCAGTCGCTGTATGAACAGGCGCCCGGAGCCAAGCACTTCTACGTGGTGAAGGCGAAGGGTCATCACTTTGAAGGCGGTGAGAAGGAGTTTTATCAGGACCTCGACCTGGGAATCTCTCTACCGCAAATAGCTGCAAAGGACGACAACAAACTGAAAGAAACAGGAGCGACACCGAGTTAGGATAGGTGTGTTATAGGCAAAGACGTTCTTCTTCAATACGACACAGGGTCAAGCGAACGAGGGGGGACTTCCCTGTGTTTTAAGTGTGGGTGGGCCAAAAGAGGGCTCCGAGGGCGCCTACCCACACTTTTTTTTCGCTCCGTTAGGAGCGAGATGTTTATAGCCGACAATTTATTTTCGATTCGGCTCTGTAGTAGCTGCATGTAAGACACATCGCCTTCCTACGGAGCGCATATTTATATTTTTATCCACAGCTATAAACATATCGCTCCTAACGGAGTGAAGAATCAAATTTCTTGTGCCTCTTTGCGGCTTCACTTCTGTGGCTCTTTTGCGTCTCACCCGCAACAAGCTGACAAGCTGAGCAAACATCTACAAGAACGCCACGGTTGTCTTCCGTAACATAGCGGCAATGGACGAGCCCTTTGTTGAAGACATCGAACCGCCTCCAAGTGATGAGTCACCGGAAGAACCACCGCCACCACCGCCTCCGGTGGTCCAACGGCGACGGAGAATGCGCCGCCCGTTGCTGATGTTCGTTTTGCTCCTGATCGCGGGTCTCACCGGCTTTTTCATTCTTCAACGCCGACAAAAAGTAACTGTAGCCGCCGCGTCCAAGTCACAGCCAGCGCCGCCAAGCGTCGCGATCTCCACCGCGGTTGCGCAACAGGGAAGCATCGGCGTTTACATCAACGCGCTCGGGTCTGTCGCGCCTGTGTACACGGTGACCGTCAAAAGCCGTGTCGATGGCCAGTTGATCAGTGTCAACTACCGCGAAGGCCAGATGGTCAAAAAGGGTGACCTGCTGGCGGAGATCGATGCGCGTCCATTCCAGGCACAACTCGAGCAAGCTGAAGGGCAGTATCAACGCGACAAGGCGCTGCTCGAAAATGCGAACGTCGATCTGGCTCGCTATCAGCTCGCTTTCAGTAAAAACGCGATTCCGAAGCAACAACTCGACACGCAAGTCGCGACCGTCCATCAGTACGAAGGCGTCGTGAACATCGATCAGGGACAGATCGACACCGCGAAGGTCAACCTTTCTTATTGCCGAATCACATCGCCGATTACCGGACGCGTCGGTCTGCGTCTCGTCGATCCCGGCAACATCGTTCATGCCGCTGATACAAACGGCATGCTCGTCATCACGCAACTGGAACCCATAAACGTGCTCTTTAGTGTCGCTGAAGATTACTTGCCGCAGATTCGGCAGCAGTTGCATCGCGGCAGCCGGCTCACAGTCGATGCGTTCGATCGCACTCAGCAGACCAAGCTCTCGACGGGCGCATTGCTTACTTTCGACAACCAGATCGACACGACAACCGGCACGATCAAGCTCAAAGCAGTTTTCCCGAACCAGGACAACGCGCTGTTTCCGAATCAATTCGTGAATGCGCGTTTGCTGGTTAACACGCAACACGGAGTAATTCTGATTCCGACAGTCGCGATTCAGCGCAACGCGCAGGAGTCGTTTGTCTATGTCCTGAAGCCGGATCAAACGGTAACGATGCAGACAATTTCAGTCGGAACAACAGATGGGAATGTAACTGCGGTTGAAGGAATAAACGCCGGCGACGTGATCGCGATGGATGGTTTCGACAAGCTGCAAAACGGAGTGAAGGTCACGGTGCGCGGAAACTCCGAGAACAGGAGGAACAAGAGTTGAGTCCGTCGCGGCCATTCATTCTCAGGCCCGTCGCAACTTCGCTCTTGATGGCTGCGATACTGCTCGCCGGTATCGTTGCGTACCGGCAACTCCCAGTCTCCGCATTGCCGGAGGTCGATTATCCGACGATCCAGGTGATCACGTTTTATCCGGGCGCGAGTCCCGACGTGGTGGCGTCGGCGATTACGGCGCCACTCGAGAGACAGTTTGGACAGGTGCCCGGTCTGAACCAGATGACGTCGATTAGCTCGGGCGGGAGTTCGATCATCACCTTGCAGTTCTCGCTCGATCTCAACATCGACGTCGCCGAGCAGGAAGTTCAGGCAGCGATCAACGCCGCGTCAAATTTTCTTCCAACCGGTCTTCCTTCACCGCCGATCTACAGCAAGTCGAATCCGGCTGATGCGCCGGTGATGACGTTGGCGTTGACGTCAAACTCGATTCCGCTGACCCAAGTTGAAGACCTTGCGGATACACGTCTCGCACAGAAGATCTCGCAAGTGTCCGGCGTCGGCCTCGTGACGATCAGCGGCGGGCAGAAACCAGCGGTGCGTATTCAGGCGAACCCGACTGCGCTCTCGTCATACGGGCTCAGTCTCGAAGACGTGCGCACCGCGTTGCAGCAAACGAGCGTCAACCAGGCCAAAGGCAACTTCGATGGACCACAGCAGTCATACCAGATCGACGCCAATGATCAGATACTCTCCGACAAAGACTATGCAAAGATCGTGGTTGCTTATCGCAACGGCGCGCCGGTCGTTTTGTCTGACGTCGCGTCGGTGGTGAACGGTGCTGAAAACGTGCGGCAGGCGGCGTGGATGAACAACGTGCCGGCCGTGATCGTCAACATTCAACGGCAACCCGGCGCGAACATCATCCAGGTTGTTGACCGCATCAAGGCGCTCTTGCCGCAACTCCAAACCACTCTGCCACCCGCGATTCAACTCTCGGTGCTGACTGACCGCACGGTCACGATTCGCGCATCAGTCAAGGACGTGCAGTTCTCGTTGATGTTGACGGTGGCGCTCGTCGTGATGGTGATCTTTCTGTTTCTCAGAAACCTGTACGCGACGATCATTCCGAGCGTCGCGGTGCCGCTCTCGCTCGTGGGCACGTTGGCGGTGATGTATCTCGCCGGCTACAGCCTCAACAACCTCACGTTGATGGCGCTCACGATCTCGACGGGTTTCGTCGTCGACGATGCGATCGTGATGATTGAGAACATCGTTCGTTATCTCGAGGAAGGCGAGAAACCGTTGCAGGCCGCGTTGAAAGGCGCGGAGCAGATCGGTTTCACGATCGTGTCGCTGACGATCTCGCTGATCGCGGTGCTGATTCCGTTACTGTTCATGGGCGACATCGTGGGGCGTTTGTTCCGCGAGTTTGCGATCACCTTGAGTGTGACGATTCTCGTTTCGGCAGTTGTCTCGCTGACACTCACGCCGATGATGTGCTCGCGACTGCTGCGCGAGAAATCGGAGCAGGGCCGGTTTTACCAGTGGTCGGAACGAATTTTTGAGAGGGTGATCGACTTCTACGGCATGACTCTGCGTTGGGTGCTGAAGGCTCGTGTGATCACTCTCTTGATTGCGGCAGCAACGCTCGTCCTTACCATCTGGCTTTACATCGTTGTGCCCAAGGGTTTCTTTCCGGTGCAGGACACTGGTGTTATTCAGGGCATCTCGGAAGCATCGCAGCGGATTTCGTTTCCGGCTATGGCCGAGAAGCAACAGGCGCTTGCGCAGGTCATCCTTAAGGATCCGGCGGTCGATAGTCTCTCGTCGTTTATCGGCATTGACGGCACGAACACGACACTCAACAGCGGTCGCATTCTCATAAATCTCAAGCCGCTCGCGCAGCGCAACATCGACGCCACCGCGGTGATGAATCGACTGCAAACGGCGCTCGCGCAAGTTGACGGCATCACGCTCTACATGCAGCCGGTCCAGGATCTCACGGTTGAGGATCGAGTCAGCCGTACGCAGTATCAATACACACTCGAATCTCCGAACGCGGACGAGTTGAGTACCTGGACCAACCGCTTTGTCGCGAAGCTGAAGACCCTGCCGCAGCTTCAGGACGTCGCGACCGATCAACAAACGGGCGCCGCACAAACCACACTCGTGATCGATCGTGTAACTGCTTCGCGGTTGGGAATCACGCCGCTGGCCATCGATCAGACACTGTATGACGCCTTTGGACAACGACAGATCTCGACCTTGTTCACGCAGTCGAACCAGTATCACGTGATCCTCGAAGCGTTGCCAAACTTTCAAAGCAATCCGGCAAAGTTGCAGGACATTTACGTGCGCGCGGCAAATGGCACATCAGTGCCGCTCAGCACGCTCAGCCATTTTGAATCGGGAACCGCGCCGCTCTCGGTAAATCGTCAGGGTCAGTTTCCGGTGGTGACGATCTCGTTCAATCTCGCGCATGGCGCCTCGCTCGGCGAAGCGACGAACGCGATTGAACAAACGGAACGCGACTTGAACATGCCCGGCAGCGTTCAGGCGTCGTTTCAGGGCACGGCGCAGGCTTTCAGATCTTCACTGACGAACGAGCCGTTGCTGATTCTCGCGGCGATCATCACGGTGTACATCGTGCTCGGTGTTTTGTACGAAAGCTACATCCACCCGCTGACGATTCTTTCGACGTTACCGTCAGCAGGTGTCGGCGCGATTCTCGCCTTGCTGTTATTTCGAACCGAGCTCACGGTCGTCGGCATCATCGGCATCATCCTGCTGATCGGCATCGTGAAGAAGAATGCGATCATGATGATCGACTTCGCCCTCGAGGCCGAGCGTCATCACGGCAAACAACCCGAAGAAGCGATCTATCAAGCATGTCTCCTGCGCTTTCGTCCGATCATGATGACCACGATGGCGGCACTACTCGGCGCCTTGCCGTTAGCATTTGGAACGGGAACGGGATCTGAGTTGCGAAGACCCCTGGGAATCACTCTCGTCGGTGGTCTGATGTTGAGCCAACTGCTCACCCTCTACACGACACCTGTGATCTACCTCTTCTTCGACTCCGCCGCGAAGAGGCTTTCTACTTTTCATCTTTTTAGCCACAAAGAGGCACAAAAGGCACAAAATGAGCAAGAAGCTTAGAAAAATATTTTGTGCCTTTTGTGCCTCTTGGTGGCAAAGATTGTTATGAGTCTTTCGTCGCCATTTATTCATCGGCCTGTGGCCACCGTGCTCTTGACGGCGGCGATCGCGCTCGCGGGTGCGGTGGCGTTCAAGTTGTTGCCCGTCTCACCGCTGCCGCAAATCGACTTCCCGACGATCTCGGTGCAGGCGAATCTGCCCGGCGCGAGTCCGGAGATCATGGCGTCGTCCGTAGCCACGCCGCTCGAACGTCAACTAGGCCACATCGCAGGCGTGACCGAAATGACTTCCGCGAGTTATCTCGGTTCCACGAGCGTGACGTTGCAGTTTGAGTTGAACCGCGACATCGACGCCGCAGCGCGTGACGTTCAAGCTGCAATCAATGCGGCACGCGGTTACCTCCCAACCAATCTGCCGAACAATCCAACGTATCGAAAAGTGAACCCGGCCGATGCGCCCATCATGATCGTGGCGCTGACCTCCGGCGTCTACGATCAAGGCAAGCTCTATGATGCGGCGTCAACGATTCTCCAGCAGAAGCTCTCGCAGATTCAGGGGGTGGGCCAGGTCGTCGTTGGCGGAAGCTCGCTCCCTGCCGTGCGCGTCGATGTAAATCCAACGCAACTGAATGCAACCGGGCTCGGTCTCGAAGACGTTCGCAACATGCTGAGCCAGCAGAACGCGAACATCGCCAAGGGACAACTCTCGAACAACAACACGACTGCCGACATCGCCACCAACGATCAACTCTTGAAAGCCGCTGACTACCGGCCGTTGATCGTCGGTTACAGCAATGGCGCCGCGATCCGGTTGTCTGACATCGCGAACGTGCAAGACTCCGTCGAGAACTTGAGATCCGCGGGACTCGCAAACGGAAAACCCTGCGCGCTCGTGATCATCTTTCGCCAACCCGGCGCGAACATCATCGACACCGTCGACAGCGTGCGCGCAGCGCTGCCGCAACTGAAGGCCTCGATTCCCTCGGCGATCGATCTGACAGTGGTAATGGACCAGACGACCACCATTCGCGCGTCAGTAAGAGACGTCGAACGCACGCTGATTATCTCGATCGGACTCGTGATCATGGTGGTGTTTGTTTTTCTGCGAAACCCACGTGCGACATTCATTCCGGCCGTTGTCGTTCCCGTTTCGCTCATCGGCACCTTCGGCGTGATGTATCTGTGTCACTACAGTCTCGACAATCTATCCCTCATGGCGCTCACCATTTCGACGGGATTCGTCGTCGATGACGCGATCGTCGTCATTGAAAACGTGACGCGGCATCTCGAGCAGGGAATGCGACCGATGCAGGCAGCGCTGCTCGGCGCGAAGGAGATCGGATTTACAGTGCTGTCGATCAGCATCTCGCTCGTTGCAGTGTTCACGCCGTTGCTGCTGATGGGCGGAATTGTCGGACGTCTGTTTCGCGAGTTTGCGGTGACGCTTTCGGTCGCGATTCTTGTTTCGCTCGTGGTGTCGTTGACTACGACGCCGATGATCTGTTCGCGACTCCTTAAAGGGAAAGAGGCGGAGCATCACGGGCGCATCTATCAACTCAGCGAGCGATTCTTCGCATGGCTTTTGAGTTTGTATGAACGCAGCCTGACGTGGGTGCTGCGACATCCATTGCCGATATTGTTGGTGCTGCTGCTCACGATTGGCGTGAATGCTTATCTGCTCGTGATCGTGCCGAAAGGATTCTTTCCGCAGCAGGACACCGGACGTATGGCAGGCGGCATTCAAGGTGCGCAGGACTCGTCGTTCACGGCAATGAAGCAAAGGATGGTGCGGTTCGTCGACATCATTAAGAGTGATCCGGCGGTGGCGAATGTTGTTGCCTTCACCGGTAGTGGCGGCGGCACTACGACCAACACCGGAAGAATGTTCATCTCGTTGAAACCGCTCGCCGAACGAAACGTCAGTGCCGACGAGATCATTCGTCGCTTGCGCCGCCAACTCGGAACTGTCGAAGGCGCGTCGGTCTTCCTGCAAGCAACGCAGGATTTGCGCATCGGCGGCAGAGGTGGTAACGCGCAATACCAGTACACGATTCAGAGTGAGAACCTTGACGACCTCGTTAAGTGGGGACCGATATTGCTGGATGAGTTGCGCAAAGTCCCGGCTGTCACTGATGCCAACAGCGATCAGCAGAACAGCGGTTTGCAAGCGTCGCTCGATTACGATCGCGCGACTGCGCAGCGATTGGGAATCACGCCCCAGACTATCGACGCGACGCTTTACGATGCTTTCGGACAACGGCAAGTGTCTACGATGTACACGCAGTTGAATCAGTATCACGTCGTGATGGAGGTTGAGCCGCGTTACTGGCAGAGTCCGGAAGGTTTGAAAGAGATCTATCTACATGCGGCGGATGGTGGTGTCGTGCCGTTGAGCGTGGTGGCGCGTCATGCGCCCGCGACCGCGCCGTTGGCGGTTAACCACCAGGGGCAGTTTCCGGCCGTGACATTCTCTTTCAATCTCGCGCCGGGTGTGGCGCTCAGTGATGCGGTGAAAGCGATCGACCAGGCCGAGCAGAGCATCGGTATGCCGGCGACGATTCACGGCAGTTTTGCGGGAACGGCGCAGGCGTTTCAAACGTCGCTGGCGAGCGAACCGTTTCTGATTGCCGCGGCGTTGCTCGCTGTGTACATCGTGCTCGGGATTCTTTACGAGAGTTACATTCATCCGATCACGATCTTGTCGACGTTGCCGTCAGCGGGTGTTGGTGCGGTGCTGGCGCTGCTGCTGACGCACATGGATCTCAGCTTGATTGCGTTGATCGGAATCATCCTGCTCATCGGGATCGTGAAGAAGAACGCGATCATGATGATCGACTTCGCGTTGGCGGCTGAGCGCGGTGAAGGGAAGAGTTCGCGCGATGCGATCTTTCAGGCGTGCATGTTGCGGTTCAGGCCGATCATGATGACGACGATGGCCGCGTTGCTCGGCGCGCTACCGCTCGCGCTTGGCACCGGCACCGGATCCGAATTACGACGGCCGTTGGGGATCTCGATTATCGGAGGTTTGCTTGTGAGCCAGATGCTTACGTTGTTTACGACGCCGGTGGTCTATCTGTATCTGGATCGTCTCCAGCAAATCAGACATAAGCCGCGGATTACACAGAAAACGCGGATAGAAACAAATGCGTAGTCACTTTCAAATTCTTGGTATTTCACTGTTGGGGCTCTTCCTATTCAAGAGTTGCGATAAGGCGCCGAAGTACGCGAAGCCTTCGGTCGCAACGCCGGCGGCTTACAAAGAAATTCCGCCTGACTTTTTCAAAGAAACGAAGGACTGGAAATTTGCGAACCCCAGCGATGCTGCGATCCGCGGCAAGTGGTGGGAGATGTTCAACGACACTCAGCTAAACGGACTCGAAGAGCAACTCAACACTGCAAATCAAAACATCGCCCTCGCTGATGCGAACTTTCGCGCCGCGCGCGCGTTGGTCAAGGAGTCGCGTTCGCAGTATTTCCCAACCGTGACGACGAGCCCGTCGATCATCGCGTCGCGACAATCATCGGCAACTCGTTCCAACTTTTCAGCAGGACGCGTGAATGTCAATTACACGCTGCCGTTTGACGCCACGTGGGAACCGGACTTCTGGGGACGCATCCGCAACACAGTCGCCGCGAGTGCTTCCGAGGCCCAGGCCAGCGCCGCCGATTTGCAGAACGTGCGATTGAGCGTCGAGGCTGAACTTGCGTTTGATTACTACCAGCTTCGCGCGCTCGATGCTGAAAAGCGTTTGCTTGACACGACGATCCAGGCTTATCAGGAACAACTCGAGCTCACGCGTGTTCGTTTTCAAACCGGCATCGTGTCTGATGAAGACGTCGCGCAAGCGGAAACTCAGTTGAAAACGACGCAGGCGCAAGCGACCGATCTCGGCATTGCACGCGCGCAGTTCGAACACGCGATCGCTGTGTTAACTGGTCAACCGGCGTCGACGTTCTCACTTCCGAACGCGCCGCTAAACGCACAGCCTCCGGCGGTTCCCGTCGGTCTGCCGTCGCAACTGCTGGAGCGACGTCCGGATATCGCCGCCGCTGAGCGACGCGTTGCCGAAGCGAATGCTGAGATTGGAGTGACGAAGGCGGCGTTTTATCCGTCGCTGACGCTCGGCGCGACGGGCGGGCTCGAGAGCACGTCGATTGCGAGTTGGTTCACGTGGCCGGCGCGATTCTTTTCGCTTGGACCAACATTGACGCAGACGTTGTTTGACAAGGGAAGACGGCGAGCAGCGACGGAGGTGGCATTCGCGCAGTATGACGCGACAGTCGCGAGCTATCGCCAGGCTGTTCTGACTTC
>DATDFT010000006.1:0-5555 GCA_036522475.1 Pyrinomonadaceae bacterium | reverse complement strand
CTGCGACTCGCACCTGACACGCAAACAGATGCGCTCCAGACAGCGCTGCGTAACCAGGAGCCTTCGCATCTCGCTGACGCACTCGCATCGCAACTGCGCATCTCCGTCGAAGACAAACAGGGATTGCTCGAGATCTTCTCGACGCAAGCACGCCTGCAACGTTTGATCGAGCTGCTGGAAACCGAGATCGAGAAACGTCAACTCGATCGCACGATCCAAACACGCGTCAAACGCCAGATGGAGAAGGCGCAGAAAGAGTATGACCTCAACGAGCAGATCAAAGCTATACACAAAGAGCTCGGCCGCAAAGATGAAAAGGCTGAACTCGAAGAGCTGAAGAAGAAGATCGAAGAAGCCGGCATGACCGACGAGGCCAAGGAGAAAGCGATGCAGGAACTGCACCGCCTCGAAGCCATGCCGCCGATGTCAGCCGAAGGCACCGTCTCACGCACTTACATCGACTGGCTGATCAGCGTGCCGTGGAAACAGAAGTCGAAAGAGATCAAAGATCTCGCGAAGGCGGAAGAAGTACTCAACGAAGATCACTTCGGACTCGAAAAGATCAAGGAACGAATTCTCGAGTATCTCGCCGTTCGCCAACTCGTGAAGAACCCGCGAGGCTCGATTCTCTGCTTCGTCGGACCTCCGGGTGTCGGCAAAACAAGTCTCGGCAAATCGATCGCCCGCGCTACCGGACGCAAGTTCGTGCGTCTCTCGTTAGGCGGTGTGCGAGATGAAGCTGAGATTCGTGGCCATCGCCGCACATACATCGGCGCACTGCCGGGCCAGATCATTCAGATGATGAAGAAGGCCGGCGCTGTGAATCCGGTGCTGCTGCTCGATGAAGTGGACAAGCTCGGCGCGGACTTCCGCGGCGATCCGAGTGCGGCGTTGCTCGAAGTGCTCGATCCGGAACAGAACCACACGTTCCAGGATCACTACCTCGACGTTGAATACGACCTATCGAAGGTCTTTTTCATCGCCACTGCGAACGTCCTGCACACGATTCCGCCGGCACTCCAAGATCGTCTCGAGATTCTACGGCTCTCCGGTTACACCGAACGAGAGAAGCTCGAGATCGCGAAGCGACACCTCGTGCCGAAACAGGCCGAAGCAAACGGGCTCAAGCTGGAACAGTTTGACTTTACCGACGAAGGCATTCTTGAAGTCATTCGTCACTACACGCGCGAAGCAGGTGTGCGCAATCTCGAACGCGAGATGGGCTCCTGCTGTCGTAAGCTGGCGCGCAAGTTCGTTTCAGAACAGCCGGACGAAAGCGCGAAAGACATTGTTAACGCCGAGCGCGTGCGCGAAATGCTTGGTCCGATCAAGTTTCGCCAGCAGGGTATCGCGGCGCACAGTGAGATTGGACTCGCAACCGGACTCGCGTGGACCGAGATCGGCGGCGAAGTGCTACAGATTGAAGCGACGCTCGTTAAAGGTCGTGGTGGTGTGACGCTTACCGGCAAGCTCGGTGACGTGATGCAGGAGTCAGCGCAAGCGGCGCTCACTTGCATCCGTGCGCGTGCAGAACGGCTGGGAATGAGTCTCGATTTTATTCGCAAGCGCGATCTGCACATTCATATTCCCGAAGGCGCGATTCCGAAAGATGGACCATCAGCCGGCATCACCATGGCGACCGCGATGGCGTCGGCGCTCGCACGAGTGGCCGTCAAGAGAAACGTGGCCATGACCGGCGAGATCACGCTGCGAGGTAAGGTGCTGCCCATCGGCGGCGTTAAAGAGAAGTTACTGGCTGCCCATCGTTTTGGTATCGACACGATCGTCCTGCCGAAGGATAACGAAAAGGACCTGAGCGAACTGCCCGAGGAAGTGCGTAATGCGCTCTGCATCCATTTCGTGGAGTCGATTGACGAGGTTCTGTCGATCGCCCTCGAAGACTCGTGCCCTACCGAGGCCGCCACCGACGAGGCTCCGCCACTGTGGACCACCGAGCAGCCTTCACAAGGAATTCAGACAAGCTGATTTCTAATCAAAACCCATCCACAGATTACACAGATCGTTTTTCTGACATCTGTGTAACCTGTGGATGGATCTATCCATACAGGAGAGATACACATGAGTAAATACAAAGACGCCGATCTGATCCTCAAGCTCTACGATCTCAGGCGCGAGAAAACGATGCGCGACGCGCGCAACTGGTTCTTTACCTTCAACCCGAAGGACAAAGAAGATTTTATAGATGTATTAACCAGCGATAAGAGCGGTCTTTATCGCATGGTCATCTCTTACTGGGACATGGCCTGCTCTTTCGTTAACAATGGCGCCATCGACCCGCAAATGTTCAACGACGCAAACGGCGAGCACTTCTTCGTTTATGCGAAGTTGGAGCCATTCCTTCCGACGCTCCGCGAAGAGATGGGGAATCCCAACTTTCTCGCGCACCTCGAGAAGACGGTCAAGGAATGTCCCGGTTACGAAACCAGGCTGGAGACCATTCGTGACCGCATGCAGAAAATGATTGCGCTTTACCAGCAACGCGCCGCCGCGCAGGCCGCAGCCGCCTCGGGTGACTAAGCCACTGCGGCTAAATTTTCGATGAAGGTTGTCACTGCTGAGTTTCTCAAGAGTGCGTTCAAAGAAGCCGATTGGCCCCGCGACGCAAAACCTGAGATCGCGTTCTTAGGACGTTCAAACGTCGGCAAGTCGAGTTTGATCAATTCCCTGCTTGCAGTGCGCGGTCTGGCACGCACCTCTTCGACACCCGGTCGCACCCAGTCGCTGAACTTTTTCGAGATCAACAATCAGTTTCGGTTCGTGGATTTTCCGGGGTTTGGGTACGCTCGTGTACCAAGAGAAATAAAATCGAGTTGGGGCGAGATGGCCACCAGTTTTCTTGCCAAGCGCCGCCAGCTTGTGCTATCAATTCACATCGTAGATTCGCGTCACGAACCCACAAAACAGGATTTGCAGCTTCACGAATGGCTTGAGGAAAGTAACAAGCCGCAGTTAACTGTTGCCACGAAATCCGATAAGCTTTCGAACAACGAGTTAAGAAAGAATTTGGGGCACATTGCACGCCTGCTCAGTGACGACAGCGTAATGGCCTATTCGGCCAAAAGCGGCCGCGGTCGCGAAGAGCTTTGGCGAGCGATAAAAAGCGCAATCGAGAGTTAAGTAAATCCGTGTAAATGTGCGGTTCGTTTTATCCACACAGATAACACAGAGACGTGTTGTTCGTTTGCGATTTGCAACGTTAAGTTAGTATCCTGAACCGAATCAAATTCTCATCAGCCCCCTTTTGGTCAACCTGAGTTTTAGGGCCACGCCCGTGGAACGGGTGGCATCCAAGTGTTACCGATTTGCCGCGCGCGAAAAGTTGAGTTACATTGCATAGTACCGTTTGAGGAGAATCGTATTAATTGTCCCCGCGAATGAGGTGGGAAGGAAGCACCACGCGCGTTCTGCATCTCTCGCTTTACCACACAGTCGTTCACATCCACCAAATTTTAGGTAATTGATAATCGCTGAAACTGCGTACAAGAAATACTTGAGAAAAACTGACATGTCACAACGAACACGTTCACGCGCATCAAGCGCGAACAACGACGCCAATGGAGATGACGGCGGCTCGACCGTAGCGACCGCCGAAGCTCCCGAACGAGAATCCAGAGAAAGCCGCGACGGCAAGAATGAAGGCTTTCACAATCTGGCCGATCTCAAGGAGATGTCCATCTCCAAACTTACGCAAATTGCCAAGAGCATGGACGTGCCCGGCGCTACGGGCATGCGTAAGCAGGAGCTCATCTTCAAAGTCCTGGCTGCACAGACCGAAAAAAGCGGTCTCATCTTCTCTGAAGGTGTGTTGGAAACGTTGCCGGATGGTTTCGGCTTTCTCCGCGCTCCCGAGTACAACTATCTCCCCGGGCCGGACGACATTTACGTTTCGCCTTCACAGATTCGCAAGTTTGACTTGCGCACCGGCGACACCGTCAGCGGCCAGATCCGTCCACCCAAAGAAGGTGAACGATATTTTGCACTGATCAAAGTCGAAGCTATCAATTTCGAGTCGCCCGATCAGGCGCGCGAAAAAGTTTTCTTCGATAATCTCACGCCGCTGTATCCGCAAGAGCAGTTGAAGATGGAGACGTTGTCGGAGAATCTATCCGCGCGCGTCATCGATCTGGTGACGCCGCTCGGCAAAGGACAACGCGGCCTGATCGTCGCGCCGCCGCGCACCGGTAAAACGATGCTGCTGCAAACCATCGCCAACTCGGTGACGCAAAACCATCCCGAAACTACTTTGATCGTGCTGCTGATCGACGAGCGACCTGAAGAAGTCACCGACATGCAGCGCTCGGTTAACGGTGAAGTCATTTCGTCAACGTTCGATGAACCGCCGACGCGCCACGTGCAAGTTGCTGACATGGTCATCGAAAAAGCGAAGCGGCTCGTCGAACACAAGCGTGACGTTGTCATATTGCTCGACTCGATCACGCGTCTCGCGCGTGCGCACAACGCGGTCGTGCCACCGAGCGGCAAGATCCTCTCGGGCGGTATCGATTCCAACGCGCTGCAACGTCCGAAGCGATTCTTCGGCGCCGCGCGCAACATAGAAGAAGGCGGCTCGCTGACGATCATCGCCACCGCGTTGATTGACACGGGCTCGCGCATGGACGACGTGATCTTCGAAGAGTTCAAAGGTACCGGCAACTCTGAAATCCATCTCGATCGTCGCTTGAGTGACAAGCGACTGTTCCCGGCAATCGATCTGCAACGTTCCGGCACTCGCAAGGAAGAGCTTCTGATCAGCAAGGAAGATCTGAATCGCATCTGGGTCATGAGACGCGTGTTGAATCCGCTGTCACCGGTCGAACAGATGGAAGTCGTGCTCGAACGTCTCGAGAAGACGAAGTCCAACGCCGAGTTTCTCGCTTCGATGCAAAGCTAAAATTCGCCACAAAAAGGCACAAGAGACACAAAACGATTTTTGTGTTTCTGTGCTTTTTTGTGGCCTAATCTCCCCATATGCGTGTTGCCATCCTGACTTCTGAAGCTGTGCCTTTTGCCAAAACTGGCGGGCTGGCGGATGTCTCAGGGGCACTGCCCAAGGCACTCATCGAGCAGGACGTCGATGCCAAACTCATCCTGCCGCTCTACGATCAAATCGATCGCGACTTTCTCAACGGCGGCTCGATCGAAAACGTTCGAGTTGAATGGCGCGGCCAGGTTTATCAAACACGTTTCTGGTACAGCGACGCCGCGGGCGCGCCGACTTACCTGCTCGAAGCCCCCGAGTTCTTCGCACGGCCCAACATCTACGGCTACGGCGATGACCACATTCGTTTCGCATTCTTCTCTCGCGCCGCACTCGCTTTGCTCAAACACCTGAGTTTCGCGGCTGACGTCGTACACGGAAACGACTGGCCGTGCGGCTTTGCGATCGCGGAACTGCGCGCGCGCCGTCGTTACGATTCCTTCTTTCAAAACACGAAGGCGCTGCTGTCGCTTCACAACGTCGGCTATCAGGGTTTGTTCGATGCAGCAGATCTTTGGTGGCTCGGTTTCGGCAACCCACCGGAAAGCAATGATTT
>DATDFT010000005.1:0-7212 GCA_036522475.1 Pyrinomonadaceae bacterium | reverse complement strand
GGTGGTTTGCTCGATCAGGCGATCGACGTCGCGAGTGAATTTTTGCCTCGCGGACAAGTCGTGGTTTCGGTTAAAGGCCGCACTGAATACAGCGAACCCATCGTCTACAAATCAACAGGATCGGATCCGACGACAGTCCCGCTCGTACTGCTGATCAATCACAACAGTGCTTCGGCTTCCGAGATTGTCGCCGGCGCGATGCAGGATCACGGGCGAGCTTTGATCGTCGGCGAAACGAGTTTTGGCAAAGGTCTCGTGCAGCGAATATTCCAGTTGCCATTCAACACCGGACTCACGTTGACGACGGCGCGTTACTACACTCCGTACGGCCGTTCGTTGCAGCGCGATTATTCGAGCGGCTCGCTTTACGATTACTACACTCATCACGATGCGAACGAGAATCAGCCGGCCGCAAGCAACACGCCGCGCAATCTGGAAGCACCGCTCGCGCTCGCGTCGCCGACACCTCATCCACACACCGGACCAGCCGTGCAAACTGCTGCCGGTAGAATTTTTTATGGCGGCGGCGGTGTGACGCCGGACATCGAAGTCAAAGAACCGGTGAACACACCGGCACGAGCACGGATCGCAGAAGCAGCGTTCCAGTTCACGCGACAATTGGCAGCGGGGATTGTTCCGGGTCTCGACGGGTATCGCGTAGACAAAGTTCAATACGGGAAAAACGCGAGAGCCACTGACTTCCCGATCACCGATCGCGTCGTCGAAGCTTTTCGCAACTTCTGCCGCACGCAACCGGAACTGCAGGTACAGCCCGGGCAGGTTGATGAAGAGTTGGAGTTTGCAAAACTGCGACTGCGCCAGGAGATCATCACCGCCGCGTTTTCCAACGACGCCGGCGCGCGCATCCTACTCGACAGTGACGTGCAAGTCCTCCGCGCTCTCGACGCCCTTCCCGACGCCAAACGTCTCGCGGACGCCGCCCGCAACGGTGGAGTCTGGCAAGGCTAGCCACAAAGAAGCACAAAAAGATTTCACCACAAAAGGCACATAAGGCACAAAACATTTTTTAGAAAAGGGTATCGGCTTTCTAAATTTCCTTTTCAGAATTTTGTTTTGTGTCTTATGTGCCTTTTTGTGGCTAAAACTTTTTTATGCTATTTATATGCGGCACGTCTAGCCGTTCTTCCCACGTAGTTTTAGGAAACAATTCGAGTTGAAAGGAAACTTTCGCATGAAAGACCGGTCGCGCTCCGTTTACGATCTTGGCCTGTTGATTGTGATCGTTAGTGCCTTGGTGTTTGTCACTGCCACGGTTCATTCGCAAAATCAAACTGACTCCCAAACTCCGGCGTCCGCAGCGCCACAGCAAAACCCGCGCGCGACGCCCAGCCCCAGCCCGACTCCGACTCCAATCAACTGGTCCACCGATCCGCTGCTGAAGCACTTTGTCTTCCGCAGTATTGGACCAGCCAGCATGGGCGGACGCATCGATGACATCACCGCCGTCGAACAGAATCCCTACATCATCTACGTCGGCTTCGCGACCAATGGCGTCTGGAAGTCGACAAACAACGGCACCACATGGCAACCGATCTTCGACACTTACGGAACGCACTCCATCGGTGACATCGCGATCGCGCCGTCCGATCCAAACATCGTTTGGGTCGGCACCGGCGAGGCAAACAATCGCCAGAGCTCGAGCTTCGGCGACGGCATCTACAAGTCAACTGATGCGGGCAAGACCTTCACAAAGATGGGCCTCGAAGACTCGCAAACGATCGCTCGCATAGTCATCGATCCGAAGGATCCAAACATCGTCTACGCCGCCGTGCTGGGCCATCTCTTTGGACCAAACAAGGAACGCGGCGTCTACAAAACCACGGACGGCGGCAAGACGTGGAACAACGTGAAGTTCATCGACGAGGACACGGGCTTCACCGACATCGCCATTGACTACACCGACAGCAAGGTGCTTTACGCCGCGTCGTATCAACGCCGCCGCACGAGCTTCGGTTTTAACGGCGGTGGACCAGGCAGTGGCATCTGGAAAACGATCGACGCCGGCAAGACCTGGAAGAGACTCGAAGGCAGTGGCTTGCCGGAAGGCGTGCTCGGACGCATCGGCCTCGACGTTTCGCGTTCAAATCCAAACGTCGTCTACGCGCAGATGGAAGTGGGCGCGAGTGTTGGCACCGGTGGCGAAGAACCGACACCCGGTGGCCCAGCTCCGAGCCCCAGCCCGTCGCCCTCAGCGAGCGCCAGTCCGGTTGCGTCGCCCACGCCAACTCCGCTCGACCCGAAGAAGTCAGGCGTGTGGCGTTCGGATGACAAAGGCAAGACGTGGCACATCGTCAGCAACGAAAACAACCGCCCGATGTACTACAGCCAGATTCGCGTCGATCCGACGAACCCTGAAAATGTTTACGTCGGTGGTTTGAATTTCAGCAAGTCGACTGACGGAGGGAAGACGTTCAAGTCGTTGCAGCAAGGCATCGCACACAGCGACAACCATGCGATTTGGATCAATCCGAAGAACGGCGACAACATGATGGTCGGCAACGACGGCGGTCTTGACGTCAGTTACGACCAGGGCGCGACCTGGGAGTATGTCAACACGATCCCGGCCGCGCAGTTTTATGCGATCGGCGTCGACATGCGTAAGCCTTACTACGTCTACGGCGGTTTGCAGGACAACGGCTCGTGGGGTGGTCCAAGCCAGACGCGCAACTTGCAGGCGGGGATCACGAATGCCGATTGGTATCGAGTCGGCGGTGGCGACGGCTTTTACACGCAGGTCGATCCGACTGACTACAACGTCGTCTATGCGGAATCGCAGGGTGGTGCGATGCAGCGTCTCGATATGCGTACCGGACGGAGTATCAGCATCAGGCCGCGCGGCGTGCCGCGACGTGGTGGCGGCGCACGAGGCGGGCGAGGCGGTGAACCCACCCCGAGTCCTTCGCCCGGCGCTTCACCGACTCCCGACACACAAGCGCAGCTCGCTGCATTCGCGGCGGCGCAGGGATTCGGTGGTTTCGGCGGCGCCGGCAATTTGGCGTCCAACGTGGTGCCGACACCGCCTGCGAATGAAGTCTATCGTTTCTACTGGAACACGCCGCTCTATCTCTCCCCGCACAACCCACGCGTGCTGTATGTCGGCGGCAATCGTGTCTTTCGATCGATGGATCGTGGCGATACCTGGACCGCGTCCATCGATCTGACCAAGCAGATCGATCGCAACACGCTTCCGATCATGGGAGTGCCCGGCAAAGATCCGATGGCGTCGAAGCACGACGGTTACACCGGCTATGGTTACGTTGTGACGATCGCTGAGTCGCCGAAGATTCCCGGCATTCTCTGGGCGGGCACTGATGATGGCAACGTCCAGGTGAGTCGCGACGGTGGCGCCACCTGGACCAATGTCGCGAAGAACGTGCCGGGCATCGGCGACACGTATCACATCTCGCGAGTTGAGCCTTCGCACTTCGACGCGGGCACTTGTTATCTCGCGGTCGATGGACATCGTCTCGACGATCTGAAGCCGTACCTGTTTGTCACGCGAGATTACGGCGCAACCTGGGCCCCACTCGTCAACAATCTTCCGAAGCGGGGCACAGTCAATGTTATTCGTGAAGACCCGAAGAACAAAGACCTGCTCTACGTTGGTACTGAGTATGGTCTTTACATCTCGCTCAACGGCGGCGGGGAGTGGAAGCCGTTCATGTCGGGCATGCCGACGCTGCGCATCGACGACATCCTGGTCCATCCGCGCGATAACGATCTGATCGTGGGCACGCACGGTCGGGGCATCTATATCATCGACGACATCACACCGTTGCAAGCGATGTCAGAGAAAAAGGTGCTCGATACAGAAGTGACGGTGTTTGACGTGAGACCCGGAACGATCTGGCAGAACGATACGCGACTCAGTCGTTACTGGGGTGGCGCGAAACTCTTCCGCGGCACGAATCCCGCTCCGGGAACGGCGATCAGTTATTACCTGAAGTCTGCGTCGGGTGAAGTGAAAATAACGATCTCGGATTACTCGGGCAAGGTGGTTCGGAACATGGTGGGCCCCGGTGAAGTTGGTTTGAATCGCGTGCAGTGGAATCTTCGCGGCGATCCGCCTCCCCGTCCGCCGGGTGGCGGTGGCTTTGGCGGCGGAGGAGGTGGCGGCGGAGGAGGTGGCGGCGGCGGTTTCGGAGCCTTGCTGGCCCAGGGCCTCCCGCTCGAAGCCGGCACTTACAATGTAACCCTGCTCATCAACGACAAGACTTACAAGACCAAGGTCGTCGTCGAGAACGATCCTGGTTTGTGATAGCGAACGCAGATATAGGTCCTAAACGTCCTATAGGACCTATATCACTCTCGCGATTAAGCACTTCAAATAGTAAGTCTCTGGCACGCCAAGCAGGATCGGATGATCTGCGGCCTGCATGCGTTTCTCGATCAATTGCACGCGGCGGTGCGCGTCGAGCGCGGCCTGGTTCACGATCTCGAGAAAGAGCTCTTCCGAGACGTGATACGAACAGGTACACGTTATCAACACACCGCCCGAATGCAGCAGCTTCAACGCGCGTAAGTTGATCTCTTTATAACCGCGAATAGCAGCTTTCAGACTCGCGCGGTTCTTCGCGAACGCCGGCGGATCGAGCACGATCACATCGAAACGTTCGCCAACAGCTTCCAAGTCACGCAGCGCATCGAACACATTCGCTTCACGAAACTCAACGTTGTTGAGATCGTTGAGCGCTGCGTTCCTGCGCGCTGCGGCAACAGCATCCGCGGAGATATCGATCCCGATCGTGCTTTCACACACCGTTGCGAGGTGCAGTGCAAATGCGCCGTTGAAAGTAAAGCAGTCGAGCGCACGCTGTTTGTGTGTCGTTGCAGCAGCAGCGCGCGCGGCCAGGCGATTCTCGCGCTGGTCCAGAAACGATCCGGTCTTCTGTCCGCCGCGCGGCTCGACGTGGAACCGCAGTCCATGCTGAACAATCTCTAACTCCGACGGCGGATTTCCGTAAACAGTACTTGAGATCAGCGGCAGTCCTTCGAGCTCGCGCACGCGCGCATCGTTTCGTTCGATCACAGCGCGCGGATTAAATTCCTCGATCAGAATTTCGACGAGTAACGACTTGAGCGCGTCAGTCCCTTGCGACAGCGTTTGTATCACGAACACGTCGTCGTACACATCGACGATCAGCGACGGCAACAAGTCTCCTTCGGAATAGATTAGTCGATACGCGTTCGTATCCGGCGGTATGTTTCGTCTGCCGGCAGCGTCCCTGATTCTTCGCCGCCACCACGCACGGTCGATCTCTTCGGTGCTCAGCGTCAGAAATCGCAAAGCAATCTGCGACGCGTCGCTAAACAGAGCCTTGCCAATGAAGTTGCCGCGCTCGTCTTTGACCGAAACAACCGAGCCGCCCGCAGCGTCAATGTCGACCAGGTCGCTCCGGTAAATCCACAAATGACCGTTTCTGACGCGGTCCGCGCCTTTTTTATTAACCCGCACAGTATTCATCGCCGCCATATGCTACGCTTACTATGCATGGTAACGAAAACGAAAGAGCTGCCGGTCGCGTTCAATCCTCAAAACACGCGCGCGATCGACTACGAGAAAGACCTTGGCGATCCGGGCGAGTTTCCTTACACGCGCGGCATCTACAAAAACATGTACCGCGGACGGCTTTGGACCATGCGCCAGTACGCCGGCTACGCGACCGCTGAAGAGTCAAACGCGCGTTACAAATATCTCCTCGCACAGGGCACAACCGGACTCTCCGTCGCGTTTGATCTTCCCACACAGATCGGTTTGGATTCTGACGATCCATTGTCGTTGGGCGAAGTGGGAAAAGTCGGTGTTGCGATCGATTCACTCGAGGACATGGAGCGACTCTTCGCAGGCATTCCGCTCGACGAAGTCTCGACTTCAATGACAATCAATTCAACGGCGGCGATTCTGTTGTCGTTGTATCTCGCCGTCGCACGCAAGCAGGGCGTGCCGTTCAGTAAAGTCAGAGGCACACTGCAAAACGATATTTTGAAAGAGTACATCGCGCGCGGCACGTACATTTATCCACCCGCACCTTCGCTCCGGCTCGTCACTGACATCTTCGCCTACTGCGCGCGCGAAGTGCCGAACTGGAACACGATCTCGATCAGCGGTTATCACATTCGCGAGGCGGGTTCGACTGCCGTGCAGGAAGTCGCTTTCACGCTTGCGGATGGAATCACGTACATTGAAGCGGCACTCGCAGCCGGACTCGAGATCGACAACTTCGCACCGCGCGTCTCATTCTTCTTCAACGCGCATAATAACCTGCTCGAAGAGATCGCGAAGTATCGCGCAGCGCGACGTATGTGGGCGAGCATCATGCGCGAACGTTTCAAAACAAAAGATCCACGATCGATGATGCTTAGATTTCACACGCAGACCGCCGGCTCGTCATTGACCGCACAACAACCTGAAGTGAATGTCGTGCGCACGACTATCCAGGCGCTCGCGGCCGTGTTGGGTGGAACGCAGTCGTTACACACAAACTCGATGGACGAAGCGCTCGCGTTGCCGACTGAAGCCGCGGCGCGCGTAGCGTTGCGAACGCAACAGGTGATTGCTTACGAATCGGGCATTGCTGACACTGCCGATCCGTTGGCTGGTTCGTACGCGATCGAGCAACTGACTGACGACATTGAGGAGCAGGCGCTCGAGTATTTGAAAAAAATCGAGGCGATGGGCGGAATGCTGCGTGCGATTGAAACCGGATACGTGCAGCGCGAGATACAGGAGTCTGCGTATCGTTATCAGAAAGCAGTTGAGACGGAGGAACAGGTCGTGGTTGGCGTTAATCGCTTTCAAATCGAAGAGGACGAGCATGTAAGTGTGCTGCGGATCGATCCGGCGCTGGAGCAGGCGCAGGTGGAACGAGTGCGCGCGTTGCGCTCGCGACGCGACGCGCAGCTCACCAGCGAGGCGCTGAACCGACTTGAGCAGGCAGCGAAGACGGATGAGAATCTTCTGCCTCACATACTCGCGTGTGTTGAGGCCTACGCGACTGTCGGCGAGATCAGTAATGCGCTGCGACGCGTCTGGGGTGAGTATCGAGAGACGTCGACGATTTAGTGGACAGGATTTGCAAGATTTTCAGGATTAAACAAGATGCATCTTGAAAATCATGCAAATCTTGTAAATCCTGTCTAAATTGAGCTATGAACCGACTAATCTTCGCCAGATGTTTATCTCTAAGCGAT
>DATDFT010000004.1:0-4002 GCA_036522475.1 Pyrinomonadaceae bacterium | reverse complement strand
GGGCGGGCGCAGCGCACGCGCGATCGACGCACTGCAACGCTCCGGATTCAAAGGCAAACTGATAAACCTGCGCGGTGGAATCATTGGCTGGTCGAATGAAGTAGATCCGAGCGTACCGAAGTACTGACGAAACAAATCTCGACTCCTCAACCTGGCGCCGCGTCTAATCCTCAGCAAGAGTGGTTAAGAGGCGTCTCTCCTCCATAGTTCGTCAAAGCGCCACCAAACATTAATCCTGAAATGGAGGACTTGAGGAATGAGGAAAAGACTATTCGGCACCCTACTATCAATTGCCGGAATGATTTGTTTTTCAGGCAATGTTGTCATGGCCCAACGGCATATCGATCGCTGGGAACGCCGAGACCTGCGTGAGGATCGCCGCGATATTCGTTCTGATACAAGAGACATCCGATCGGATCGTCGCGATTTACGGGCTGATCTTCGGGACCGAGATATTCGTGAGGTCAGAGAAGACAGACGCGATCTAAGATCGGATCTTCGTGACCGTCGCGCTGATGTGCGCGATTTCTATCGCGATCGCCGTCGAGCACGTCACGACTAATAAAACTTAAGCCGCGGCTTATTTCGTAATCCCTTCCAATTCGATAAACCGGCTGAGCCTGGTGATCACCATTCCTTCTTCACACTCGAGCCTGCATGACAGCGCGGGCCTGTCGTTCTGCTCGTTCTGTCCTTTCAGGTGATACCAGATCTGGCAATTCGTACACTCACCGTTCCAGCAAAAGTCGCCGTAGGAGATCGTGTTGATGGATAAGTATTGAAAGCAACGCAGGAGGCGGTTCTTCTCTGGAACGCTGACTTGCTTGCCGGCGATCTCGAGGCTTATCAGCTTCTCGTAAGGATCGAGCAGATCCGCGCTTTGGTCACTCATAGGCAGCGGCAGTATAATCGCTCCCTGCTCAAATTAGTACAACAGATCAATTGCGGGGGTTATCGAATTGGCCTTAGTTATTTACACCAAGCCTGGCTGTCCTTATTGCCAGCAGGCGCGCGAATACTACACTTCGAAAGGAATTCCGTTTCTCGACTACGACGCCCAGAACGACAAAGCTCGCCGAGCCGAGATGTTTTCTTTTTCCGGTGGCGACCCGACGGTGCCGTGCATCGTTCAGGACGGAAACTACGTGGGCTCAGGTTGGGGAAACCCGCCTCGCGGTTGAACTGTTCACGATTAGCCGGCCGTGCGCCGGCTGTTTACCCGAAGTTGTCTCCCCTGATTTTGACTCGTGATCTTACCCAGGAAGGTGCTCCATGAAAAACCACTCCACTTTGCGCTTTCTGCTGTTGCTCTCAATTCTGTTTGTTCTCCCATTTAGCAGCGAAGTCGCAGCACAATCGAATGGAGGAGCGGGCGCGCCTCAACCACCTATGGCAGAAAAGAAACCAAAGACTACGAACATTCACGGCACGACGCTCGTCGACGACTTCTTCTGGCTGCGCGAAAAAACGAATCCCGCAGTGATGGCCCATCTCAAAGCTGAAGATGACTACGCCAACACGATGATGAAGCCGACGGCGGCGCTCCAGCAGAAGCTCTACAACGAGATGCTCAGCCATATCAAACAGACTGACACCAATGTGCCTTTTCGCTGGGGAAACTACTTTTATTACACCCGCACCGAGGAAGGTAAGCAGTACCCGATCTTCTGCCGCAAGAAGGGCAGTCTTGACGCGGCGGAAGTGGTCATTCTCGATGAAAATGAACTGGCTAAGGGTCAGAAGTTCATGAATGTCGGCACGTTTGTTCCCAGTGACGATGGAAACCTGCTTGCCTTTACTACTGACAACACGGGTTATCGCCAGTACACACTGCAAGTCAAAGATCTGCGAACGGGCGAACTCTTTCCCGAAAAGATCGAGCGTGTTAACGGTGTCTCATGGGCCACCGATAACAAAACGTTCTTCTACGTGACGGAAGACGCTGTCACGAAACGCAGCGACAAGTTTTTCCGTCACGTGCTCGGTTCAGATAAATCAGATCTCGTCTACGATGAAAAGGACGAACTGTTCGATATCGGAGTCGGTCGCACACTCGACGGCGCGATAATTTTCGTGCATGCGTTCAGCAAGACATCGAACGAAGCTCGCTTTATTCGCGCCGACGATCCAAATGGAACGCTCAAAGTGATTCTGCCGCGGCAACCGCAGCACGAGTACGACGTAGATTACCGCGACAATCTCTTCTACATCCGTACCAACAAAGGCGCGAAGAATTTCCGTATTGTGACCGCGCCGGTAAACGATCCGTCAGAAAAGAACTGGAAGGAGTTTGTGGCCCACCGGCCGGAGGTTAAGGTCGATGGGATCACGCTCTTCGCCAATCACGCTGTGCTGTCGGAGTGGGAAAACGGTCTCGAACAACTCGAAGTCATCGACTTCAAGACTAACAAGCGACATCGCGTTAAATTTCCCGAACCTGTCTACTCAGTTAACCTGACGAACAATCGCGTGTACAACACCTCCGTGGTGAGATACGTCTACAACTCGCTGGTCACGCCCTACTCGATCTTTGACTACGACATGAACACAGGCAAGTCGACGTTGCTCAAAGAGACTGAAGTGCCCGGCGGATTTAGTCGCTCCAATTACAAATCGGAGCGAGTGTTCGCTACGGCTTCAGACGGAACGAAGATTCCGATCTCGATCGTCTATCGCAACGGAGTGAAGCTTGATGGCAGCGCGCCGCTGTTGCTCTATGGCTACGGCTCGTATGGAATTTCCATTTCTCCGACGTTTTCTTCAAACCGCCTCAGCCTGCTCGACCGCGGCGTTATCTTCGCGATTGGGCACATTCGCGGCGGCGGCGAGTTAGGTGAGGAATGGCGCCAGGAGGGCAGGATGATGAAGAAGATGAATACGTTCACCGACTTCATCGCCTGCGCGGAAGCGTTGATCAAGATGAAGTACACGTCGAAGGATCGGCTCGTGATTCAAGGCGGCAGTGCCGGTGGGTTACTGATGGGCGCGGTGAGCAACATGCGGCCTGATCTCTTCAAAGCGGTTGTTTCGCAAGTGCCTTTTGTTGACGTGTTGAACACGATGCTTGACGCGAGCTTGCCGCTGACGACGAGTGAGTACATCGAGTGGGGCAATCCGAATGAGAAGCCCGCGTTCGATTACATGAAAACGTATTCGCCTTACGACAACGTTGCCAAGCAGAATTATCCGGCAATGCTGGTGAAGGTTTCAGTGAACGATAGTCAGGTGCCGTACTGGGAAGGCACAAAACTCGTGGCTAAGCTGCGCGCGATGAAGACTGACAACAATCCGTTGCTGTTGAAGGTCAACTTCGGCGCGGGTCATGGCGGGTCGTCAGGCCGCTACGATGCGCTGCACGATACGGCGTTTGATTACGCGTTTATGCTCTGGCAGATGGGCATTACGGAATAAGCCAGGAAGGTTATTTAGCCGCAGATTCACGCAGATAAACGCATCAGATTCGCGTTCATCTGCGTGAATCTGCGGCTTACTCTGGAAATGATTGGCTCCACGCTGGGGAATTACAAGATTCTCGAGAAGCTCGGTGAGGGCGGACAGGGCACCGTCTATAAAGCCATCGATTCCAAGCTCGGTCGCACTCTCGTCATCAAAGTGCTGCCCGCCGAGCTGACCGTCCGCGAAGCAAATCTCAAACGTTTCGAACGCGAAGCGCGCCTCGCTTCCGCGTTGGACCATCCAAACATCTGCACCATCTTCGACCTCAACGAGATCAATGGCATTCACTATATCGCCATGCAGTACATCGAGGGCAAGAACGTGCGCCAACTCGTAAACGGTCGTCCGCTGTCGCTCGAAAGCGCTTTGTCGATCACTCTGCAAACTGCGGACGCACTCGCCGCCGCACACGCTCGCGGCATCATTCATCGTGACATCAAGGCCGGTAACGTGATGGTCACACCGACCGGCCAGGTCAAAGTACTCGACTTCGGTCTCGCGAAACTCCTCGACGAAGAACAAGCGCGCACCTCCGGAATTCATCAC
>DATDFT010000003.1:0-9234 GCA_036522475.1 Pyrinomonadaceae bacterium | reverse complement strand
CATGAAGTCGGCCACGGCAGCGTTACCTTGCTCCGCACGCATGACGTAGCCGTAGATCTGGCCGCCGTTCGCGCCTGCGCTTTCTTTCTCCTGGATTGTTTTCGCCGCTGCGAGAACGTCGTTCCACGTTGCCGGCGGTTTCAACGAGTGTTTCTCAAAAAGATCTTTGCGATAAAAAAATAGTTGTGAATTGCCGACGTAAGGCAGGGCAAAGAGCGAGCCCGTTTGGTACGGATGACGGCAAAGCGCTATCGAAGTCTCGATGAAATCACTGTCAGGCCCAGACTGTCCGCGCTGCTGAAAAAGGGGAGACAGGTCGGTCAGGAGTTGCTCGCTTGCGAACCGCGGGAACCACGGATCGTCGAGCATGATCAGATCGTAAGCGCCGGTCCGGGATTTAAGATCTATCAATTCTTTCTCAAAAAGATTTGTATAAGGAAGCTGGGCGATGTCGATATGAACATTGGCTTGGGTCTCGTAGTCGTGGGCCGCCTGTTTGAGCGCCTCGCCTTCGACGCCCGAGACGACAGCGAGCGTAAGTTGTTTTCGAAGCGACTGCGGGTTCGGGTGACAGGCGCTGAGTGCCAGCAACAAGACAAGCGTCAGGGCGATCGTTAGTCTCATATTTCGAAAGAGATTAACACTGATTCGGCTAACATTGGGCTAAGATTGATCTATGCGACAAATTGTGACGACCAGCACCGGCGATATCGACGTGCTCAAGGTTCAGGAGAAGCCGGATCCGTCGCCGGGTCCGGGTGAGGTAGTGATTCGTGTTCGCGCGGCTGGTTTGAATTTTGCCGACATACTCGCGCGCCAGGGGCTGTATCCCGACTCGCCGCCGAAGCCCTGCGTGATGGGATACGAGGTTAGTGGTGTCGTCGAGGCAGCGGGCAAGGACGTGAATAGTTCGCTCATCGGCAAGTCGGTGGTGGCGATGACGCGCTTCGGTGGTCAATCAGAGATGGTCACGGTGAAAGCGACGCAGATGTTTGAGAAGCCGGAGCAGTTGACGTTTGAACAAGGGGCGGCGATTCCGGTGAACTACCTGACGGCGTATGCGCTGTTGGTGGTGATGGGTTCGTTGCACGCCGGTGAATCGGTCTTGATTCATAATGCAGGCGGCGGGGTTGGACTCGCAGCACTCGACATCGCGAAGCAGATCCGCGCTAAAACTTTCGGAACGGCGAGTCAGGGTAAGCACAAGTTTCTGGAAGAACGCGGGTTGGACCACGCGATCGATTACCGCAAGCAGGATTGGCTACCCGAGTTACAGAAACTCACCGACGGTCGCGGTGTCGATCTCGTTATCGATCCGATTGGCGGCGCGCACTGGAAGAAGAGTTACGCCGCGTTGCGACACACCGGACGGCTTGGGATGTTTGGTGTTTCGACAGCTTCTGCGAATGGAATTTCGGGAAAGTTGAAGATGTTGAAGGCGGCGATTCAGACGCCGCGGTTTCATCCGTTTGCGTTACTGAACAAGAATCGCGGCGTGTTTGGTCTGAACCTCGGCCACATGTGGCACGAGCCCGAGAAGGTAGCGGTCTGGATGCGCGACATTCTGCGTGGGGTTGAAGAAGAGTGGATCCGCCCGCACGTCGATCAAGCTTTCGCGTTTGCCGACGTTGGCAAAGCGCATCGCTACCTCGAAGAGCGAAAGAACATCGGCAAGGTCGTCCTCGTGCCTTAATCCGTAAAACATCAGCGCAAACCCGTGTATCGCTTGGCGAGAAAGAAAGAGATCAGCGTCGAATAGATCAAACCAAAAACAAGGGCGCCGATGAACAAGCCAATGAACGATCCAATCATCAGGCGCGACATCGGCACGTCAGCCGCGGCGGGCTCACTCGAGAGCCACTTTGTTCCGACGACTGCGACCACACCGACAAAGAACAACGAAACAGTTAACGCGTAGACAAGCGAGATCCCGACACCCGTTTTCAAGAGTTCTTTAAAGGTGGGTCTGTCGCGCTTTTCACGCTCGAGCGCCTTCAGGCCAAGATAGATCAGGGCAAAGTGGAAGACGTTGAAAAAGATCGGCGCGCCGAGAGTGTGCACGGTCGACTTCGGATCCGTGACGACTGCGTGAGCAATCAGTACCCAGGCCGCGACACCCATCGTCGTGAGCAGTCCGTATTTGAGTGGTATTTTCATAGTTAGCCAGTTAGCCACAAAAAGGCACGAAAGTCACAAGATCAAAAACGCGTGATGCGTTCATTCCCATGCGGGTTTGTTTTGTCCTCCTTCGTTCCAGTACGGCGCCCACGCAAGGGTCACGAGTTTGACGGTGATGTTTGCCTTCGTTGGTTTCAGACTGACTTTTTCGAGCGACTCCGTTTGCGGATCGAACGAACTCTCCAGCGCTTTGGTTTCCGCCTGGAACTCAGCCTCGAGATCCGCGATCGTCTGAGTTACTGCCTCGACGTTGTCTTGCGCGCGAGTCACGTCCTGCGCCTCTTTCATCGAACGGCTCACGCCGCGCGCGGCCGTCGTCGCCCTGCCGAGCGTCGAAAGGCTCGTTCGTTTTCTACCTAAAAACGACGAGAGCAAAGTCGCGCCGAACGAGATCGCGGTCTGAACCTTTTGTCCCTGCGCCTGCTCCGCTTCGCGTGCAACCGCCTGCTCAGCGCGACGCTTTCGCTCCTCGAGTTGCGCGAACTTAGGCGCGTACTTGCGTCGCAACTTCTCAACCTCGTCGTCACGTCCTTCACGCGCAAGCTGCTGCAATCGCACACGAAAGTCGCGCTCGCTTTCGCCGGGATTCGAGACAACCTCCAGGGTCGGACTCTCGAGCAGTTCCAATCGTTGATTTCGATAAATCCAACCAGCCAGATCCTTCTGCCACGACGCATAACTCTTAGCTTTCGCGGCAATCGCAGGGACTTCGGCAAACTGAGCGTTCGGTTGCGGATCCGATTCCAGATCTCCAATCGGAAGATCCAACGACATCGCTTGGCTCCAATCGAGACTGACTGGTCCATCGCTGATTTCAGCCAGCAGAGTCAACTGCTGTGTTACCTCGACTGATTTCGAGCTGCTGTAATGAATCTCACTCGCGCCCAACAGCATCGGTTTGTAAGTAAGCGTCGCATTGCGGCCTGAGCGAACCGGAATGTAGTACTGCGTGATCTCCGGCGGCAGCACGGGCCTTGAGGAATTAGAAGCAGCAGGAGCAGTAGGAGGAGGCGCCGGCGCCGTCACAGGTGCGCTCGGAGTGGTTCCTTTAACTGGATCCATCAACAACTTGATCTGCGCGCGCGTCAGTGGTCCACGCAAGTACGACATCGCCCAACGCGTCTCAAACAGCTCCGGTGCGTCCTCGTGAACGTTGTTCATCAGAAAGATCCGGTTATCGAGGCCCGCTAGCAGTTGCTCCATCTGCTGTTTGTCAAACTTCTGTCCCGTGCTCGTCGCGATGCCTTCGAGCCCTTCAAGCATGCGTGCCTTGTCACGCTCGGTTTGCAACCGGCCGATAAACCACGTACCCGCGTTCGCGAGACCTTTGTAATCGAGATCGACCGGGTTTTGCGTGGCCAGAACGACACCGAGACCAAAGGCGCGCGCTTGTTTCAGGAGCGTCAATAGCGGCAACTTCGACGGCGGATTCGCGACGGGCGGAAAGTAACCAAAGATCTCGTCCATGTAGAGGATCGCGCGCAGGCTCGTCGTGCCTGACTGAGTTCGCATCCAGCCCAACACTTGATTCAACAGCAGCGACACGAAGAACATGCGCTCCGCGTCGCCGAGATGTGCGATCGAAAAGATCGAGAGGCGCGGCTTTCCGGTTTCGGTGTAGAGGAATTGCTGCACGTCGAGTGGTTCGCCTTCGAGCCAGCTTGCGAAACTCGGCGACGCGACCAGGTTGTTCAAGTTCATCGCGAGTTGAAAGCGATCGTCAGCAGGGAAGAACGAATCGAGATCCATGACGCCGATCTTTGTGACTGACGGCGACTGCACCTTTTGAATGAGCGCATCGATGTCGAGATCCCTGCCGCCCGTCCACTCCTGCTGAAGAATATTCGAGAGCAGGATGTGTTCGCGGCTGCGCACCGGGTCGGCCGCGATGCCAACCAAACCGAGCAGGCTCGTGACTGTCGTATTAATACGCTCGGCAAGTGATTCGTTGTCCTGCCGGATTGATTCGGGTGGCGCGACGAATGATTTCAGGATCGACACGGGCAAACCGGCGTTGCTGCCCGGCGTGTAGATGCGAAAGTCCGCCGCGTCGCGCAGGCGTTTGATGCGTGCGCCGTCCTGGTCCCACTTCGCGAGGCCTTCCTTCCAGAATTTTGCGACTTGAGCCGGATCGCCTTCGTTGACCCACGGCGCGAAGTCTTCCGGCGCGAGATCTGGAAACGTCAACAGCAGGTTGGTCAGATCGCCTTTCGGATCGATGATGATCGCGGGAATGTTGTCGATCGCTGCTTCTTCGAGCAGTGAAATGCAAAGGCCGGTCTTGCCGCTGCCCGTCATGCCGACACAGACGGCGTGCGTGACGAGATCCTTCGAGTCGTAGAGCAAGAGGTCGTCACTTGTTTTCAGACGACCTAGATAAAAAACGCCGAGCTTCTCAAAGTCCTGCATGGTCCAACCTCCCTTATGAGCCTTTCTGTACGGCAAACAGCCGCCTCGTGCCTTCGGCGCCAACCATGCGCGCCACCATCACCGTCGCCAGCACCGTGTCCGGCTCGGCGCGATGGCGCACGAGGCGGCCACGGACCCCTACAGTCTCGCTAAGCGCGACAGATTATTCCGTATCGGTTTTTGATTCACCGATCCAAACGGTCTTGATGTTCACGAACTCGCGGATACCAAACTGCGCGAGTTCGCGGCCGTATCCGGAACTCTTCACGCCACCGAAAGGCAGTCGCGGATCTGACGCGACCATGCCGTTGATGAACACGCACCCGGCCTCGAGCTCGTCGATGAACTGAGCTTGTTCTTTGCTGTCGTTGGTCCATGCCGCTGACCCGAGACCAAATGTTGTGGCATTTGCGATCCGGATCGCTTCGTCGATGTTTGATGCGCGAAACAACATCGCGACTGGTCCAAAGATCTCTTCGCACGAGACCGGCGCATTGAGATCCACGTTAACCAGGACCGTTGGCTCGTAGAAGTTTCCGGGTCGATTGAGCTTGTTTCCGCCGGTTAGCACTCGCGCGCCGCTCGCAACCGCACGTTTTACCTGTTCGTCGAGATCGTTGACGATCTGCGGCGTTGCGAGTGGTCCGATGTCAGTCGAGTCTTCCATCGGATCGCCGATCTTCAGTTTCTGCATCTCGCTGACGAAGCGTCGTTCGAACTCTTCGTAGATCTCTGACGCGACGATGAAGCGTTTGGCGGCGATGCACGATTGACCGTTGTTGATGGTGCGTGCTTTGACTGCGATCGTGACTGCTTCGTTCAGATTTGCTGAGGGCATCACGATGAATGGATCGCTGCCGCCGAGTTCCAACACAGTCTTCTTGATCTGCTTGCCGGCGATGGAAGCGACGCTGCGGCCGGCCGGTTCGCTGCCGGTCAGTGTCGCCGCTACAACGCGCGCGTCGTTTAGTATTCCCTCCACTTCGTTAGCACCAATCAACAAGGTTTGAAAAGCGCCGGCCGGAAATCCTGCGTCTCTGAAGATCTCTTCAATCGCGAGCGCACATTTCGGCACGTTCGAAGCGTGTTTAAGCAAGCCAACGTTTCCGGCCATGAGCGCCGGAGCAGCGAAGCGAAACACTTGCCAGAACGGAAAATTCCACGGCATCACAGCGAGCACTGGTCCAAGCGGCTGGAAGCGCACGTAACTCTTGCGCGCATTCGTTTCGACAACTTTGTCCGCCAGATGCTCGTGCGCAGTTTCGGCGTAGTAACGACAAACCGACGCACACTTTTCCGCTTCACTCACTGCCGCCTTCAAAGGCTTGCCCATCTCGGTTGTCATTACTTTTGCGAACTCGTTTTTGCGAGTCTCGAGAATCTCGGCCGCGCGCAGCATCATGCGCGTGCGTTCGGCGAAAGGCGTGCGGCGATAACTGCGAAATGTATCCGCGGCGAGCTGTAGTTTTTCGCCGATCTGCTTCGCGGACAACGCGTCGAAAGTTTTCAGAGTTTCACCCGTGGTTGGATTGATTGAAGCTATTGGCATGAAGCAATTTTAGCCACAAAAAGGCACAAAAGACACACAGAGGAAACTTTGAGTTTTTTCAGTTCTCCTTTTGCGCTTTTTGTGCCTTTTTGTGGCAAACTTGTTCTTGATGCCCGAGAAACAAAAACCGCAACTCGACCGCTTCGGAGTCGCCGCTGCGCTCCAGGAGATCGCGCAGTTGATGGATCTCAAAGGCGGCCAGAATCGATTCAAAGCGAAGGCATACAACGCCGGCGCGCGCACGATTCAGGCTGTCGCCGATCTCGATCGACTCGTGCGCGAAGATCAACTCACTACACTCCCGCGCATCGGTGACGCTCTCGCCTCGCAGGTCAAACAACTCTATCTCACCGGCGAGTCTTCAGTTCTGAATGCTCTGCGACAAGAGTTTCCAAAAGGCGTTATCGAACTCTCAAGTGTTCCTGGCTTGAGCGTCGAGAAGATTAAACAACTTGACGAGGCGGGTATTAGTTCGATCGCACAACTGAAAGACGCCGCCCAAACCGGACGGCTCGAATCGCTGAAAGGTTTTGGCCCAAAGACCGCACAGCGCCTGCTTACACAACTCGATACTCCAGTCCAGAAACCGAAGCGGCGTTTGCATCTCCATCATGCGTGGAACACGGCGGACCAGGTAGTTGAATATCTCAGAGCGATCGATGGCGTTCTCGACGTCAGCGTGGCCGGTTCGCTTCGGCGTTGGGAGGAGACTATCGGCGTCATCGACATCGTCGTCGGCGCAAAAGATCCGGCTGCGGTGATTGAGAAGTTTTTGCAGTTTCAACTAATCCTCTCGAGTCACATCGAGGATGAGAACACTTGTGTGGCGCAGTTTGCGGATGGCGCACAGGTTTGGCTCACGGCCGTGCCGCCGAAAGAGTTTGCGATCACGTTGTTTGTGAAAACCGGATCGCAAGCGCATATCGAGAAAATCCAAAAGTACGCGGAGAAAAAGAAAGTCAGTTTTGCTCGTCTACCAAAGACTGAAACCGAGCTCTACAAACGTTTAGGCATGGAGTACATCGAGCCCGAGTTACGCGAAGACCAAGGCGAGATTGAAGCCGCAGTCGCGAAAAAACTCCCCGCAGATCTCGTCACCGAAGCAGACATCAAAGGCGTGGTCCATTGTCACACAACCTACTCCGACGGCATTCACACACTCGAAGCAATGGTGCGTGGCGCCGAAGAGATGGGCATGAAGTACATCACGATCACGGACCATTCGCCGACTGCTATCTATGCGAACGGTTTGAAGCTCGATCGCTTGAAACGGCAGTGGGACGAGATTGATGAAGTGCAGGAGAAGGTGTCGATCAAAATTCTGCGCGGCACCGAGTCAGACATTGTCGCGAGCGGCGAGCTTGATTATCCGGATGCGGTGCTCGAGAAGCTTGACGTGATTGTCGCCAGTATTCATGCGCGCTACAAGATGGATTCGGCGAAGATGACGCAACGCATCACAACAGCGATGCGCCAACCCGTTTTCAAGATCTGGGGCCACGGGCTGGGGAGAATCTTGCAACGGCGGCCGCCGTTTGAGTGTGACGTCGAACACATTCTCGACGTGATTGCGGAATCGAAAGCGGCGATCGAGATCAACGGCGATCCCTACCGTCTTGATCTCGAGCCACGGTGGCTGCGCGAGGCACGCAAGCGAAAGATCAAGTTCGTGGTCTCAACCGACGCGCATTCAGTGAAGGCGATGAACAATGTGAAGTACGGGGTCGCGATGGCGCGTCGTGGCTGGATCACGCGAAAAGAAGTCCTCAACACGCTCAACACTGCGGGCTTCGCTAAAGCAGTAAAACCAATCTGAAAACAATCCGTGTAATCCGTGGTTAAGAGCTCCTAATTAATGTCTGACTCTCCACCCTCTGGTCCATAAAACAGAACCCACAACGTCAGGTCGCCGGAGAAGTTCTCAAAACGATGTTCGACGCCCGCGGCAGCGAAGAGAATATCCGTTGGTCCAAACTTTTGTCGCTGCTCGCCGCAGACGTATTCACCCGTGCCCGCGGCGACAAAATAAACTTCGTCGCGTGTGTGCGGCTGTTGTGGATCGATACCGCGCGGTGCATAAATCTCAACCAGCAGGCTGCCATGCTGAAAAATGGTTGCGAATCGCTGGCCTTCGGGTCCCGGCAAACGTTCGAGCGCTTCGGTAACGGAGGCAGTGATGCAAGGGTTATTCGATCTCATTTAGTGCCCCTTTGCTTTCGCTTTCTGCACGTCGCAGGTGGGCGGCAGATTTGGATTCTTCGCTTCGTAGCTGTTGATTTCTTCTTGAAACTTCGCTTTCGCTTGCGGCCGTTCGTCATGTCCGAACAACTGAGCGTTGCCGCTTTGTTGACTCACTCGGGCGCGCAAGGCGCGCGCAGCGGCCATGATCTTTGCGTGCAGATCACGATCCAGGTCGATGACGTAGATTGCAGTCGTGCCGGCGGACGGCACTAACGTTCGAAAGGGAATACCGGCGCGCTCCAAAGCATTCGTAATCGCGACGAGATTTCGCGCTCCGTGCTTCGGCTTAAGGATGTAAAGATCTGCCGGGCCTTTGGGTTGCGGATGAAAGTAGATCACATAGTTCTGATCCGCATCACGTCCCATGCGCGATAAGACGTAGCGGAGCATGGCTTCGTCGCCACTGACGCGCAGCAGGACCGAAGGTTCTGCGCCGTCAGTCCACGATCCCAGCGCGCGGAAAGCCGTGATTCGCGATCGCACTACGCAACTGAGATTAATCGCCTCGTTCAGTAACTTTGATTCTTCGGCGGAGTTCATGCCCGCGATCGCATCCGCAAGTTTCAAATCAGTTTTCGTATTCGGACTCACAATGCCGTAGTTGTGTGCCTCTTGCGCTGAAGCTGTGGTCCAGCTAACCGACAGGACCAGCAACAGCGATCGGACCATCGAAAAATTTATGTGCGTAAATCTGCGGCTCAACATGTTAGAATGCTGCCAACCTTAATCCTCATCAAGGAGACAAATCAATGCGACGAAGAACCCTCACCGATCTTGCCAATAATCCTGATCTGATCTCAGGCATTTACAATTACTGCGATCGTTGGTGTGAACGGTGTCCTTTAACCTCACGTTGT
>DATDFT010000002.1:0-4310 GCA_036522475.1 Pyrinomonadaceae bacterium | reverse complement strand
TAGCGGCGGACCAAAGGTTTTGCCATCGACTGAGGTTTCGATCTCGACGCGGCTGGGCATCCAGATCCACGATCCGATGTCCTGCAGGAATCCGGCGCCCACTTTCGAAACCTTCTGCACACTGCCAAGGTCCACAATCGCAACGAGATCCTTTCCCTGATATCCCTGCCATGCGCCGCCACTCCAGTTGCTCGTGCCGCGAAGACCGTCGATCAACGCGAAGTCTCCGCCACCCGTGTATTGCGGGCTGTAGTTTGACTGCAACGTGAGCTTCCAGTCGTGCGGGATGCGATGAAATTTGGCCGCTGCGCTCTTACTGTACCTGCGGTCCGCAGTTTTGGCCTCCGCCTCCACTATGCTGTCGCTGTCTATAACAAACGGCTTATCAAATATTCGCCAAAAGTGATAGTTGTGGTCGATCGCGTAAAGAAGCTCCACTGGATCGTTGCCGATGCTGGCCAAACTAATCTCGAGACGGTTTCGAAACGTTGGCCCAGCGGCCTTGATCACGGGCACGGGTACGATTCGAGCGCCGTCTATGTGCGACACCGGCGGGTTCCCTGCTCCCGTTCCCAAACCTTGATTCGGACGCGCTCCCATCTGAAAAATCAGTTCACCACCGGCCATCAGATCTTCGTGCAACAGAAATGACTTGTGGTAAGGCTTGCAATTCAAGGTCGCTGATTGAATGTAGATGTTGCGGTCCGAAACACCGGCCGCTTTGATTACAAACGACTTTCCATTCTCGAGATTGAACCGCACTTCCGGAAACAAAGGCGTGCCGATCGCATAAACCGTCGAACCCGGCGTCACTGGATAGAAACCAGCCGCGCTCAACACGTACCACGCCGACATTTGCCCGCAGTCTTCATTGCCAATTAAACCGTCAGGCTCCGCTTTGTAAAACTGGTCCATGATCTGCCGCACACGCTCTTGGGTCTTCCATGGCTCGGCCACGTAGTCGTAAAGGTAGGCCATGTGATGACTCGGCTCGTTGCCGTGTGCGTATTGCCCGATAAGACCGGTAATGTCCGCCTGTTCGCGGCCGGTCGTGCGACTGTCAGTCGCGAACAGCTGATCGAGTTTATTAATAAACCGCGACCGCCCTCCCATCAGGTCGACGAGACCACTCACATCCTGCGGAACGAAGAACGTGTATTGCCATGAGTTTGCTTCAGTGAACGCGAACGAAACCTCGCGTGGATCGAAAGGCTCGAGCCAGTTGCCGTTATTGCGCGGACGCATGAAGCCTGTCGCTCGATCGAAAACGTTCTTGTACGACTGTGCTCGCGCGATATAGCGGTCGTAGTCCTCTTTCTCGCCCAGCAAACGCGCGACTTGCGCGATGCACCAATCGTCGTACGCGTATTCGAGCACTCTTGAAACCGACTCACGCTCGTCTTGCATGTCGATGAAACCGTGTTCGATGTATGGACCAAGACCGTAGTGCTTCAGCTCGGCACTGTGTTTCATAGCTGCGAAGGCTTTGTGAAGGTCGAATCCGTTGATGCCTTTCACAGCCGCGTCCGCGATCACCGACACGGCGTGATATCCGATCATCGTGTCAGTCTCATTCGCGGCTAGTTCCCACACGGGCAGACGACCTCCCTGTTCGTATTGGACCAGGAAAGTGTTGATGAAGTCGCGCGTACGTTTCCGATCGATGATCGTGTAAAGCGGGTGCGCCGCGCGAAACGTGTCCCAGAGCGAGAAGATGGTGTAGTTTGTGAAGCCTTTCGCTTCGTGTGTTTTGAAATCGCGACCGCGATAACGGCCATCGACGTCCATGAACAAGTTGGGCGCCGTCATCGCGTGATACAGAGCAGTGTAGAAGGTGGTTAACTGTGTGTCATTGCCGTCGGTAACAACGATCTTGTTGAGCTCGGCGTTCCACGTTGCTTTTGCGTCAGAGCGAACTTTGTCGAAATCCCAGTGGTTCAGTTCAGCGTTGAGGTTCTTCAGTGCACCCTCGACGTCAACGGCAGAGATTGCAACCTTCACCAGCAAGGGCACACCACTGAGGGTGTCAAAGCGAAAGTTCGCCTTCAACTGTTGCTCGGTGAACGAAGTAAATGGTTGCGAGAACTCCAATGCGAAGTAAACGACCTGGTCCTTGGCCCACGCTTGAGATCGTCTCCAGCCGACCAGGGTGTTGGCGCCGGTGACATGTAAACCGGAATCGAGAACTTTGTCGCGATGCGCGAGATCGAGAATGATGCCGGCTGATTGCGTGTGGGGAAAGGTGTAGCGATGCATGCCGACGCGCGCGGTCGCGGTGAGTTCTGCAAGAATTCCGTTGTCCAGTTTGACTGAGTAGTAACCCGGGGAAGCGGCTTCATTTTTATGCTGGAACCGGGCAGGCTGAGAATTCCCGTCCAGTGTGGGCATCAAGAGGATGTCGCCGTAATCAGAGATGCCGGTGCCACTGAGATGCGTGTGACTGAAACCATAGATCGCGGAATCAGAGTAGTGATAGCCGGAGCAACCATCCCAGCCTGTCAGTCGTGTGTCGGGGCTAAGCTGGACCATCCCAAACGGAACGATCGCACCCGGGAAAGTATGGCCATGACCGCCGGTGCCGATGAATGGATTAACGTACCGCGTGAGATCTTGCTGCGCGCAAACGTGAAGCTGAAAGCAAAAAAGAATTGCTCCCGCAAAGACGCAAAGCCGCAAAGATAAGCCTCGGAGCGGGAAGTCTTTGTTGCGCTGAATAGGCTTCACAGAATGCACAAGATACCTTAATTTTGGCCAATAGACTTTACTTGCGCTCCGAAAAGTTTGGTGGCATACTGCGCGCCTCCCGTCCCAGACGAACTACTCTCCAAAACCAGGTTCATACGTTTCACCCTCCCATTGGTGCGTGGATATGCATCGTTTCGCATTTATAAAAACCGACGCTGTTGTACATCCCCCACTCACCAACCTTACTTTCAACTGGAGGAAAAGAGTATGAAGAAAGTTTTAGCGTTACTTATTTTCGCCGGCCTTTGCACCGCTGTCTTTCTCTCGTCACCGGTGCGCAGCCAGAAAAAAGACAAGCTCCGCAGAAACGCTCATAAGATTGAGAACAATTACATCGTCGTGCTCGATGATTCCGTCGTCGGCGAACGAGGAACCTTCTCGATCGCTCCGTACATCGCCAACGAGATGGCGGGCACTCACCGAGGTAAACTCAAACACATTTACCAAAACGCGCTTAACGGTTTTGCGGTTGAAATGTCGCCTGAAGATGCCGAGGCACTGAGCCAGGACTACCGCGTTAAATTCGTCGAAGAAGATGGGATCGTCACGGCTGATACAACGCAAAGCAATCCGCCGTGGGGACTCGATCGCATTGACCAGCGTAACCTGCCGCTGAGTGCGACTTACACTTACAACTGGACCGGTTCGGGCGTGCGCGCATACGTAATCGACACTGGCATTCGCACTACGCACACGCAGTTTGGCGGTCGTGCTTCCAACGTCTTTGACGCGTTTGGCGGCAGTGGCGCTGATTGTAACGGCCACGGCACTCACGTCTCCGGCACGATCGGCGGCTCCACCTACGGCGTCGCGAAGAGCGCGCTGCTGCGCGGAGTACGCGTGCTCGACTGCAATGGTTCCGGTTCGAACTCGGGCGTGATCGCGGGCGTCGATTGGGTGACCAACAATCACATCAACCCGGCAGTCGCGAACATGAGTCTCGGTGGCGGAGCGTCAAGCGCGCTCGACACCGCGGTGAACAATCTCGCAAACTCCGGAGTTCCGATCGCCGTCGCCGCTGGCAACAGCAACACTGACGCTTGCACTACTTCGCCGGCGCGTGCGGCCAATGCCATCACTGTCGGTGCAACCACCACCAGCGACGCGCGCGCTTCGTTCTCAAACTTCGGCACCTGTTTGGACATCTTCGCGCCGGGTTCGGGAATCTTGTCGGCCTGGTTCAGCTCTGACACCGCCACGGCCACGTTGAGCGGAACTTCAATGGCCTCACCACACGTCGCGGGAGTGGCAGCGCTGTACAAACAATTCAGTCCGGGCGCTTCAGCCACAACAACGCGTAACGCGATTGTCAACGGTTCGACGACGAACCACGTGACCAACGCCGGCACCGGTTCACCCAACCGGCTGCTGTACTCGCTGTTCTTCTGAAGTTTTTTTGTGTCGCAGATTTTCGCGGATGACACGGATCTGATGTAATCTGTGTCATCCGCGTTTTTCTTACTCTCGACATTACAAGTGAGGTGCCCCATGAGACCACTCAAGCGAAGCGTTGCGCTGCTTTGCACCCTGGCGTTGTTTGCGACGATGCTGTCTGCCCAACAGAC
>DATDFT010000001.1:0-5601 GCA_036522475.1 Pyrinomonadaceae bacterium | reverse complement strand
GAGTTGTAAGTGATGCGGCTCATCCAGAAACCGAACGACCACAGTGGGGGCACCGGACTGCGACCGGTCAACGCGGTGTACTCGGAAAGAATGTCTTTCGGCTCGCCCAGAAAGATGAAGAGATCGAGGTTCTCGTCGCCTGAATAGATGACGTTGTGCGCGTCGTAAAACTTGCCGAAATCGAAAGTCAGCGGCGCGCTGGTGTGAACAAACATGCCATAGCCGTTGCTGCTCAGGAAAAACGGTATCGGCTTGTACATGTACTCGTTCTGCGTGCCCATGCCGTCGCGCGTCGAGACGAGCACGCGTTGCCCGCGTTTGTTGAAGCGCGTAAACGATTCGCCGCAACCGAAGATCTTTTCGTCGTGCTGCAACTCAAACGTCGCGGCGATGCGGCGCGAGAGATCGCTCGAGCGACGCACGAATGAAAACGGAATCGGAGTGATGAATGTCGCGGGATCGCCGATGTTCTGCGTGCGCGTTAACAACCGGCCGTGCTCGTCGTAGATCTCGATGTGCCACGGCTGTTTGACGATTCGCACCTTGCCGTGCGCGCCGGTGTAAACGATCTCGCGATCGTTCTGCTCGACTCGCCACGAGTTGTCTTTCGGAACCGGACCGGCAAGCATCAGCGACTGGCCTTCAGTTAACGGCACGTTCCTAGTCGACAAACGGAGACGCACGGTGCGCGGACTCACGAAAGTAATTGCGAAAGGCAGAGATGGGTCCTGATCGTATTCAGTTCCGGGAAATTCAGTAGCCTTACCGCGCGTGAAGCCAACGTCGATCTTGTTGAACGAGAGTGTCGTGTTGCGCAAGTAACGATCCCATTGCAGAGTGCCCTGTCCGGTTGACGTGTCGAAGGTCGTGACGCGACTGCCGACAAAGTAGACGTTCTCCATTTTTTGAAAATCCTGGCTGACGTCTGCCGGATCGCCGAGCACTTGCGCGTGCACCGCCACGGGAATGAGAAGGATGAACAGAAAGACGAGCGCCACTGGTTGCATATGCAGCCTCTCTTGTCGGTAATTTATGAGAGCTATCCTGCTAATCCTGAAAATCATGTAAATCCTGTCTACATTTTTCTTGAGCGAAGGACGTTTGACAGGATTTTCATGATTTTCAGGATTAACAGGAGATTACTTCTCCGCGAGTTCTATCATTTTTCCGGAGACAAGAAAGCGGCCGCGCAAGCCTTGCTGGCTGCCGCCCACGCTGATCAGAAACTCACCGGGTTCGATCACGCGCTTGTCGTTGTTATCAATCAGCGACATCTGGCGCGGCGTGATCGTAAACGTCACGCTGCGTTTCTCGCGCGGGCGAAGTGAGATGCGCTCGAACCCGACTAGCGTTCGAATCGGCACCGGCACAGATGCAGCAACATCGGTGAGATAGAGTTGGACCACCTCGTCGCCTTCCCTTTCGCCCGTGTTCGTCACATCAACTGTCGCCTTCACCGGCTCGCGAGCTTTCACTGAATTAACTCGCAAGTTGCTGTAAGCAAATCTCGTATAACTCAATCCATAACCAAACGGATAAAGCGGCTCGCCTTTGAAGTAACGATACGTCCGGCCCTGCATGCTGTAATCAGTAAACGGCGGCAACTGGTCCACCGATTTGTAGAACGTGACGGGCAAACGTCCCGCAGGGTTGTAGTCGCCAAACAACACATCCGCGATCGCAGTGCCGCCTTCACCACCGGGATACCACGCCTGCACGATCGCGGGCGCGTGATCGTTGGCCCAGTTGACAGCGATTGCGCTCCCGCTGAGCAACACGACAACGACCGGCTTGCCCGTCGCAACCACAGCTTTCAGCAGCGCTTCCTGCGATTGCGGCAACGAGAGATCGGTGCGATCGCCGCCGTGAAATCCGGGAACGTCCACCTTCATCTCTTCGCCTTCGAGCTTGGAAGAAAGTCCCAGCACCAAAACGCTTGCGTCTGACTCTCTGGCAGCTTTAACGGCATCCTCGATCATCTTGTCCGCCTGAGGCGAATCGCCGGCGAGCGTCGAACCGGCCGCGTAAACGATCTTCGTGTCTGCCGAAACCGCGTTCTTGATTCCCGCGAGCGGCGTGATCAAGCGCGACGGGCGGCCATTATAATTACCCCACAACACTTCGGGCGCATCCGCGTTTGGTCCAATCACCGCGATGCTTTTCAGATCTTTTCGCAACGGCAACGTGGCGTTAGCGTTTTTCAAAAGCACGATCGACTCGCGCGCGCTCTGAAGCGCGAGTTGGCGATGCTCGGGAGTGTCGTTCTGCGAAAACGGAATACGCGCGTACGGGACCATCTCGGGCGGATCGAACATGCCGAGTCGAAACCGTGCGGTCATCAGGCGCTTCAGCGCAGTATCGATCTCGGCTTCTGTGATCAGTCCCTGCTTCACCGCTTGAATCAGAGATGCATACTCACCGCCGCACGTGAGATCTGTTCCGGCGCGAACGGCGAGCGCCGACGCTTCGGCTTCAGTCTTGGCAAACTTGTGGCCTTTCCAGATATCGCTGATCGCGCCGCAGTCGGAAACAACGTAGCCATTGAAGCCCCATTCCCCGCGCAAAATGTCAGTCATCAACCTCTTGTTCGCGCAACAGGGTTCTTCGTTCGTGCGGTTGTATGCACACATCACGGAGCCGGCTTTGCCTTCGACGATCGTCGCGCGGAATGCGGGCAGATACGTTTCGCGCAGATCGCGTTCGTAAGCTTTGGCGTCGAAGCCGTGACGTTCGGGTTCGGGACCGCTGTGAACCGCGTAGTGCTTCGGTGTCGCGATCACCTTGAAGTAACGCGGGTCATTACCTTGTAGTCCCTTGACGAACTCGACACCAAGTCTTGCAGTGAGGTAAGGATCTTCACCGTAGGTTTCCTGGCCGCGACCCCAGCGCGGATCGCGAAAGATGTTGATGTTTGGACTCCAGAACGTGAGTCCCTCGTAACGTGCGTGTTGATTGTTGCGAATGAACTCGTGGTGCTTGGCGCGGGCTTCGGTGGAGATGACGTCGGCAACCTGGTGCATCAACTTCGTGTCCCAGGTGGCGGCGAGACCGATCGCCTGGGGAAAGACCGTGGCGTAACCAGCGCGCGCGACGCCGTGCAACGCTTCGTTCCACCAGTCGTACGCCGGAATGCCGAGACGCTCGATGGCCAGGGCGGCGTTCTGCATTTCCAGGACTTTTTCTTCGAGCGTCATACGCGAGACGAGATCGTTGACGCGCGTTTCGATCGGGAGGTTGGGGTTTTTGTAAGCCGGGAGTGATTGAGTGTGCGCCGGTGGTATGAGTACGAGCAGTAGAAGTAGACAGGATAAACAAGATTTCCATGATTTACAGCATAACGTCTTGTTAATCGTGAAAATCCTGTTCATCCGGTCTAATTTCACGCTCGTTATCTAACCCCGAAGAGAATATCAACCGTCAACTGGTCCAATCGTTCATACGGGAGAGGCTTGCTCGCTAACTCGACGCGATCGAGCGACATGTCCTTCACTCGCTTCGCTTTCTCCGCACTGTAACGACCAAGCGGCTCGACCGGTCCCCCGTTGCTGATCTCACCAAGCAGCGCCTGGATCTCCTGATCCTCATCAAACTGCCGGGCCTTCTCTTTCAGGATCAGATAGTTCCTCATGCACCCCGCCGCAAACGCCCACACGCCCTCCTCATCTTCACTGCGATACGAGTGCGCATCGAAATGCCTTGGACCATCGTATGCACTCTCCAGCAAGCGCACCAAAAAGAACAGGTTCTTGATCGACTCCGAACCAAACCGCAAATCCTGATCGAACCGCGGACCTTTCTGATCGTTGAGATCGATGTGAAAGAGTTTGCCGGCTTCGATCGCCTGCGCGACGACGTGATAGAAGTTCAGCCCAGACATCTGTTCGTGACCCACTTCAGGATTGACACCCACCATCTCTGGATGATCGAGAGTCGCGATGAAGCCGAGCATCGCACCCGTCGTCGGCAGGTAGATATCGCCGCGCGGTTCGTTCGGTTTCGCTTCGAGCGCGAAGCGATAGTCGTAACGTTGATCCAGCGAGTATTCGCACAGGAAGTCGAGAGCCTCACGATTCCACTTCAGTGCGTCGCGCGGATCTTTCGCCGCGTCAACTTCGGCGCCCTCGCGTCCGCCCCAAAAAACGTAGATGTGCGCGCCCAGCTCAGCGCCGAGATCCATCGACCGCATCGTCTTTTGCAACGCGTATAAACGCACGCGCGGATCGCTCGAAGTAAAAGCACCGTCCTTGAACACCGGATCGTAAAAAAGGTTCGTAGTCGCCATCGGCACCTTCATGCCGTGATCGTCGAGCGCCTGCTTGAACTCGCGGACGATGCGATCGCGCTCAGATGCACTCGCGTCGATCGGCACGAGATCGTTGTCGTGCAAGTTCACGCCGTAAACGCCGAGTTCGCTCAAACGTTTGACAATCGTCACCGGACTCACAGTCGCGCGTGTCGCATCACCAAACGGATCGCGCCCGCGATTGCCGACGGTCCATAGTCCAAAAGTAAACTTGTGTTCCGGTTTCGGTTGGTAGTTTTCGCTTCCCATATGGTCCTCACTTATTTTTAGCCACAAAAAGGCGCAAAATGCTCAAAAAAGATCATTTGTGACTTTTGTGCTTCTTAATGGTTCATCCAAATAACGACTCGCGAGTTTAGAAACGTCGGCCAGTTCGGCGCGGTCGTGTTTCCGCCGCCATGCTGCCGAAAAGCAACGGCGCCGTCAATCAACTCCGTTTCGATGTCGACATTCACGAGCGGCAATTTCAAACTATTCGTCTTTGTGTTGATGACGGCGGCGAATGCAGGCTTTGCTCTTCCTAAGCGATCGAACAGCAACGGATAATTCGTGCGGCCTTTCATCGGCCAGTTGTTGAGCCATGAATCGCCATCAGCGACGCCCCAGAAAGTAACACGCTCGATTGCGTCGCGATGTTTTAGATAGACCTGAAACAGTTCCCCGTACCGTTTCGCGAGCGCCAACTGTTGCGCGTCCGGTAAGCGATCTTCGTAAGGATTCAACTGCGGAGTCACGGGAATCTCGACTGCGTAATCTGCTCCGGGCTTCGTCGTACGAGGAAGCACGTCGACGTCGAGCTCCGTAATGTTGACCTTCACGCCGAGCTTCTCGAACGCGGCGATCGTCGCGTCTTCGTCCCTCGCTGAAGGCCAGTCCATCAGGTTATGGTTCTGCAAACCGACGCCGGAGATCGGCACGCCTGCCGCTTTCAACTTTTTGATGAGCTCAACACCGCCGGCACGCTTCGCCGGCAATTCGAGGTCGTAGTCGTTGTAGTAGAGCTCAGCACTCGGATCCGCTTCGTGTGCAAACTGAAATGCTTTGACGAGGTAATCGTTGCCTATGATCCTGAACCATGGTGACTGGCGCATCGTGCCGTCCTGGTTTAGAGCTTCGTTGACCACGTCCCAGCCTTTTATCTTGCCCCTGTAACGACCGACGACTGTGAAGATGTGTTCGCGCAACCGACTCAACAGCGTCTCACGATCGACCGCGTTGCCCTTGTCGTCCTCAAACACCCAGCGAGGTGTTTGGTTGTGCCAGACAAGCGTGTGGCCCACGATGAACATGCCGTGCTT